>NZ_JAAGOZ010000035.1:0-44419 GCF_010499845.1 Salipiger sp. PrR007 | reverse complement strand
CGCGCAGCGCTACCTACACGGTGGCGGCGCCGGGCGGGACCTGGGACACCGCCGACAACGGCGCCTACACGGTGGCGTTGCAGGCGGGGCAAGTGGTTGACACCAGCGGCAACGCCGTGGCGGCGAACGGAGCTCTGACCAGCTTCAACGTCGCGGTGCCGGTCACCCCGCCGCCAAGCGCGGACCCGGTGCGCGTGGAAGCCGAGGCGATGGACCTTCAGGGCTTCCAGGTCCTGAACAACGGCCACGGCTCGAACGACCAGCTGATCCAGGCCACCGGGAGCGGGCCGCATGTGGCGGGCTTCGGCTTCAGCGGCGCAACGGGGCTCTACAACATCAAGATGGGTTATTTCGACGAATCCGACGGGCAGTCGCAGCTCTCGCTGCTGCTGAACGGCGAGGCGGTCGACAGCTTCATCTGGGATGCGGATGCAGGCGCCTCGATCGTCAACGAGACGTCCTACGCCGAACGCGAGATCACCGGTCTCGCAATCGAGGCAGGGGACCGGCTGGAGTTCTCGGGCATGCCGGACGGGGGCGAGCCGCTGCGCATCGACTTCCTGGAGTATGTCTTCGTCAGCGACCTGCCGACGATCTGACCAAGGGCGGGGGCCGCGGGAGCGGCCCTCGCCTCACAACCACAGGCCAAGCCTCTTTCTGGCGCCGGGTTCGCTTCGAGCCCGGCGCCAAGTTCTTCTGCGGCGATCGCGCTGCGGCTTGACGCCGATCAAGGTGGACGCAGCGCCACAGGCGCAGGATCGGGGCAGAGAGGGGGCCCGACCATGCCGATCGTTTTCTTCCGAGCCACGCTCTTGGCCGTCGTCCTGCCGCTTGGCACTGCGCTGGCGCAGGACGCCGACCGCGGGGCGGCGCTCTACACTGAATATTGCGCCACCTGCCACGGGCTTGACGGGCGCGGCGATGGGCCGATGGCGGGGGTGCTGATGATCAAGCCGGTCAACCTGACCGAGCTCGGTGCCGCCAATGGCGGCAGCTTCCCGATGGAGCGGGTAATCAAGCGCATCGACGGGCGCGATCCGCTCGTCAGCCACGGCTCGCCCATGCCGGTTTACGGCCAGTTTTTCGGCTACGACGCCGAGGCGGCGCTGGAGGGCGGCGCATCCACGGTGCAGCCGGTGGCCGATCTCGTGGCCTATTTGAAGGAAATCCAGCGCGCTGAGTGAGTCAGGGTAGCAATTGGGCGGAGTGGCGCTCAGCCGCGCGAAACCTGCGCGGAGGATGCGGAACCCCAGCCCGGCCTCGGGGGTTTCATTTGCAGACGTAACCTCAGGAGGACCCGCTATGAACTGGGACCAAATCGAAGGCAACTGGAAGGAATTCAAGGGCAAGGCCCGCGAGCAGTGGGGCGAGCTGACCGATGACGAGGTTCAGCAGGCCGAAGGCGACCGCGAGCAACTTGCCGGCCTGATCCAGAAGAAATACGGCGTCGCCAAGGAAGAGGCCGAAAGACAGGTCTCTGCCTGGCAGAACGACCTCTGATCGCGCGAGGCGATCGCTAATAGCAACGTCAGCGGGGCCTTACGGTCCCGCTTTTTTGTGCGTCTCCCGGGTCAGTGGCAGATGTTCTCGATTTCGGCCCCCTTCCAGGGGATCACCACGTCGGTGCCACCCAGCGCAGCGTCCAGCCCGCCGATCGGCATGGCCTCCGAGATCATTGCCCGCAGCCGCGCGGTGCGTGGCGCCTCGGGGTCGAGCAATTGGCAGCAGACGTACTCCTCGACGATGGCACCTTGCTGTTCGTAGCCGTGATCGAGGAACCGCGCCGAAGTGTCCGGGTCGATCAGATAGGGATCGACATGGGTCTGGTGCTCGGTGGCGGCCTTCAGCGGCGTGTAGCCGGTGCGCTTGCGGTTTTGCCATTGCCAGACATGGGTCATCTCATGCGCGAAGAGCATCGCGGCGTAGAGATTCACCCGCTCGGGATAGCGGGGCAGGTAATCGTCGAGGTAGACATCCTCTCGGTAGAAGATGTGGTTGAACAGCGTCAGCGCCGCCGGCGAGACGGTGACGGTTTCGCCCGAGGAGGGCGGCCAGATTCGCTCGGTGCAGGCAAGCCGGGGCCGGATCGGCCGCTCGAAGGTCACCGCGCGCGACGCGAGCCCGTCGTGAAAGCGCACCCGGCCCGTGTCGAGCTGGGGCCCCTGCATGGCTTCGAGAAAGCTGGTCTCATTGTCGGTGAGCGGGCGCCCGCAGCCGGAGAGGGCGGACAGGAGCAACAGGCAGAACAGGATACGCATGGACGCAGCGTGCGCTACTTTTCCGCTTTTATGCAAGGGGGTTACTCCGCCGCCGCGAAAGTCTCTCCGGGCAGGGAGGAGATCTCGAGGATGAGCTTCTTCTTCACCGCCTCGGCAAAGCTGTCGCGGGTGTCAGCGGTGACCACGAAGGCGCCCGTGCCGCCGATGATCAGTTCCTCGTAAAGCGTTTCGAGCCCGCCCTCGGCGCGACCCGGATCATCGGGGCGCAGGATGGGCAGGGCATTGATCGTCACTCCGGCCTGCACCACCTGCGCGCGGGCCTGCTCGATGCTCGGGCCGGCCCAACTGTTGGCGCTGTCGCCCGAGAAGTCGATCACCCGGCGCCAGCCGTTGATCTCGTTCTCTTCCATCAACCGCAGCCCTTCGAGCAGTGCCGCGCCGATGGCATTGCGCCCGTAGGCCTGCCGCGGCTGGTCCAGCAGCGCGGCAGCAAAGCCCCGCGCCGCCTCGGGTCCGTCGATCAGCGTCCAGTCCACCACCTGCGCCTGGTTGGCGGCCCATTCCACGTAGGTCACCGCGATATGGCCATATGCGGTGCCGGCAATGACTGCGAGCACCTCGGGGTCGGTGATCGCCTGGGCGTAGCCCTCGCGCTGGAATTGCAGTTCGCCGGGGGTGATCGAGCCGGAAGCGTCGGCCAGCAGCACGAGTTCCAGATCGGTGTCCTGAGCGAGGGCGGGAGCGGCAGGGCAGGCAAGGGCGAGGCTCAGGACCAGGGGACGCATCTACGGCTCCTTGCGTTGCAGGCACGGTCACCAGCCTGCCACCGCTCGGATACAAAAGAAAGTCACAGGCCCGTAGGCCACGGCAAGATTGCACCGTCGCGCCGGATGCGGCACTCTGGCGGTGTGCGGTCTGGCCTTTGGCTCCGACAGGGATGCAGGCCGTCGCACCGGAGGATCACCGTGGGACTCGCCAGATGACCAGCCCCGAGAAATCGCTGCTAGCCGCCGAGCTCGCGCTTGGCCTGCTGCCCGCGAAGGAGCAGGACGAAGGTCTGCGTGCCGTGGCACGCGACCCCGAGCTTCTGCGCGAGATGGATTTCTGGCAGAGCCGCTTCATCGGCTTCATGGGGCCGGTCGAGGACGAGGTTCCGCCGCCCCGGGTCTTCACCGCGCTGCAGGCTCGGCTTTTCGGAGACGCGGAACCGCGCAGCGTCTGGCGCGACCTCCTTGCCCCCGAGAACCGCGGTCTTTTGGTGCTGGTTCTCGCGGTGAAGCTGGGCGTGATTGCGCTGGTGCTCTACGCGCTCTTCTGAGCCGACAGGCTGTCACCGCCGAGCGCGCGGCCGAGCGTCATCCAAATCGCGATCGCGGCGACCACGGTCGCAAGCAGGGCCACCAGCAGCAGCTCGAGGTGGCCCGCGACGCCATTCGTGAGCGCATAGATCACGAGGGCAACGAGAGGGATATGAACCAGCGCGAAGCTGGTGATCTGAAGGCGCAGGAGCGTCGTTTTGGTCATGGGGCTCGGCGTTCGTCTGTCGTGAATGGAACAGCCATAGGGTGTGCCATACGCGGGCGGAAAACAACCACCTTGGGTGCATCTTCCCCGCCGCGCGCGGGCTTGCGCCGGCTCAGACGTCCAGTTCTTCCACGAACCGCGCGTTTTCCTGGATATACTGGAAGCGCAACTCGGGCTTTTTGCCCATCAGCCGCTCCACCAGATCGCCGGTCTCGCCGGGTTCGTCCTCGTCGATGGTGACGCGGATCAGCTTGCGCGTCGCCGGATCCATCGTCGTTTCCTTGAGGTCCTTGGCGTCCATCTCGCCCAGACCCTTGAAGCGCTGCACGTCGATCTTGCCCTTGCCGCCGAGGCCTTTGGCCAGCATGGCCTCCTTCTCGGCGTCATCGGCGACATAGATGCGGCGGGCGCCCTGGGTCAGCCGGTAGAGCGGCGGGCAGGCAAGATAGAGGTGGCCATTGTCGATCAGCGGCCGCATCTGTGTGAAGAAGAAGGTCATCAGCAGCGAGGCGATATGCGCGCCGTCGACGTCCGCGTCGGTCATGATGATGATTTTCTCGTAGCGCAGGTCATCGACGTTGAACTTCGTACCGATCCCGACGCCGAGCGCCTCGCAGAGGTCGCGGATTTCGGCGTTGGAGCCCAGTTTGTTCGAGGCTGCGCCGAGCACGTTGAGGATCTTGCCCTTCAGCGGCAGCAGCGCCTGGGTCTCGCGGAAGCGCGCGCCCTTGGCCGAGCCGCCGGCCGAGTCACCCTCGACGATGAAAAGCTCGGTGCCCTCGCGGCTCTTGGCGGTACAGTCGGTCAGCTTGCCCGGCAGGCGCAGCTTCTTGGTGGCCGACTTGCGGGCGGTTTCCTTTTCCTGACGGCGGCGCAGCCGCTCCTCGGCGCGCAGCACGAGGAAGTCGAGGATCGCGCCCGCCGACTTGGTGTCGGAGGCCAGCCAGTTGTCGAAGTGGTCGCGCACCGCGCCTTCGACAAGGCGCTGCGCCTCGGTGGTGGCAAGGCGGTCCTTGGTCTGGCCGACGAACTCGGGCTCGCGGATGAAGCAGGACACCAGCGCGCAGCCGCCGGTCATCAGGTCATCGCGGGTGATGTTGTTGGCCTTCTTGTTGCTGACCAACTCGCCGTAGGCGCGGATGCCCTTGAGGATCGCGGCCCAGAAGCCCGCCTCATGGGTGCCGCCCTCGGGGGTGGGAACCGTGTTGCAGTAGGACTGGATGAAGCCGTCGCGCGACGGGGTCCAGTTGATCGCCCATTCCACCTTGCCCGGTGCGTTGAACTTCTCGCGGAAGTCGACGGTGCCCGAGAAGGGCTTGTCGGCATAGGTACTGGCGCTGCCGAGGCTCTCGGTCAGGTAGTCGGCGAGGCCGCCGGGGAAGTGGAAGGTCGCCTCCATCGGCGTGTCGCCGTCGGGGATGGCGGACTTCCAGCGGATCTCGACGCCCGAGAAGAGATACGCCTTGGAGCGCACCATCTTCAGCATGCGCGAGGGCTTGAAGCGGTGGTGGCCGAAGATCTCCTCGTCGGCGTGGAAGGTCACCGTGGTGCCGCGGCGGTTCGGCGCGGCGCCAACCTTCTCGACCGGGCCCTGAGGGATGCCGCGCGAGAAGCGTTGTTCGAAGAGTTCCTTGTTGCGCGCCACCTGCACGACCATGGAGTCCGACAGCGCGTTGACCACCGAGGCGCCGACGCCGTGCAGGCCGCCCGAGGTCTCATAGGCGTCGCCCGAGAACTTGCCGCCTGCGTGCAGCGTGCAGAGGATCACCTCGAGCGCCGACTTGCCCGGGAACTTGGGGTGCGGGTCGATCGGGATGCCGCGGCCGTTGTCGCGGATCGAGACGGAATAATCGGCGTGCAGTTCGACCTCGATGCGGTTGGCATGGCCGGCCACCGCTTCGTCCATCGAGTTGTCGAGGATCTCCGCCACCATGTGGTGCAGCGCCCGCTCGTCGGTGCCACCGATGTACATGCCGGGGCGTTTCCGCACCGGTTCGAGCCCCTCGAGAACCTCGATCGAAGAGGCGTCATAGGAAGCGGATTCGGTTGCGGCGAGGAGGTCGTCGGCCATGTGTTGCTGCTCGTTCCCGGATTCTGGTTGCTGCCAACTATGGCAGAGCGCGGCTTGCGGGAAAAGCCCCGCACCCCATCATCATGGGGATGACGCTGAGGATCAGGCCGGATCTTGTGGTTCCATGCGCGACCAATGGGCGCCCATGGCGACAATGCAGGAGGTTCCGGAGGCATAGGTGATGACCATCGTCCAGTTGTCGCGCGGGTCGAGCCAGAGCTCAAGCACTTCGTCCGGGCTGCGCAGGCCGGTGGAGGTAAGCGTCGCGCCCTGCTGGCGTTTCAGGCGCTGCGTCATGCGCGATGAGGGTTCGCAGATCACCTCGGCAATGGGTGAGGTGGCCGCGGCGGGAAGGCCACAGAGGCTGCCGGACAGGGCGGCCGCACAGGCCGCGACAATCGCCGGAAGGGGAATCGAAACGCTGCGCCACATGCGGGAGAGTGTAACGTCTTCATGACGAAATCCCTAATACGGGAGGGGTGGCTGCGAAAAGTTTCGTCGGGCGCAGGAGCCCGCGGGAAAAACGAAATGCCCGGCCTCATCACGAGGCCGGGCATCGGTCGCAGGGCCAGCGGCCCCGCAACGCGTCTGGATCAGAAGCGGTAGTTCAGCGAGACGTTGAACTGGGTGTTCTTCAGTTCCATGTCGTCGGCGTCGAAGTCGGTGAACTCGTTGTAGGTGATCTCGGTGCCGACGGTCCAGTTGTCGGTCAGGAAGGTTTCGGTGCCGATCCCTGCGAAGTAACCGTTGGAGTCGCCTCCGTCGATGTCACCACCGCTGGTGAACGCCTTGGCATAGCCGCCCGTGCCGTACACCATGGTGTTGCCCATGTCGTAGCCGGCGCGAAGGCCTGCGCGCATGATGCCGTCGAGGTCGCCGGCCGCGCCGAGGTCTGCGTCGCTCCAGTCGTACTGGAGGCCGCCGCCCATGACCCAGTTGCCGAAGTCGTAGTCATAGTACGTCTTCAGGCCGTAGGTCATCGCTTCTTCGTAGTCGTCCGGGGTGCCATCGGTGTCGAAGGCGCCGTAGCCCAGCTGAACACCGCCGGAGAAGCCGGTCCAGTCACGGCCAGCTGCGACGGGCACGGGAACCGGGGTCACGACGGGCTCGACAACGGTGGGTGCGATGCTGCCGGCGAACGCCGGAACTGCCACGGTGCCTGCCAGGAGGGCCGGGAGGGCGATGCGTGCGAGTTTCATTGGGTCTGCTCCAATTTCTTCATGTTTCATCATGTGTTGTCCACTCTCGTTTCGGAGCGTGTGACTGAGGATACAACCAAACTTTCGTCCGGAACGATCCACACATAGTGGTCACATGAACGTGCTGTGGCGGAACCACCACGAAAAACGCCCTCTTCGCGGGGGCTCGGCCAAATGCAGCCGTAGCGTGAGCGCCGACAGGCAAAAACTGGCTCATGATTGCAGGGGCTTGGAACCTTTTTTGGCCGGGGGACGCAGCGTCAACGTCAGGATTCACACGGCCCCGTGAGCAGCGCGAGAGCCGGCGACCCGCCCGGCAGCGCATTTCACACGACTCAGGCACCCCCGCAGGCACCGGCCACGCGCGCTTGCGGCTTAGGGGGTCGAGGAAGAGGCGCGGCGGGAGGCGAAGGAATGGGGCGACGGGCGCAAGGGGCCCTTTTGCACATTCGCCTGATGGCTGGGGCTCCCCTTTCCCCGGACGGATATATCCCGCGGCTTGCGTGGCGGAGATGTCCGCTGCCCGGCAGTGTATTGCGAAGCAATGTCACGAGAGGAAATCAACAGATGACGCAGGCCCTTGGACCCGCGATGTGGGATTTTGACAGCCAGAGTCTTCTGAGCGCGCGACCGCGTGCCGAACTCGGGCACCGTCCAATCGAGACCGACCCGCCGCAGCTAGCTTTCCACGAAGCCTGCCGTCTGGCGGAGGGCCATGCCGAACAGCACTTTGATCGAAAGGCAGATCTGGATCGCGGCATCGCTATGTGGTCGCTGGGCCGGTCGGTGCGGCATCCCAGGTCACAGTGGGATCGAACCAAACGGTCAGCGAACCTCGGCGCTTGAACGCTTCAGTAGGGTGGCCGGTCGCTGGTCCTGTAGGTCCGGGGCGTGGGTCATTCCATGCATCTCAGCGAACACGCTGGATTCACGAGATGAATCCTCCACGCGATTTGTGGAGCAGAGCCAGCCCGACGTCATCTGGGTTCGGGGTTGTCTGCAAATGGCCTTACCAACTCTCGCACCACACAGCGCGGCCCCTCACCGCCCAATTCCTTGCACCCCAATTCACGCCACTCCGCCTCGTCGAAGGCCGGGAAGAAGGCGTCCGCCCCCTCGACCTCGAGGTCGACCTCCGTGACGAGCAGCCGGTCGGCCTTGGGCAGCAGCCCCTCGTACACCGTTGTCCCGCCCATGCCGTAGACCCGGAAATAGCCCAACTCGCGCGCCAGATCCAAAGCCTCGTCCAGCGAGCCCACCACGTGCTCGGTCAGCGAGCTGTCCCGAGAGACCACGATATTGAGACGGTTCTTCAGGGGTTTGACCGGCAGGCTCTCCCAGGTGCGGCGGCCCATGATGAGCGCGCCGCCCGAGGTCTCGCGCTGGAACATCTTGAGGTCCTCGGGCGAGAACCAGGGGATGTCATTGTCTCGGCCGATGGCGCCGTTGCGGGCGCGGGCGACGATCAGGCTCAGCATCAGACCGCCACCGGTGCCTTGATCGCGGGCTCGGGCGCGTAGTTCTCGATGATGAAATCGTCGAAGCGGAAGTCGAAGAGCGAGGGCACATCGCGCGCGAGGCGCAGCGTCGGCAGCGCGTGCGGTGTGCGCGCAAGCTGTGTTTCCACCTGCTCGAGGTGGTTGAGATAGATATGCGCGTCGCCGATCGAGTGGATGAAATCGCCGGGTTCGTAGCCGGTCACATGCGCCAGCATCACCGTCAGCAGCGCGTAGGAGGCGATGTTGAACGGCACGCCGAGGAACATGTCCGCCGAGCGCTGGTAGAGCTGCAGGTGCAGCTTGCCGCCGATGATCCGCACCTGCCAGAGCGTGTGGCAGGGGGGCAGGGCCATCTGCCCGATCTCGCCGGGGTTCCAGGCCGAGACGATGAGCCGGCGGCTGTCGGGGCTCGTCTTGATCATCTCGACGAGCTGGGCGATCTGGTCGACCTCGCCGAGCAGAAGGCGGGTCGCGCCATCGTCGCCGATCTCTTCGCGGATGGTCGGGAAGTGGCGCCACTGGTGGCCGTAGACCGGGCCGAGATCGCCGTTCTCGTCGGCCCATTCGTCCCAGATCGAAACGCCGTTGTCCTTGAGATACTTGATATTGGTGTCACCGGCGAGGAACCACAGCAGTTCGTGGATGATCGAGCGCAGGTGCAGCTTCTTGGTGGTCACCAGCGGGAAACCCTCGGCGAGCGGGTAGCGACACTGCATTCCGAAATAGGAGATGGTGCCGGTGCCGGTGCGGTCGGTCGAGCGGGTGCCAAGATCGCGCACGGTGCGCAGGGCGTCGAGATACTGGCGCATGGGGCCTCCGGGCTGGTCGTGTTGCCCCTCCGAGATAGCGGATCAGGGCGGCGAGGCAAAGGCGGATCCGCCGGTTTTTGGCAAGATGTTGGGGAAAGGCGGGACCGGCGGGCGATATGCTGTGGCGGCAGATTTGTCTCACTTCGGCGTCAATGCTGTTTGCATCAGGGGTTGAACGTTGCTCGGTGATCAGGTGGCTCGCTAGAAAATACCAAAGAGTTTCAACGCGCAGTTTACGGGGCAGTTCTATGGAGAAGGTCTGGATCGCGGCGGCTTTTGCCGGGCTTTTGGCGGGCTGTGGAAGCAGCGGCAGCAGCAACGACGATTGCGTCCGGGACAACCCGCTGCAGGCGTGCGAGGACACCAGCAGTGATGGCACCGACGGGACCGACGAGGACGGCACCGACGGGACTGACGACACGGTGGATTCCGGCAGCACGAGGACTCCCGAGGACATTGAGGCCACCGTCGCCAGCTTCAGCTTTGCCTCCGACATGAGCGCGCTCACCGTTCAGATCAACGGATTGGACACCAGCCCGGTCAGTGCCGTCTACGAACGCAACGACCGGCTCACCGAGGTGATGGGGCTCGACGACTACGTGGCCTACTCGGTGCAGGAGGATCCGCTGGATCGATTTTTCCTGGCTCTTGGCGGCATGAGCCCTGACGAGAGTGTTTCGGCGGTTGCCGTAGGTGACGGTGGCCAGTTCAATACGGTCTTCCAGGACGGCTACTATCGCCGTGTCGGAGCTTTTGATCCGCCCGACTTCGAGAGCGATCCTGCGTCGGGGCAGGTCTCCTACGTTGGGAACTATGCCGCGGTGACGAACGTGGTCACCCGCGATGGTCTGGATCTGAAACCGGTCGGCACCCTGCCGGATGATTATGCAGAACTCGACCTGCCGGGGCAGCCGGTTCCGATGACCGGCGTGATCTTCCTCAATGTCAACTTTGCCGAAGCCGCGCTCAACGGACAAATCCTGAACCGGAAGATGTACGATCCGCGCGACGTCCGACCCGAAGGCGTCAGCGGGGTCACCAGTGTCGGCAACATCATCCTCGAAGAGGGGGTGATCGACGAGATCGGTGAGTTTGCGGGCAATGGCGTCTTCACCGACGATTCTGCCGCAGGGACGTTCAGCGGTGTCTTTGGCGGCGAAGGCGCGGCCTATGCAGCGGGCAATACCGAACTCTCGTGGTCGATCTCTTCTCTCTTCGGAGAGGACGGTGATTACGACGTGAAGGAAGTCGGCATGTTTGTCCTGACCCAATGCGGCAAGTCCGGCGCACGCGAAGACATCTGCAGCCTCGTCGCCCACTAAGGCCCGACGTTGGAACTGCATAGCTTGCGCCATGCGGCGATCGCCGTTTCCGCCGCCCTGTTTTTCACCTGTCAGGATGGGGCGCTGGCTGAGCCGTCCGCGCAGACCACCTCCGCGGCCGTCTCCTCCGAAGCGGCCTCGGCGCTTGCTGGCATGACCCTGAGCGCCGCGCAGATGCGCATCGCCGCGCTGCGGGCGGTGCAGACGGGGCATTATGCGCTGGCGGCGGAGCTTGGCGGGCTGCTGCTGCGGGCCGATCCCTCCGACCCCTACGGCCATTTCGTCATCGCCCAGGCCGAGCTGCGCCGTGGCAATACCACCGCCGCGCGCAAGGCGGCCCGGCAGACGCTGCGCTATGCCCGAACCGACGTGCAGAAACACGAGGCGGCGCGGGTCATGGCGGCAGCCTATGCGCAAGACGAGAGTTACTTCCTGTCGCAGCTCTGGATGCGCCGCGCAATGATGGACGTGCCCAGCGAGGCGCTCGGGCGGCGCGCGGGGCGCGAATACAAGGCATTGCGCACCCTGTCGCGGCTCAGCCTGTCGCTCGAGCTCTCGGCCGCTCCCTCGTCGAACGTCAACGGCGGCGCGTCGGAAGAGATCAGCACCGTCGATGGGCTGCCCTTGGTCGGCATCCTCTCGCCCTCGGCACAGGCTCTCTCGGGGTTTTCCGCGCGCGGCGCGCTCTCGCTGGGCTACGCGGTGCAGCGCGGGCCGACGTCCGAGACCACGCTGCGCGGCTACGGCACGCTGCGGCGGGTCTGGCTCAGCGATGAGGCGCGGGACAAGGCCCCGAGCGTCGAGAATTCCGACTTCGGCGCCTCTTCGATGGAGATCGGCCTGCAGCACCGGCGCCGGCTCGGCGACAAGGGGCCGGTGGTGTCTGGCAGCGCCACGCTCGGACGTGCCTGGCAAGGCGGGCGGCACAGCTACGACTACCGCCGCGCCGCGTTCAGTCTCGTGCAGCCGCTGGGAGTGGTCACCGCGCTGACCGCCGGCCTGTCGTGGCAGCACCAGCAGGATGCGGATACCGCTTACAATGATGTCGATACGGTCGGCTACCAGCTCGGGGTGATCCATGATCTGGGAACGCCGGGAACGGTTTCGGCCATGCTGATCGGCGGCACGGCGGAGTCGCAGAATGGCCAGATCACCCGTGACACTCGCGGGCTGCGGCTTGGCTACGAGCCTGGTGCGCCGCTGGGACCGCTGCGCCTGTCCTTTGCTGTCTCGGCCTTCGAACACCGCTACCCCGAGTACCGCGTGCTCTTCCCGGTGCCCGGCGGGCGCGCGGACCAGGTCTGGCGGGCCGAGATGCAGGTCACATTCGAAAAGCTCGATTACGCCGGGTTCGTGCCGGTGCTCGATCTCAGCGCCGAGCGCTCCGAGAGCAACGTGAGCCGGTTCGAGACCGAGACCCTGGCCCTCAGCCTCGGCTTCAAGTCGCGCTTCTGAACGTGAAGTCTCGACAAGTGGGCGCGGCCTGCTAGCCTAGGGGTCAAAGACCCAAGACTAAGAGGAAAGGGCAAGAAATGCCGATCCGCTATCTGCACACAATGGTTCGCGTGAAGGATCTCGATAAATCCATCGCATTTTACGAGTTGCTGGGGCTGAAGGAGCGCCGCCGCACGGAAAGCGAGAAGGGTCGCTTCACCCTGGTCTTCCTCTGCCCGCCCGATCAGGACGATGGCACGGCCGACGTGGAACTAACCTACAACTGGGACGGCGACGAGGGGCTGCCGTCGGATTCGCGGCACTTCGGGCATCTTGCCTATTCCGTGCCGGACATCTACGCGGCCTGCCAGGCGCTCATGGACGCCGGGGTGACGATCAACCGCCCGCCGCGCGACGGCCACATGGCCTTCGTGCGCTCGCCTGACAACGTGTCGATCGAGCTGCTGCAGCAGGGCGATGCCAAGGAACCGGCGGAACCCTGGGCGAGCATGCCCAACACCGGCCACTGGTAAGCGCATGGGCGGGCGTCTTGCCGCGACGCTCACTCTGGGGCTGGGCCTCTGGTCCGGCTCCGCAGCCATGGCGCAGGAGTCGTCCTGCCGGCTTGCACTGCTGCTGGCGCTCGATGTCTCCTCCTCGGTCGATGATCAAGAGTACCGGCTGCAAAAGGAGGGGCTCGCGGGGGCGCTGCGCGATCCCGACGTGCGCCGCGCGATCCTCGAGGGCGGCGGCGGCGTGGCGCTTTCGGCCTATGAATGGAGCGGGCGCAACCAGTCGCAGCTGGTGCTCGACTGGACCATGCTGCGCGACGAGGCGACGATCGACGCTGTGGTGGTGCGGCTCCTCAGCGCGCCGCGCAGCTACAACCGCTATCCCACCGCCATGGGCTACGCGCTTGGCTTCGGCGCTGGCATCCTCGAGGCCGCCCCGGATTGCGAGCGGCAAGTGATCGATGTCTCGGGCGACGGGATCACCAACGACGGATTTCGCCCGCAGCAGGCCTACAGCCATTACCCCTTCGAGGGTGTGACGGTGAACGGGCTGGCGGTGATGGGTTCGGACCCGCGGGTGGTCGAGTATTTCGAGGGCGAGGTGCGGCACGGGCCGGGCGCCTTCGTCGAGGTGGCGTCGGGTTACAGGGATTTCCTGCGCGCCATGTCGCGCAAGCTTTTCCGCGAGCTCAATGACATGATGGTGGGCGAATTGGTGCCCATCCCCGGCCCCGAGGGGCCCCTCGACTCGGCGCTGCGCTGAGCCCGGCTTGGTTCGGCATGGCCGCGGGCCTATATGTCGAGCAAGACGCTCCCCCGATCCAGCCTGACGGAGACACGCCATGGGATATGCGAAGACAGCCCTTCTGATGGCCGCGATGACGGCCCTCTTCATGGGGCTCGGCTACCTGATCGGCGGCAGCTCCGGCATGGTGATCGCGTTGATCTTCGCCGGGGGGATGAACGTCTTCACCTGGTGGAACTCCGACAAGATGGTGCTGCGTATGCACGGCGCGCAGCCGCTTTCGCCGGGTGATCGCTTCGGGCTGCACGACATGGTGGCGCAGTTGGCGCGGAACGCCGGGCTGCCGATGCCCAAGGTCTACCTGATGGACACCCCGCAGCCCAACGCCTTTGCCACCGGGCGCAACCCGCAGAACGCCGCGGTGGCGGTGACCACGGGGCTGCTGCGCAGCCTCTCTCGGGAGGAGCTTGCGGGGGTGGTGGCGCATGAGCTGGCGCATATCCGGAACCACGATACGGCGATCATGACCGTCACCGCGACCTTTGCCGGGGCGATCTCGATGCTGGCCAACTTCGCCTTCTTCTTCGGCGGCTCGCGTGACGAGAACCGCATGGGGATTGTCGGCACGTTGGCGATGATGTTTCTCGCGCCAATGGCGGCGGGGCTGGTGCAGATGGCGATCAGCCGGACGCGCGAATATGCCGCCGATAAGGCCGGGGCCGAGATCTGCGGCAATCCGCTGTGGCTGGCCTCGGCGCTGGGGCAGATCCAGCGCGGGGCGTCGCGGATCGACAACTTGCGGGCCGAGGCGAACCCGGCCACCGCGCATATGTTCATCATCAACCCGCTTCACATGCACAAGCGCGACAACCTCTTCGCCACGCACCCGTCGACCGAGAACCGCATCGCGGCGCTGCAGGCGCTTGCGGCACGGGGCGGCCATGGTCAGCCGCGCGGCGCGCAGCGCGGCGGCATCTCCGGCGACTGGGCTGGGGCGGGCGGCGAGTTCGACGGTCGGGCCGAGGGCCGCGAGGTGGTCGAGGATGATCCGCGCAAATCCAGTGTCGCGGGGCGTCCGCGTCCGGTACCGCGCAAGCGGCGTGAGGGGGACGAAGGGCCCTGGAGCTGACCCTCACCGGTGCTGGTGGCGGTCGTCCGACCTAGTAGATGTAGCGGATCTGATCCGTCCAGAACCGCTCCAGCCTCCGCAGCCCGCTGTTGACGTCCTCGAGCCCCTGCAGATCGAGGATCTGACGCGCCTCGATGCCTTCGGAATGGCGTTGGAACAGATCGTCGACCAAGGCGCGGATATTGCGCCCCTTCTCGGTCAGTCGCACCCGCACCGAACGGCGGTCGATTTCGCAGCGCTGGTGGTGCATGTAGCCCATGTCGACCAGCTTCTTGAGATTGTAGCTGACGTTCGAGCCCTGGTAGTAGCCGCGCGATTTGAGCTCGCCGGCCGTCACCTCATTGTCGCCGATGTTGAACAGCAGCAGCGCCTGCACCGCGTTGATCTCGAGGATGCCGACGCGCTCGAACTCATCCTTGATCACGTCGAGCAGCAATCGGTGCAGCCGTTCGAGCAGCGAAAGGGACTCGAGGTAGCCCGCCACGTAGCCGGTGGCGGGTTTTCTTCCAAGGGGGGCGTGGATGCTCATGATCGTCTCCGCCAGTGCCATGCGGCCCAATGCCGAATGACCGAAGGTTCTGGAGCGAAAAGACCAAGAAGTGGTTAAATCTAGTCACATGTGGCGAAAAGCGCGGAGGCCGCGCCTTTCGATCTCGGCGTCGGCCAGTCCGGCCCGGGTCTCAGCCGTTCGCGGCGACCCTGGCGATCTCGGCGATCAGCGGGCGCAGTTCCTCGGGCGCGGGGCGCTGGCCGGAAATCCACTGGTAGAGATCGGGGTCATACTCGTCGAGCAGCGCCTCGTAGGCGTCGAGCTCGGCCTCGGTCATCACCTCGAGCCGGGCATCGGTGTAGCGCACGAGGATGATGTCCATCTCCTTGGTGCCGCGGCGCATCGAGCGCATGCGCAGCCGCTTGAGCCGGTGTTCGCGGGTCTCGCCAGTGAGTTCTGCCGTCATCTCAGGCCCCTTCCTTGAGCATCTTGCGCAATTTCTTCTCGAGGCGGCCCAGACGCTCGCCCGTCGCGCGCATTTCGCCGCGCAGGGCGCGAAGTTCAAGCAGCGTTTCGTCCAGATCGGGGGAAATCTGCGGCTCTTCCGCGTCCGGGGCCGAGACGCCGTCGCCCTCGCCGGTGATCAGCCAGACCATGGGCACCCCCAGCAGGCCGGCCAGCATCTGCAGCCGGTTCGCGCGTGGCTCCGAGAGGTCGTTCTCCCAGCCCTGCAGCGTCTTCAGCCGTACGCCGAGCCGCCGTGCCAGCGCCTCCTGCTCCATGCCGGCGGCCTCTCGGGCGGCGGCGAGCCGGTCGCCGAAGGTGGCCGCATCGGGGCCGTACCAATCGTTGTCGTCGATCATGACTCTCCTTTCGCGGCATTCGTGCCACCGGGGCCGGCGACGCGGGGGAAGCCGCTTGAACGGTGTCGGGGCGCAGCCTATGACATGAGGCGCAGCAATACAAACGGTGCCATAATGCCCTTTCTTTCCGAGACCCTCTCCCGCGTGAAACCCTCGCCGACCGTGGCAGTGACCCAGCTTGCCAACGAGCTGAAGGCGGCTGGGAAGGACGTGATCGGCCTTGGCGCCGGGGAGCCGGATTTCGACACGCCCGAGCACATCCGGAACGCGGCGAAGGCGGCCATCGACGCGGGCAAGACCCGCTACACTGCCCCCGACGGCATCATCGAGCTGAAGCAGGCGATCTGCGCCAAGTTCGCCCGCGAGAACGGGCTGAGCTACGTGCCGTCGCAGATCTCGGTCTCGACCGGGGGCAAGCAGGTGCTGTTCAACGCCTTCCTCGCCACGCTGAACCCCGGCGACGAGGTGATCATCCCCGCGCCTTACTGGGTGAGCTATCCCGACATGGTGCGCCTCGGTCAGGGCGAGCCGGTGATCATCGAGGGCGCGCCGGAGCGCGGCTACAAGATCACCCCCGACCAGCTCGAGGCGGCGATCACCCCCAGGACCAAGTGGTTCCTGTTTAACTCGCCGTCGAACCCCACCGGCGCGGGCTACTCGCGCGCCGAGCTGAAGGCGCTGACCGACGTGCTGATGAAGCACCCGCACGTTTGGATCATGTCCGACGACATGTACGAGCACCTCGCCTATGACGGTTTCGAGTTCTGCACCCCGGCCGAGGTCGAGCCGGCGCTCTACGAGCGCACTTTGACCTGCAACGGCGTGTCGAAAGCCTATGCGATGACCGGCTGGCGCATCGGCTACGCGGGTGGCCCCGAGCAGCTGATCGCCGCCATGCGCAAGATCCAGTCGCAGAGCACCACCAACCCCTGCTCGATCAGCCAGTGGGCGGCGGTCGAGGCGCTGAACGGGCCGCAGGAGTTCCTCGGCGAATGGGTCGAGGTGTTCAAGCGTCGCCGCGACCTCGTGGTCGAGGCGTTGAACGCCATCGACGGCATCACCTGCCCGACCCCCGAGGGCGCCTTCTACGTCTACCCGACCATCAACGGCCTGCTGGGCAAGACCTCGGCAGGTGGTCGCAAGATCGACACCGACGAGGATTTCGCGACGGCGCTGCTGGAGGAAAACGGCGTCGCCGTGGTCTTCGGCGCGGCCTTCGGCCTGTCGCCCGCGTTCCGCATCTCTTACGCCACCTCGGACGCGGCGCTGACCGAAGCCTGCAAGCGTATCGCGGCCTTCTGCGAAGGCCTCAGCTGATGGCCGGGGCGCTGCCGGAGTTCTTTTTCCGGACTCGCGACAACGGGGCCCTCGTGTTCCGCGTGGACAGCGAGAACCGGCAGCGCCGCATCGAGATGACCCAGATCGCCGTCGTCAACCTCGGCAAGGGCGAGGTGCGCGCCCATGGCGAGCACCAGCTCACCCCCGAGGAACTGGCGGCGATCGGCGCTTGGATCGAAGAGCGCAAGGCGCTGCTGGCGCGGCGCGGCCTCGACGAGATGCAACGCACCGTCGACCAGCTCAATGCCGCCGCGCAATGGGCGCAGTCCAAGGCCTCCGACGCCGAACTGGACGCGCTCACCGACGCGCTGCTGCTGGCCATGCACGACCTGCGCGGCGTGCTGGTGCGCCGCCGGGCCGAGAAGCTCAGCCGCGAGGGCTGAGCCCGGCGACTCGGCAGCAATTCACCCGCTGAAATTGTCGCGGATCCAGGCGTAGACCGCGCGCAGCTCTTCGCCCGGCTGGCGGGCGAGCATTCGCAGCATGTAGCCATGTCCGCTCTCGAGCTCGGCCCGTGCGGCGGCGGGCAGGGCGGGCACCAGCGCCCCGGTCTCCAGCCGGCTGTCGACCAGCCCGCGCCAGCCGAGCGCCACGCCCAGCCCCTTTTCCGCCGCCTGGATCACGTGGTCGTAGCTGTTGAAGCTGATCCGCTCGCCGCCTCCGCGCACCTCTGGTTCCGGCCCGAGCTGCGCCAGCCAGCTGCTCCAGGTGAACCAGGGTGCGCCGTGCTCCGAGGTCAGCTCGATGAGCGGTAGCCCCTGCAGCGGGTCCGGGCGACCAAGACCCGGATGCGCCGCGAGGAAGCCGGGGCTGCAGACGGCCATGACCCGCTCGGGAAAGAGACAGCAGGTGCGCTCGCTTTCCTCCTGCCGTGGCTCCATGCGGATCCGCAGGTCAGCTTCGCGATCGGCGCCGGCCTCGGGCAGTTGCCGCGTCAGCAGCGAGAGGCCGAGCTCGGGGAAGGCGGCGCAAAGCGAAGGAAAGACCGGCAGGAAGCGCAGGCTGGCAAAGGCGAGGTCGGTCTCGATCACCACCGTCCGGCGGCGGGCGGGGCGCTGGAACCGGGCAAAGCCGGCGGCGGCCTCGCCGAGATGCGGGGCCAGCGCCGCGCGGAGCGCCTGCCCGTCGCGGGTCAGCGCAACGCCGCGCCGCTCGCGCCGCAGCAGGCCCTTCCCGAGCGCTTCCTCGAGCGACTTCATCCGCTGGCTCAGACGCGGCTGCGAGAGCCCCGCCAACTCGGCGGCGCGCGAGAGCTGGCCGCAGTCCGCCACCAGCAGGAAGAGGCTGAGATCGGCGCTGTAGCGCGCGAAGGTGCCATAAGGATTATCAATGTCAGGCATTAGGTGATTTCGTGATGCTTATTGTCTGAAGTCAACTACTCTCTTCAAAACTTATATCAGCACACAATGCGCAATCGCTGCGCGCCCCGCTTTTCCAACGGGCGGGCCGGGCGGCGTTGCGACAGAGACGCCCGCCCTTTGGCGGGCGCAACGCCGCGTGGAAAGGACAGCGCCCCGCATGAGCCAGACGAGCCGACCGAACATCCTGATCTTCATGGTCGACCAGCTGAACGGGACCCTGTTCCCCGACGGGCCAGCCGAGTGGCTGCACGCCCCCAACCTCAAGGCGCTGGCGGCGCGCTCGACCCGCTTCCGCAATGCCTACACCGCCTCTCCGCTCTGCGCGCCGGGCCGGGCGAGCTACATGTCGGGCCAGCTGCCCTCGCGCACCGGGGTCTACGACAATGCCGCCGAATTCGCCTCGTCGATCCCCACCTACGCGCACCATCTGCGCCGCGCGGGCTACCAGACCTGCCTCTCGGGCAAGATGCATTTCGTCGGACCGGACCAGCTGCACGGCTTCGAGGAACGGCTGACCACCGACATCTACCCGCCCGATTTCGGCTGGACCCCGGACTACCGCAAGCCCGGCGAGCGCATCGACTGGTGGTATCACAACATGGGCTCGGTCACCGGTTCGGGCGTCGCCGAGATTTCCAACCAGATGGAGTATGACGACGAGGTCGCCTACAACGCCACGCGCAAGGTCTACGATCTTGGCCGCGGCCATGACGACCGGCCGTGGTGCCTGACCGTCAGCTTCACCCACCCGCATGATCCCTACGTGGCGCGGCGCAAGTACTGGGACCTCTACGAGGACTGCGAGCACCTGCTTCCCGAGGTCGGGACAATCCCCTACGAAGAGCACGACCCGCATTCGCAGCGCATCTTCGACGCCAACGACTGGCGCAGCTTCGAGCTGACCGAAGACGACGTGCGCCGCTCGCGCCGCGCCTATTTCGCCAATATCTCCTATCTCGACGACAAGATCGGCGAGGTCATGGAGGCGCTGCGCGGCACCCGGCAGGAAGAGAACACCATCATCCTGCTTGTCTCGGATCACGGCGACATGCTCGGCAATCGCGGGCTCTGGTTCAAGATGTCCTTCTTCGAAGGCTCGTCCCGCGTGCCGATGATGATCGCCGCGCCGCAGATGGCGCCGGGCCGGGTCGACACGCCGGTCAGCAACATCGACGTCTGCCCCACGCTCTGCGACCTCGCCGGCGTGGCAATGGACGAGATCGCCCCCTGGACCGATGGCGAAAGCCTCGTGCCGCTGGGGCAGGGCGGGGCGCGCGGCACGCCGGTCGCCATGGAGTACGCCGCCGAGGCCTCTTACGCGCCGCTGGTCTGTCTGCGGCAAGGGCGCTGGAAGTACATCCGCTGCGCGCTAGATCCCGATCTCCTGTTTGATCTCGAGACGGACCCGCACGAATTGACCAACTTCGCCGAAGACCCGCAGCACGCGGCAACGCTGGGCACCTTCCGCACCGCCGCCGATGCCCGATGGGATCTCGCCCGGTTCGACGCCGAGGTGCGCCAGAGCCAGGCCCGGCGCTGGATCGTCTACGAGGCGCTGCGCAACGGCAGCTATTTCCCCTGGGACTTCCAGCCGCTGCAGAAGGCCTCGGAGCGGTACATGCGCAACCACATGGATCTCAACGTTGTCGAGGAGAACGCGCGCTTCCCCCGCGGTGAGTGACGCAGCGACCTTGACGCGATTTCGGTCCGACCCATCAAAACCCGGCCGCCAATGGGCGCTGCGGCCGGAGTAAACCCAACGCCCGACCAACAGGGACAGAGCCGCATGGCGAAAATTGAACCTCCTCTCTCAGACCTGCCGATCAAGACCGCCGACAAGGGTTTCTACAACGGCTTCTCGCTCGACGTGACCGTGACCTCCAAGCTTGCCGTGGGCGGGTTGGTGCTCTGGGCCGTCGCCTTCCCCGAGCAGGCGGGCGGCGTGCTCGGCGGGCTCAACACCTTCATTCTGGCGAACTTCGCCAGCTGGTACATCTACGTGATGGCCTTCTTCGTGCTGGTCTGCCTGGCGCTGGCGATCTGGCCTGCGGCCGGCAAGCTCAAGCTCGGGCATGACGACGAAACCCCCGAGTTCGACAACTTCTCGTGGTTCTCCATGATGTTCGGCGCGGGCATCGGGGTCGGCATGCTGACCTGGGCGGTGGCCGAGCCGATCTACCACTTCCGCAACAACCCCGAGGTGATCCAAGGGCTCGCGGAGGGCGAAAGCGTGAACAACTTCATGAACGCCTACCAATACAGCTACCTGCACTGGGGCTTCTCTGCCTGGTCCTCCTACGCCATCGCCGGTCTGGCGCTGGGGTATTTTACCTACCGCCGCGGCCTGCCGCTGACCATCCGCTCGTCGCTGACGCCGCTCTTCGGCTCGGCGCTCTCGGGCCCCCTTGGCCACATTGTCGACATCGTCGCGGTGATCGCCACCATCCTCGGCGTCGCTCAGACGCTCGGCTTCGGCGTCGAGCAGTTCGTCGCCGGAATGAGCAAGATCGGCATCGGCGACTGGCTCGTCACAGCCGAGGGCAACGCTTCGCCCGCCGGCATCATCGTGGCTCTGGTGGTGATCATGGGCGCCTCAACCCTCTCGGCGCTCTCGGGCGTGGGCAAGGGCATCAAGTGGCTGTCCAACATCAACATGGGGCTGTCGATCTTCCTGCTGGCCTTCCTGATGATCTTCGGCTCCACCTGGTTCGGCATGCAGGCGCTCTTTCTCGGCATGATCGACTACATCATCGCGCTGCCGAAGATGCTGTTCACGGTCTACCGTCCAGACGGCACCGAGACCGGCGACGCGCTCTCGGGCTGGCAGGGCGCCTGGACGGTGTTCTACTGGGCCTGGTGGGTGGCCTTCGCCCCCTTCGTCGGTCTCTTCCTCGCCCGCATCTCGCGCGGCCGCACCATCCGCGAGTTCGTGCTGGGCGCGATGATCGTGCCGTCGATCATGTGCTTCGTGTGGTTCTCCTTCGCCGGCGGCACGGCCATCGAAATGGAACTCTCGGGGGTCGCAGACGGCGCGATCTTCGGCTCCACCGACGGCGCCAAGATCTTCACCATGACCGGCCTCATGCTGGGCGACGTGCTGGGGTGGTGCATGGCGGTGATCATCGTGATTCTGCTGATGACCTATCTCGTGACCTCGGCCGACTCGGCGGTGCTGATCGTCAACACCATCAACGCGGCGGGCGACGAGGGCCCGAAAGCGCGCCCGCACATCATCTTCTGGGGCGTCACGCTCGGCCTCGTGGTCGGGGCGTTGCTGCTGGTTGGCGGGCTGACCGCGATCCAGACCGCCATGGTGATCGGCGCGCTGCCCTTCTCGGTGGTGATGCTGCTGATGTGCCTCGGCTTGTTCAAGGCAATCTACCGCGACGGTCTGCGCGCGCGTCACGGCGTGCCCTCGGTGACCGTGGAGATGCCGCCCGCTGAATGAAGCGGATGCGGTCACAAGGGCCGGCCGGCGCAGCACTGCGCCGGCCGGTGGCGCTTCTCGCCTGCGCGCTGTTTCCCTACGGTGCGCAATTCGCCGGATAGCGCGGTGTTGTCGCTCTCGGTCCCAATGGTCCGGCAAAATGCGGCGAAAAATTGACATACTCTCGCCGCCTGCTAGCCTCGGGCCAAGAGGTTCCCGAAGTGCGGGTTTGTGAGGGATGAAGATGCGAGTTCTCAGCATTTGCGCCGCGGCAGCGGCATTGGTGGCCCTTGCGGGCGCAGCACAAGCGGGCAGCCAGGGATACCCCGGCGACATGTACATGCCCGGCTCCGCGGGCTTCGTGGCGGGCGCCGGCAACGCACAGCCGCTGGTACAGGCCTACCCCGGCCCCAGCATGTGCGCGGGCAAGCAACAGCCGGTGATCCTCGGCGGCCAGATCTGGTGCGGCACCCCCACCGGCGGCCTCTACGCGGAGCCTGCCCAAAGCGCCCGCCGCAGCACAATGGGTACGCAGGGCGCGCCGCTGCCGCGGGCCTATGTCCCGGCCGGCCAGTAAGGCGTCGCTTCGACGCACCTCCCAAGGCCATACGGACTTGGCTTTTTCCGGCGAGCCGCGTATACGCGCGGCTTGAACCAATTCCGGGAACCGTCGCCATGCAGGGCAGTGCCAATCTCAACATCATGATCAAGGCCGCGCGCAAGGCGGGTCGGTCGCTGGTCAAGGACTTCCGCGAGGTCGAGAACCTTCAGGTCTCGATGAAGGGTGCAGGCGACTTCGTGTCGCGCGCCGACATCGCCGCCGAGAAGATTCTCAAGGATGAGCTGCTGGGCGCGCGCCCGACCTACGGCTGGCTTGGGGAAGAGGGCGGTGGCCAGGACGGCGAAGATCCGACCCGCCGCTGGATCGTCGATCCGCTGGATGGCACCACCAACTTCCTGCATGGCCTGCCGCATTGGGCGATCTCCATCGCGCTCGAGCACAAGGGCAAGATCGTCGCTGGTGTGGTGTTCGATCCGGCCAAGGACGAGATGTTCTACGCCGAGAAGGGCGCCGGCGCCTGGCTCAACGACTCGCGCCGCCTGCGGGTCTCGGGCCGCCACCGCATGATCGAGGCGATCTTCGCCACGGGCGTGCCCTTCGCCGCGAAGAAGACCCTGCCGGCGACCCTCAAGGACCTCGCCCGCCTGATGCCCGAATGCGCCGGCGTGCGGCGCTGGGGGGCGGCGGCGCTCGATCTGGCCTATGTGGCCGCGGGCCGCTACGACGGCTACTGGGAGCGCGAGCTGAACATCTGGGACATCGCCGCGGGCGGTCTCATTGCCTCCGAGGCGGGCGCGCTGGTCGAAGGCATCCGTGAAGACCAGGACCCCTACGAGACGGGCTCGATCCTCTGCGCGAGCAACAATATCTTCGACGCCTTCGCCAAGACCATTCGCGAGGTCTGAAAAGGGCGCGCGCAGCCCGCGCAACCGCGGGCGACAGGAACAGGAAGGGAGCCGCAGGGCTCCCTTTTTTATTCGCGCTTGTTTTGAAGGAAAAATACGCCCGCCGAAGCCGCCCGCTCAACGGTCGGATGGATGGTTGACCCCGTCCGACCAGGGGATCGGCTCGTGCTCTGCCGGGTTTACCCCTTCGATGCCCCCCATGTTCACCCCGAACTCATTCGGGTTCGACCGGCGCCGGTGGTACATGTAGATGCCGCAGACCGAGCAGAAGTAGTGCTGCGCGGTGTTGGTGCCGAACTGGTAGAGCGTCATCTTGTCCGCGCCCTTCACCACCTCGACCCCGTCTTTCGGCGCGGTCACGGCGGCGGCGCCCCTGCGGCGGCAGAATGAGCAGTCGCAGCGACGGGCCGTGTTCAGCCCGTCCGCCAGCGTCACCCGCAACGCGCAGGCGCCGCAGTGGCAGGTGACGGTGACTGGCCCGCTCGTCAAACTCCCGACCATGGGCCCTTCCTTCCGTTCTGGCGTGTTCCGGCGCGCGGGATATGGGTGCGGCCGATGGCGTATTTGGCGGCGGGATGCGGTGGCTGGCCGTGGGTGCGGTTCCAGAACGCCGGGCCGCCCCGCGCCAGCCAGACCGGGGCGATCATGAGGAGGCCCGCGACGAAGCCGCCCACATGCGCCCAATAGGCAACGCCCCCCTCGGCCCCGGCGCTGCCGATGCCGCTGAAGATCTGCAACCCGAACCAGACCGCCAGCAGCAGCCAGGCGGGGATCGGTAGCACCTTGAAGATGATGATCAGGATGATGAGGATGTCGACCCGCGCCTTCGGAAAGAGCAGCAGGTAGGCGCCCATGACCCCGGCAATCGCCCCCGAGGCGCCGACCGTGGGCACCGCCGAGCCGGGATCGGCCAGATATTGCAGCAGCGCCGCTGCGACGCCCGAGGCGAGGTAGAAGAGCAGGTAGCGCAGGTGCCCCAGCATATCCTCGATATTGTCGCCGAAGATGAACAGGAACAACATGTTGCCGAAGAGATGCATGAGGCCGCCATGCAGGAACATCGAGGTGAGGATGCCGGTGTATCCGTAGCCCTGCGAGATATGCGCGGGGAAGAGCGCCCACCGCTCGAAGAAGGCATCGAGCGCGGCGGGGTCGGTGAACAGCACCCAGTACCCCAGGAAGATCACCGTGTTGGCGATGATCAGCGCGTATGTGACATAGGGCGTGCGCCCCGAGGGGTTGTGGTCTCGGATCGGGAACATGGATGTCAGAGTGACGCGCGCGGGCGGGTCGTCAAGGGCGGATCGGCCGGGCGCCTGGAAAAACCCTGCACACAGGCTGTCCCCGCCGCGGCCGGGCGGCAAATCTCCTCTTCGGACGCAAGCGCGGCGTAACCGTAGTTCTGCTTCACCGTCCTGAGGACGTGCGGGGTACCGGCCGGGGAGGCTGTACTTGGAAGCCCTCGCAGACAGATCCCTTTCAAAGGTCTTTGGTTATTCGCCGCGCACGACGAAGACAGATTGTTTGGCGTGGCGGACCACCCGGGCGGCGTTCGGCCCCAGAAGGTAGTCGGCAAGCTCGGGGGTGTGCGACGACAGGACGATGGCATCGGCCTTGAGCTTGTCTGCGGCGATGAGGATCTGGTCGTAGATGCGCCCGTGCAGCACGTGCGGATGCACCTCGACCGCGTCCGGCACGTTGGCGTTCACCCAGTCCTTGAGCTTGGCGCCGACCTCCTTGAGGGCGCCCTTCTCGAAGCCCTCTCGAAAGTAGCCCGAGACCATCGACATGCCGAAGTCGGGCAGCACGGTCACCACGTGCAGCACCATGCCCTCGCCGCCGAGGTGCAGGGCCGTCGGCAGCGCCCTGGCCCAGCTCGCGGGGGCCGAGAGATCGACGGGCAGAAGGATCGTCTTGTACATCGCAAGGCTCCTCAGAAGGCCGGCACGGTCTGGCGGCGGCGTTGCATCAGGATCACCAGCCCCAGCAGCAGCAGCGCGGGGATGTAGAAGAGCTGCGCCGGCAGCCGTTCCTGCGGGACCAGCACCGAGGCGATCTGCACCGGCTCGTCGGCGTAGAAGTCGAAGCTCGCCAGCTTCTCGGCGGTGGGGGTGCCGAACATCGGCTCGTCGAGCTTCACCACGTCGCCCTCGGGGAAGAGCATCAGGCCGGAATTGTCGATCCGCTCCTGCGCATTGGCACCATGGGCGTCCATCACCAGCGTCGTCGAGGCAGTCTCGCCGGTGTTGAAATCCGGCCCTTCGATTTCCAGCCGGATCCGGCTGCCCTCCGGCAGCTCGGCCAGCACCTGCTCGAACTCGGCCGGCGGGATGTTGTGGAAGGGGCTCTGCACCATGTTCAGCCAGACGTTGGGCACGAAGAGCGTGAAGGCCACCAGCAGCAGCGCCGCGCTCTCCCAAATGCGCGAGCGGGCGAAGAAATAGCCCTGCGTGGCGGCAGCGAAGAGCAGCATGGCGAAGGTCGCGACGATGAAGACGAAGACCGCATGCGCAATTCCCGTGGCGGTGCCGAGATCGACCCCGTAGAGGATCAACGTCGGGTTGAAGATGAACAGGAACGGCAGGGCGACGGTGCGCAGGCTGTAGAAAAAGGCGGTGAAGCCGGTCTTGATCGGATCACCCCCCGAAACCGCCGCGGCCGCGAAGGACGCAAGCCCCACGGGCGGCGTCACGTCGGCCATGATGCCGAAGTAGAAGACGAAGAGATGCGCCGCGATCAGGGGAACGATCAAGCCTTCCTGCGCGCCGAGCGAAACCACCACATTGGCCATCAGCGAGGACACCACGATGTAGTTCGCCGTGGTCGGCAAGCCCATGCCAAGGATCAGCGAGAAGACCCCGACGAGGATCAGCATGATGATCAGGCTGCCGCCCGAGAGCTGCTCGACGAGGCCCGCGAGCTCTGTGCCGATGGGCGTCTTGGTGACCGTGGCGACGATGATCCCCGCCGCCGCCGTGGCGACGCCGATGCCGATCATGTTCCGCGCTCCGGCGATGAGACCGTCGATCAGGTCCTGCCAGCCGTTGCGGAATTCCTCGGCCACGCGGGCGCCTTCGCCGCGCAGGATGGCCTTGAGCGGACGCTGGGTGATGATGATCAGAAGCATCAGCGCGGTGGCGTAGAAGGCGGATTTCGCCGGGCTCTGCCGCTCGACCATCAGGAACCAGACCAGCACGATGATCGGCAGGATGTAGTGCAGCCCGGTGGCATAGACTTCGCCCACGGTGGGCAGCTTGATGTTGGGATCGCTGGGGTCGTCCACCTCGAGATCGGGGCGGCGCGCGGCGATGGCGAGAAGCCAGAGATAGACCGCGGCCAGCACCACCATCATGATCGGACCCGACAGTCCGGGGGCGACCGACTTCAGCGCGCCGACCGCGTAGATCAGCGCGGTGAAGCCCGCGCCGGCGACGGCAAATCCGATGAAGAACTTGAGGATCATGCCGCCGAAGGACTTGGCCTCGCCAAGGGCGGGCATGTTCTTCTTCAGCGCTTCGAGGTGCACGATGTAGACCAGCGCGATGTAGGAGATCACCGCCGGGATGAAGGCGTGCTTGATCACCTCGACGTAAGAGATCCCGATGAACTCGACCATCAGGAAGGCAGCGGCGCCCATCACCGGCGGCATGATCTGGCCGTTGACCGACGAGGCAACCTCGACCGAACCGGCCTGTTCGCTGGTGAAGCCGACGCGCTTCATCAGCGGGATGGTGAAGGTGCCGGTGGTGACCACATTTGCGATCGACGAGCCCGAGATAAGGCCGGTCATGGCAGAGCCGACAACCGCGGCCTTCGCAGGGCCGCCGCGCAGGTGGCCGAGCCCGGCGAAGGCGAGCTTGATGAAGTAATTGCCCGCGCCGGCCTTATCCAGCAGCGAGCCGAAGAGCACGAAGAGGAAGACGAACGCCGTTGAGACCCCGAGCGGGATGCCGAAGACGCCTGCGGTGTCGAGCCATTGCGCGTTGATGAGCGCGGTGAAGGACAGCCCCTCGTGCTCGATCAGCTCGGGGATCAGCCAGCCGGTGCCCATGTAAGCGTAAAGCAGGAAGAGCGCGCCGACGATGGTCAGCGCCGGACCCAGTGCGCGGCGGCTGGCCTCGAGAAGGATGACAAGGCCGACGGCCCCGATGATCACCTGGAACTGCGTGGGAAGCCCCGAGCGGGCGGTCAGCGCGAGTTCCTTGGAGAAGAGAAAAACGTAGAAGGCGCAGAAGCCGCCGATGGCCATGAGGATCCAGTCGGTCAGCGGCACGCGATCGCGGGGCGAGGATTTCAGCGCCGGATAGGCGAGGAAGGCCAGCAGGATGGCGAAGGTCAGGTGGATCGGCCGGGTCTGCGACGAGTTGAGCGCCGGCAGCACGTCGGCGAACCAGAGCTGCGGCTGCGCGATCCAGAGCTGGAACAGCGACCAGGCCAGCGCGAGACCCGCGATGAGCATGCCGACAAACCGGTTCGTCGGGGCCCGCGCGCCGCTGTCGGTGCTGGCAACGAGATCCTGCAGTTCTTCGTCGCTGAACTGGCGACCGCCGTGGTCGGGACCGGTCTGCTGTGGGTGGTCGGTCATGCTGCGCGCCCCTCTGATGCCGCCTTCCGGAAAGGCCCGGGCGCCTGCGCAGCGCCCGGGCCGGGTTTCATACGCGGAGCCGCGATCTTACTCGATCAGGCCGGCTTCGCGGAAGTAGCGCTCGGCCCCGGCGTGCAGCGGCGCCGAGAGACCCGCGGTTGCCATCTCTTTCGGGTCGAGGTTGGCAAAGGCCGGGTGCAGGCCGCGGAACTGGTCCATGTTGTCAAAGATCGCCTTGACCACCTGGTAGACGACTTCTTCCGGCACATCCGCGGAGGTCACGAAGGTCGCGCCGACGCCGAAGGTGTGGGTGTCCTCGTCATTGCCGCGGTACATGCCGCCGGGGATGGTGGCGGTGCGGTAGAAGGGGTTGTCGGCGACCAGCTCGTCAACCGCTTCGCCCTCGACGTCGACCAGCACGGAGTCGCAGGCGGTGGTGGCTTCCTGGATCGAGCCCGACGGGTGTCCGACGGTGTAGACCATCGCGTCGATGTTGTTGTCGCAGAGCGCCTGGGACTGCTCGGCCGCCTGCAGCTCGGAGGCGACGGCGAAATCGTCCATGGTCCAGCCCAGCTTGTCCATCAGCACTTCCATGGTGCCGCGCTGGCCGGAGCCGGGGTTGCCGACGTTGACGCGCTTGCCCTTGAGATCCTCGAAGGTCTCGATGCCGGCATCGGCACGGGCAACCACGGTGAAGGGCTCGGGGTGGACGGAGAAGACGGCGCGCAGGCCCTCGAACGGCCCCTGTTCCTCGAAGCGCGAGGTGCCGTTGTAGGCGTGGTACTGCCAGTCGGACTGGGCGACGCCGAATTCCAGCTCGCCGCCGCGGATGGCGTTGATGTTGAACACCGAGCCGCCGGTGGATTCGACGCCGCAGCGGATCCCGTGCTCGGAGCGACCGCGGTTCACCAGACGGCAGATCGCGCCGCCGGTCGGGTAGTAGACGCCAGTGACGCCGCCGGTGCCGATCGAGATGAACGTCTGCTCCTGCGCGGTG
Organism: Salipiger sp. PrR007; assembly: GCF_010499845.1. NCBI lineage: Bacteria > Pseudomonadati > Pseudomonadota > Alphaproteobacteria > Rhodobacterales > Roseobacteraceae > Salipiger > Salipiger sp. PrR007. Next base: position 15,428 of record NZ_JAAGOZ010000035.1, on the reverse strand, counting down.
GCTGCGCTCGCGCCGATCGCGGTGGCGGCGGCCACGAGGGCGCCGATGAGGGGTTTGGTCATGTCGTGTGTCTCCCTGGAAAGTGTCCGAGATTCGGCTCTCGCGTGTCAGTGAAACATTTCATTGCGAAGGGTCAAGTTAAACAATACAAATGTATCACGCCTGCCAACCCCACGACCTAAGTCGAAACCCCTTCGAGTAAAGACCCGGGAGGCCGAACTGCCGACAGCTTCTTCGCTAGACGATCTGGCCCGCGCGCTGCGCCAGCTCGGCCGCAGCGGCACACCGCGCGTCGCGGCGCTGGCACGCTGGGCGTCGGATCAACCCGAAGAGATCGCGTTGAATTCCGTGCGAAGCCTCGCCGAGCGCTCGGGGGCCAATGCCAACACGGTGGTGCGCCTGTCACAGGCGCTTGGGTTTGCGGGGTACGAAGCCTGCCGCAATGCCTTTCAGGATGCGCTGCGGCAGGGCGGCGAGTTCTATGGCAAGCGGGCGGAGGAGCTTTCGGGTCGGGACAGCGCCTCGGTGCTCGATGCGATCCGCGAGGCGGGGCACCGCAACCTAGAGTCGGCCTTTACCCCCGAGAGCCGGGTGGCGATAGACAAGGCCGCGCGGATCATGCTCGAGGCGCGGCAGGTCTACGTGGTGGGGGTCCGCAGCTGCTACGCGATTGCCGACTACCTCGGCTATACTGCCCGCATGGCCTTCGACAATTTCGCGCCGCGGGCGGGCACGCCGGGGGACATCCGCGACCGGATCGCCCTGGCGGGGCCCGGCGACGTGGTCCTGTCGATCAGCTTCCGGCATTACTCGGTCGAGACCATCGCGGCGCATGACCTGGCGCTGCGCCAGGGGGCGCGGACGGTTGCCATCACCGACGATCCCCGGGGGCCTCTGGCGCGTGGGGCAGAGGTGGTGATGCTGCCCGAGATGCACGGGCCGCAGCCCTTGCCGAGCATGATCGGCGCCTTTGCCCTGGCCGAAGCGCTGGTGGCGAGCATGGTGGTGCAATCGGACCGGGCGCTGGGGAACATCACCCGCTTCGAGCAGCGGCTGCACGAGGCGGGGGCATATCTCTAGGCTTTCGAAAGCAGGGCGCCAAGATCCTCGGCCTCAGCTCCCTTCGCGCGCCAGCGCTCCCTTCGGGACGAGCCGGGGCCGCAAAGAAAGACACCGCGCCGGAGGGGCGCGATGCTGTGGGGCCTTCGTCTCTGGCTTGGCTCAGAAGCCGAGCGCCATCCCGTCCTTGCGACTGTCGCTGCCGCCAGAGAGCAGGCCGGTCTCGGCGTCGATGCGGATCGCCTGACTGCCGCCGATCGGGCTGGTCATCACCTTGAGCTTGTGGCCGCGTTTTTCCAACTCGGCGCGGGCGTCGGCCGACACACCCGGCTCGACCTGCAACTCGCCGTCATGGGCGAAGCTGCGCGGTGCATCCATCGCCGCCTGCAGGTCGAGGCCGAGATCGAGCACCCCCGACAGGAAGGCCGCATGGCCGGCCGCCTGATACTGTCCGCCCATGACGCCGAAGGGCATGACCACCTCGCCGTCCTTGCGCAGCATGCCGGGGATAATGGTGTGCATCGGGCGTTTCTTCGGCGCGATGGCGTTGGGGTGACCCTCGATCAGCCGGAACGACGCGCCGCGCGAGTGGAAGAGCACGCCGGTCTCGGGGTCGAGCCGGGTCGAGCCGAAACCGTGGAAGATCGAGTTGATGAAGGACAGCGCGTTGCCCTCGGCATCGACCACGCAGAGATAGATCGTGTCCTTGTGCTCGGGCTCGTCCCAGAGGGCGGGCTCCATGGCGCGGGTCATGTCGATGCGCGCGGCGAGGGTGTCGACCACCTCGTCCGAGAGCAGCGTATCGACCACGTCCGGGCAGCTGGCCGGGTCGGCGATCAGCGCGTCGCGGTGGTGGTAGGCGAGCTTGGTGGCCTCGGCGTGCAGGTGGATGCGGTCCGCCTCGGACATCTGACGGCCCATGTCGAACTTCGACAGGATGCGCAGGATCAGCAGCGCGGCGAGGCCCTGGCCGTTGGGCGGGCATTCGATCACCTCATGACCGGCGTAGCTGGCCGAGATCGGGTCGGTCCAGAAGGCCTGGTCGGTGGCCTCGTGGAAGTCCTGGGTCGTATGCAGCCCGCCGAGCGACTGCAGGTGGGTGGCCATCTTCGCGGCGGTCTCGCCCTGGTAGAAGCCTGCGGCGCCCTTGGAGGCGATCTCGCGCAGGCGGTCCGCCAGCAAGGGCTGGGCGTGGCGTTCACCCGCGACGGGAGCGCGGCCGTTCGGCAAGAAGACCTTGGCGGCGTGCTCGTCCTTTCCGACCAGCTCGGCAGCCTCGGCCCAGTCCTGCGCGACGCGCGGGGTCACCGCGTAGCCGTTCTCGGCATAGCCGATGGCGCGGGCGAAGAGCCGCTCGAGCGGCATCGTGCCATGGTCGGCATGCAGCAGGCACCAGGCCGAGATGGCCCCGGGGATGGTCACCGAATGCGGGCTGGTCTGGGGAATTTCATCGCCGAGGCCCGCCTCCTTCAGCGCCGCGACCGTGGCGGCGGCCGGGGCGCGGCCCGAGCCGTTCAGCGCCTTCACCGGACCGCCCTTCGGCGCGTAAAGCGCGAAGCAGTCACCGCCGATGCCGGTCATCAGCGGATCGACCACGCATTGCACCGCCACGGCGGCGAGGGCCGCATCGACGGCGCTGCCGCCAGCCGAGAGGATCTCAATACCGGCTGCCGTCGAGAGCGGATGCGAGGTGGCAATCATCGCCTGCGAGGCCAGCGTGCTGGGGCGTTTGGCGGAGAAGAAGTCGAACATTCTTGGATCGTCCTGTCGGATATAAAAAGTGCCGAGATTTAGTTGTCCGTGAGTGATGGCGGTCTCGGCAGAGTCTCGTCAAGTGTCTGATGGGGAAAGCGGGTGCAGGCAGGCCACGGCGCGGCCCGTTCCCAGCGTTCCCAGTTGCGGGTCGCGGGTGCGACAATCGTCCTGCGCCATGGGGCAGCGGGTTGAGAAGCGGCAGCCCTTCGGCAGGTCAAGCGGGCTCGGGATTTCGCCGGGCAGCGGCTCGGGGATCGGCTCGAAGAAGCGCGGCGCGGCGCCCCGAAGGGCGGCGGCGTAGGGGTGCGCCGGAGCGTTCAGCACGGCGTCGGTCGGGCCGGTCTCGACGATGCGGCCAAGGTACATGATGGCGATCTGCTCGCAGAGATAGCTCGCCACGCCAAGATCGTGGGTGATGAAGACCAGCGTGAGGCCCATCTCCTGCTGCAGTTTGCGCAGCAGCGTCAGGAGCTGCGCCTGGGTCGACACGTCAAGGCCCGAGACCGCTTCGTCCGCCACCAGCACCGAGGGCTCGGAGGCCAGCGCGCGGGCGATGGCGACGCGGCGCACCTGCCCTCCGGAAAGGCCCGACGGGTAGCGCTTGGCGGCATCGGCGGGCAGGCCGACGCGCTCCAGCAGGTCGGCCACGCGGGTCTCTTCCTGCGCCTTCGGCACAATGCCGAAGTGGCGCAGCGGCTCGGCGATCAGCGCGCCGACGGTCATCCGCGGGTCGAGCGAGCTGCGGGCGTCCTGGTAGACCATTGCGACGTCGCGGGCGAAGCGCGTGCCTTCGGCGCGTACCTCGCGGATCGGGCGGCCGTGATAGAGCGCGCGGCCACCGCTCGGCGCGTCGAGCCCCAGCAGCATGCGCAGCAGGGTGGACTTGCCCGAGCCGCTTTCGCCGACAAACGCCAGCGAGGCCCCCTTTTCGACGCTGAGCCGGACGCCGTCAAGGGCACGCAGCCCGACCTTCTCGCGGGTGAAACGGCGGCCCGGCGGGCGGATCTGGAAGACCTTCTCGACCTCGATCAGCTCGAAGACGGGGGCGGTGCGGGACGGGGCTGCCGGGGCGGCGGTATCAAGCATCATTCCGGGTTCCAGCAGGCAAAGAGGTGGTCGCGCGCGTCGCTGCGCGCGGGATCGGCGGGGGTGAGCGGCGGCGCTTCGCGCGCGCATCGGTCCAGCGCGCGGGGGCAGCGGGTGGCGAAACGGCATCCGGCGGGCATCTGGTCGTGCGAGGGCACGGTGCCTTCGGGCGCCTGCAGATCCTTGCGCCCGATCTCGAGCACGCAGCTTTCGAGCTGGCGGGTATAGGGATGCCTGTGGCGCTTCAGCACCTCCTCGGAGGGGCCGGATTCGACCACCTGTCCGGCGTAGAGCACCACGATCCGGTCGCAGGACTGGCTGGCCAGCGCCAGATCGTGCAGCACGAAGATGCAGCTCGCGCCGCGTTCGCGGGTGAGCTTCAGGATCAGCCGGATGATCTGCGCCTGGATGGTCACGTCGAGCGCCGAGGTCGGCTCGTCGGCGAGCAGCAGGTCGGGGTTGCAGGCGAGCGCGATGGCCACCATCACCCGCTGCTGCATCCCGCCCGAGAGCTGGTGCGGAAAGGCCGAGAGCCGCGCTTCGGCGTCGTTGATGCCCACTTGAGTGAAAAGCTCAATCGCGCGGATGCGGGCCTCGCTGCGCGATAGGCCGAGGTTGCGGCGCAGCGTGGTGATCAGTTGCCGGCCCACGGTATAGGCCGGGTTCAGCGCCGCGCCGGCGTCCTGGAAGATCATCGACAGGCGCTGGCCGCGCAGCTTCACCATCTCGCGCTTGCGCATCGACAGCAGGTCGCCCGCCCCCTGGAGATCTGCGGTGCCCTCGACCTCGGCCCCGTCGAGAAGCTGCATGAGCGCGGTGGCGATGGTCGACTTGCCCGCGCCGCTCTCGCCCACCAGCGCCAGCGTCTCACCCTTGGCGAGCGAGAGGCTCACCCGGTCGAGGATCTTTGCCGGACCGCGGTGCACGGTCAGCTCCGAGACGTTCAGCAGCGCCTCGGCGTTGATCTGTTGCAACATCATGCGCCCCTCCGGCTCTTGGGGTCGTATTCCTCGCGGATGCCGTCGCCGACGATCGACAGGGCGATCAACAGCAGAGCGAGCGCGAAGCCGGGCATGGCCGACATCCACGGCGCGAAGCTGACGAAGTCACGGCCCTCGGCGATCATCAGCCCCCAGTCGGGGGTCGGGGGTGTCACGCCGATGCCGAGGAACGACAGCGAGGACGACACGAGGATGGCCTCGGAGATGCGGATGGTGACCTGCACGGCGAGCGGGAAAACCACGTTTGGCAGGATGTGGCGGCGGATCACCTGCAGCGAGGGGATCGACATCAGCTGTGCCGCTTCGACGAAGCCCTGCACCTTCACCTGCATGACGTCGGCGCGGACGGTGCGCGAGAAGGGCCCGATCATCGACAGGCCCACGGCGATCACCACCTTGTCGACGCCCTGTCCCAGGATGGCGATGAAGGCGACGGCAAGGATCAGCGAGGGCAGGGCGAGGATGGAATCGATGAGCCGCATCAGCGACCATTCCACCCAGCCGCCCGAAAGCCCGGCGGCAAGGCCGATCACCAGCCCTCCGGCGGCGCCGATCAGCACCGAGAAGAGGCCAATCACCAGCGCATAGCGGGCGCCATAGATGACCCGCGACAGTATGTCCTGCCCGTAGCTGTCGGTGCCCAGTGGATGCGCGCCCGAAGGCGGCTGCATCATGGCGTCCATCGACTGCATCACCGGATCGTAGGGCGCAACATGCGGCGCGAAGATCGCGGCCAGCAGGTAGGCGGCGGCGATGACCAGCGCGACGGTGAAGAAGGGGCGGCGCACGAAGATCGAGCGGCGCTTGCGGCTCTGCGCCTGCGGTGCCGGCCCGGCGGGCGGCAGCGTCGCGGGGGCCGGGGCGTTGGTGGCCTCTGCGCTCATTTGCGGTCTCTCAATCTGGGGTCGAGGATCGGATAGGAGAGGTCGACCAGCAGGTTGACCCCGATGAAGAGGAAGGCGGTCATCATCACTCCGGCCTGCACCACCATGTACTCGCGCCCCAGCACCGCCGAGGTCAGCATCTGGCCTATGCCCGGCAGGTTGAAGACGGTCTCGGTCAGCACCGTGCCCTGCAGCAGCGTGCCGAGCTGCAGCCCGAGGATGGTGACCAGCGGCATGGCGATGTTGCGCACGCCGTGCACCCAGATCACCCGCCAGCCGGGCTCGCCGCGCGCGCGGGCGGCGGCGATATAGGGCTGGTCGAGCACCTCGATCAGCGTGGCGCGGGTCAGGCGCGTGATCATCGCGATGAAGTAGGTGGAAAGCGTCAGACCCGGCAGGATCATGTGGTAGACGCCGGTCCAGAAGTCCTCCCAGGGCGAGACATAGCCCATCACCGGGAACCAGCCGAGCCGCACCCCGAAGAACCAGATCAGCAGGATGCCAAGCAGGAAGGACGGAAAGGCGGTGCCGGTCAGGGCAAAGACCGCCGAACCCGCATCGAAGGCGGTGTCCTTCTTGACCGCCGAGAGAACCCCCAGCGGCACGCCGATCAGCACCGCGAAGACGAGCGAGAAGCTCGCCAGCGTCAGCGTCACCGGCAGCGCTTCCTTGAAGGCATAGGTGAAGATGTCGGTGCGGGCGACGAAGGAGGTGCCCCAGTCGCCCTGCACGAAGTTCTTTGCCCAATCGGCGTATTGCGCCAGGAAGGGCCGGTCCAGACCCATTTCGGCGGTGAGCGACTCGTAGGACTCCTGCGAGTATTCCGAGCCGAGCATGATCTGCACCGGGTCGCCCGGCGCCAGCTTCAGCAGACCGAAGGTGGCGACCGAGACGATGAACAGCACGACGAGCGTCTGCCCGAGCTTTCCGAGGGTCTGGACCAGCAGCATCAGGCGAGGCTCACCGTATGCAGGTTCACGAGGTCGGCGGGGATGTAGTTGAAGCCCTGCACCTTGTCCGAGAAGACCTTGTAGATCGGCATATGCGCCATGATCGCGATCGGCGCCTCATCCATCAGCAGATCCTCTGCCGCATAGTAGAGCTTGGCCCGCTCCTCTGTTTCCAGGATCACCTGCGCCTGCTTGCACAGGTCGTCGAACTCGGTGTTGACCCAGCCGCAGAAGTTCCAGGCGCCGTCCGACTTGAACTCGGGGTAGATCGTCTCGTCGGGGTCGAGGTCGGCCACCCATTCGAAGTCGTAGAGGTCGAAGTCGCCCTCGTTGCGGCGCTTGACCCAGGCGGCGGGCTCGATCAGCTCGAGCTTCACCTTGATGCCGATCTCGGCCAGCATCGGCGCCACGGTCTGCGCGATGCGCGTGCCGACCGGGCCGCGCTCGGCCATCATGTAGGTCACTTCGATCTCGTCCTGGTTTTCCGCCTTGGCGCGGAATTCCTTGGCCTTATCGAGGTCGAACCACTGGCCGCGGCCCGAGGTGGCGATCTCGGGGTCGAAGAAGCCGCTCATCGGCGGGGAGATCGGGGTATAGGCCTGCTGGGCACGGCCGAAGTAGGCCTGTTTCACCAGCTTTTCGCGGTCCAGCGCCCAGGCGACGGCGCGGCGCAGGTTGATGTCGGTGAAGGGGCCTTTCTTGCAGTTCATGCCGACGAAGGTGTAGTTGCCCTCGATCTCGCCGTAGAGCTTCGCCTTGGGGAAGGCGTCGACTTGGTCGACCAGCTGCATCGGGCAGTCGGTCATGCCGTGGATCTGGCCCGACATCAGCGCGGCGAGCGCGGTCGAGGCCTCGTTCATCAGCACGAAGGTGACGCGCTCGAGCTTTGGCATGTCCGGCTCGAAGTACTCGGTGTTGGCCTCGAGCTCGATGGCGTCATTCTCGCGCCAGGACACGAACTTGAACGGGCCGGTGCCAACCGGGTTGCGGCCGTAATCGGTGCCGTATTTCTGCGCGGCGGCGGGGCTGACGATGGTGCCGGCGCGGCCGGTCGAGCCGTTAAGCGCCACGGGCAGGAAGGCATAGGGTTGCGAGAAGTGCAGCTTGACGGTCAGATCGTCGACGATCTCGATCTCTTCCAGAAGCTCCAGCTTCCAGGCGTGCGGCGACTTGGGCTCGCCTTCTTTCACCCGCAGCAGCGAGAACTTCACCGCCTCGGCGTCGCAGGGGGTGCCGTCGTGGAACTTGACGCCCTCGCGCAGCTTGAAGACGTGGGTCTTGTCGTCCTCGAGATCCCAGGTCTCGGCCAGATCGGGCTCGAAGGTCACCTGCTCGCCGTCATAGGAGATCTTCAGAAGGCCATTGTGGATGTTGTTGATGATCTGGATCGCCGACAGGAAGCCGGTGAAATGCGGATCAAGCGTGTCGATCACCTTGACCGAGGCGATCTTGAGGTGTCCGCTCTGCTGGGCGCGGGCAATCCCGGGGAAGGATCCCGCGCTCGTCGCGGCGACGATGCCGGCGCCGAGACCCTTGAGCACGGCGCGACGGCCGAGCCGGGCCGAGAGGCGCTCGGCCAGCACTTTCTTGTGGTCGACTTGCGTCATGTCTTGTCTCTCCTGTTGGCATGGTCTCCTCCCATGTCGAAACAAACCCATCGGGCCCCGCCTGTCCGGTTGTCCCGGCTCTGAGGTGCTAACAGCCCAATTGGACGGCGTTTTTTCGTGTTTCCTCCTGTACCGACCTGTTGTCTCGTGATTTCAGGTTGTGAGGACATGTATACATAAGCAAGATAAAAGTGTTCATTTCGACGGGGGCGGGGCGCATATGATTATTCGGACGGCAGAAAGCATTTTCGACAGTCTGGTGGATCAGATCGTGGCAGGGCGGATGAAGCCCGGAGAGCCGCTGGCCGAGCAGGCGCTGGCCGAGCAGTTCGGCGTCTCGCGCACCCCGGTCCGCGAGGCCCTGCACCGGCTCGAACAGGCCAACCTCGCCGAGCGCGGCGCGCGGCGCGCTTTCGTGGTGCGCCAGATGAAGGCCAGCGATCTCGCCGAACTGTTCGAAGCGGTGGGAGAGGTGGAAAGCGTGCTGGCCGCGCTGGCGGCGCACCGGATGACCGAGATCGAGCGGCGCCACATGCTGGCCATCCTTGAGGAAGGCAAGACCTGCGGCGAAGACCCGGAGCGCTACGGGCTGATCAACGCGCGGTTCCATGCGGCGCTGACGACCGGCGCGCGCAATGCCGCGCTGGCCTCGGTGCTGGACGAGCTGAACCTGCGCACCCAAGCGTGGAGGGAGGCGAACTTCCACGTGGATGCCTCGCGCCTATCGAGCTCGCGCGCCGAGCATGACGCCATCGCCGAGGCGATCATGCGGCAGGACGCCGAGGCCGCGCGCGGGCTGATGCGCAGCCATGTCGCCGCTTCCTATATGGTTCTAGCCGACATCCTGTCGCGCCGCGGGGACTGAGGCCGCCGCGCGCGCGACCCGGCAGAAAGCCCCTCGCCACAGGCACAGGGGCATGGCACTCTCAGGGCGGGTCACCTATTTCGATGCCTGAAAGGATTTTGCCATGCATTCCAGACATCTCTGTGCGGTTCTGATCGCGCTCACCGTCGTGGCTCTCGGCTCGGGATCGCCGGCGCTGGCCCATTCGGGGGATGCTGCCGCGGGGGGCTTCGTGACGGGCTTCCTGCACCCGATCCTCGGCTGGGACCACGTGATCGCCATGGTGGCGGTGGGGCTCTGGGGCGCCTTTCTCGGCGCGCCCGCGGTCTGGCTGCTGCCGGTGACCTTCCCGCTGGTCATGGCGCTTGGCGGGATGTTGGGCGCGGCGGGGGTGCCGCTGCCGGGGATCGAGACGGGGATCGCCGCCTCGGGTCTGGTGATCGGGCTTGCGGTGCTCTTCGCGGCGCGTCCGCCGCTGCCAGTGGCGGCCGCGATCGTCGCGGTCTTCGCGATCTTCCACGGCCATGCCCATGGGACCGAGATGCCCGGTGCGGTGAGCCCACTGGCCTATGCGGGCGGCTTCGTGATCGGCACCGGGCTTTTGCACCTCTGCGGCATCGCCTTCGGAATGCTGACCCGCTCGCGCCCCGGCACGCTGGCCGTGCGCGGCGCTGGCGGGGTGATCGCGGCACTCGGCGCGGGCTTCCTGACCGGCGCGCTGTGAGGCGGACGGCCCTCGCGGCGGTCGCTGCGCTTGCGCTGACGCCGGGGGCCGCGCTCGCGCATGACGCCTTCGGAGACCTCGGGCCGTTCTACTCGGGGCTGCTGCATCCGGTGATGGCGCCGCTGCAGACGCTTCTGCTTGTGGCCGTGGCGCTGCTTCTGGCTCGGCAGCCGCTGGCCTCGGTGCGGCGCGCCTATCCGGCGCTGGTGCTGGCGGGGGCGGCGGGACTCGTGCTGCACGGGGTCTGGCCGGAGGTCGCGACGTCGATGCGGATCGGTGCCCTTCTGGCCATTGCGCTGGGGGCGCTGGCGCTATGGGGGATCGCGCTGCCGGGGGCATTGCTCGCGGCGCTCGCCATGGCGGGCGCTGCGCTTGCGGCGCTCTCGGGGGATGCGCCGTCGGCCACGCGCGAGGGGTTGCTCGGCGCGCTCGGCGGCGTCCTCGGGATCGCCGCCTTCGTGCTGCTTATGTGGGGTGCGCTCGACCTGCTGCAAGCGCGGTTGGGGCGGATCTCAGGCGCAGTCTGCGCCGCATGGCTCATTGCGATCGGCGGCATGGCGGCGGTGCTGCCAGGCTGACCGCTCAGGCGGCGCCCACGGTCTCGGCAGTCTGCAGGGCCGTGCGCAGCCCGGCAGGGTTGATCGGCTTCAGGCAGCATCCGGCCTGCGGGTACTTGGCGTGGATCTCGTCGTCGTAGACATGGCCCGACTGGAACACCAGCCCCACGCCCATGTCGCGCAGCCGATCCGCGAGGGGGAAGACCTCGCCATCCTTCAGGCGCACGTCCAGAAGAGCGATGTCGGGTCGCTGGTCTCCCAGCGCGGCAAAGGCCTCGCGCAACCCGGGGAAGGGGCCGATCACCTCGTAGCCGAAGTCCTCGACCAGCATCTGCAGGTCCATGGCGACGATCACCTCGTCTTCGCAAATCATAACACGGCCTCGGGTCGTGGTCGTCTCACCGCTCGTCAGGGACATAACGCAGCACCATCCTTCTTTCGTAGTCGCTGAAGTCTACGGACACCGTTCCGCCCAGCTGAACCGCAGAAAGCTGGACCAGCGTCGAGCCGAAGCCCGCTGCTCCGTCGTCTGGTTCAACCCGCGCTTCGTGAATTTCGTTCCACACCAGTTCGACAAATCTTCCGTCGCGGCGCCACGAGACCTCGAGCCGCCCCGGCGTGTGGCCCAGAACGCCGTATTTCGCCGCATTGGTCGACCATTCGTGCAGCAGGAGCGAGAGCGAGGTAAGCTCCTGCGTGGCCACCGGGATCTCGGGGCCGCCGGGGCTCAGCTCCTGGTCGCTGCGGTAGGGCGCGAGCGAGGCGCGGATCGCGTCCTCGAGCCCGAATTTGCGTCCGCTCGGGGTCTTCTGCGTGAGGTCATGCGAGCGTGCGAGGGCGTTGATCCGGGTCTGAACCCCCTCGACGAGGTCCGGCACATTCTCGGCCCGCCGCCCTGCCATCCGCACCATGCTCGAGATGATCGAGAACATGTTCTTCACGCGGTGGTTCATCTCGCGCAGCATCATCTCGCGCACGTCCTTGGCGTCCTGCTCCTTGGTGACATCAAAGAGCACGCCGAGTACCCGCTCGGCGTGCGGCGTGGCAATGCGGCGGCCGACGATCTCGATCGAGCGCGCATGCGCGCCGAGCCCGCTGAGCCGGGCCACCACGTCGATGGGTTCGCCGCGGTCGATGGCCGCCTCGATGGCGGCGCGCACGTCGTCCCGGCTGTCTTCGACGATCGATTGCAGCAGCCGCTCAAGGGGCTGGGTGTGATCCTCGACCCCGAGCAGGGCGCAGCCAGAGTCGTCCAGCGTGACCGTGCCGCCGCGCGGATCGCACTCCCAGACCGCCATCCCTGAAACATCCAGCGCCAGCCGCAGCCGTTCGCCCTCGTGCTTGAGCGCCGTCTCGAGACGCAAGGCATCGGTCACCTCGGTGAAGACCAGCGTGGCGCCGTTGAGGTGGCCGTCGCGGCTGCGATAGGGGGTGATGACCAGCGACCAGGTGCGCGACTCGCTCCGGTCGCTGACCCGCATGTGGCCCAGCTGGCCGGTACGCATCACGTCTGAAATGGCCTGCAGCACCTCTTCGTTGCGGCGCAGCGAAGAGGTCACCTCGGCCAGCGGTCGGCCCCGGTCGGCTCCGCGGAAGGGATAGATCGACTGGATGGCGTCGGTGAAGTTGCGGATCGCCATCTTGGAGTCGACCACCACCAGCGGCAGTGCCGTGGAGGCGAAGAAGTTCGACAGGTCGGCATTGGCCACCGAAAGCTCGTCGACCTTGCTCTTGAGCTCGTCGTTGACCGTCGAGAGCTCCTCGTTGGTCGACTGCAGCTCCTCGTTCATCGACATCATTTCTTCGTTGGAGCTTTTCAGCTCTTCGTTCGCGGTCTCCAGTTCCTCGACCGTGGTGTGGAGCCGGGCCCGGGTGTCGCGCAACTCGTGTTCGAGGCTCTGCACGTGGCTGTCGGTGGAATCGAGTTCCTCGAACGCGTCATCCTCCAGTGCCTCGAAGCGGTCGCGTTCGCGGAACACCAGAAGGATGCTGCCATCTTCCAGAGGGTCGGCGATCAGATCGAAGGCTTGCGTGCCGAACTCGGAGCGCGCCGAGAGATCCCGCGAAATCGTGCGCTTCTTGCTGCGTGCCACCTGCCGCAGGATCGCCGAAAGCGCCTCGCGCACGCCGGAGCGGGCGAGCGAGGGGGCGAAATTCTCGCTTTCGGGGCCGGGCGTGACCTCGAGGTATTTGCCGAGCCGCCCGGTGGACCGCAGGATCTCGCCGCGCACGGTGACCCGCAGTGTGGGCGGGGCGTAGACCGAGAGGATGCGCTCGGCCACGTCGCTTTCCTGCCAGTCGAGACGGGCAGGGGGCTCGGCGTTGTCGGCGGCGTGGCGGCGGCCCGACGGTTGGCTGCGCTGCGCGCTGCGCAGGTGCAGCGGGTACTCGGGGCGGCCAGTGTTGCGCTGGAAGATGCGCGCGCCCTGGTCGAGCGGCTTGAAGACATGGTCGTGCCGGCCCACCGTCTCGGACGGACCAAGGAACAGCGTCGCGCCGGGCTTGAGGGCGTAATGGAAGATCGGCAGGGCGGTCGATTGCAACTGGTCGCCGAAGTAGATCAGCAAGTTGCGGCAGGACAGAAGGTCTATGTTCGAGAACGGCGGGTCACGGACAATGGAATGCACCGAGAAGCGGATCATGTCGCGGATCTTGGCCGACATGCGGAAGCGCCCGTCGAGCGCAACGGTATAAAGGTCGCGCATCTCCTCGGGGATGTCGGCCAGGGCCGACTGCGGGTAAACCGCCTCGCGGGCGATGCGCAGCATCTGCTCGTCGATGTCGGTGGCGAAGATCTGGATCTTCGCCGAGCGCTTTTGCTTGCGTGCCTCCTCGGCGAACATCATCGCGAAGGTATAGGCTTCCTCGCCGCTGGAGCAGCCCGGGATCCAGACGCGGATCTCGTCCTCGTTGCCGGCGTTGCGTATCAGCGGCGCCACGGCCAGCTCGCGCAGGCGTTCGAAATGCTCAGGATCGCGGAAGAAACGGGTGACGTTGATCAGCAGCTCGCGGAAGAGGATTTCGCATTCGCGGGAATCCGAGCGCACCCGCTTGAGGTAGGCGCTTGCGTCGTCGAGATCGAGCACCTGGATACGCCGCTGCACGCGTCGGATCAGCGTCGACTTCTTGTAGCCCGAGAAATCATGCCCGACGAAGTTGCGCACCACCCCGCAGATGTCCTCGAGATGCGCCTCGACCGTATTGGCGAGTTGGCGGTCGGCGGTGTCGACCAGCGTGTGCGCATAGAATTGCTCGATCGCCTCGACGATCTCGCCAGGACGGCGGACGAAATCCACCAGCCCGGTGGCCTGGGCCGAGGTCGGCATGCCATCGTATTTCGCGGTGTCAGGCTCCTGCACGAGGCACAGCCCGCCATGCTCCTTGATCGCCCGCAGCCCGGCGCTGCCGTCGGCGCCGGTGCCCGAGAGGATCACGCAGGCAGCAAAGCGCCCCTGGTCGAGCGCGAGGCTCTCGAAGAAGTCGTCGATCGGCCGGCGAAGGCCGCGCGGCTGCGCGAACTCGGTGAGGTTCAGCACCCCTTTGGTGACCGAGAGCCCGTGGCCGGGCGGGATGATGTAGACATTGCCCGCGGTGATCCTCTCGCCGCCCGAGGCCTGGCGCACGCGCAGCTCCGTATGGCGTGCGAGCAACTCGGCCAGCAGACTCTCGTGGTTCGGATCGAGGTGCTGGATGACCACATAGGCGAGGTTGCTCGAGGCGCGTGCCGCGGTCAGCATTTCGCGGATCGCCTCCAGCCCGCCCGCCGAGGCGCCGATACCGACGATGCACAGGCGCTCGCTGTCGCCCTTCCCGGCCTGCGCCTGTTGCGCCTCCTTGTCCTTCATGCCTGCTCTTTCCTCGGCGATGCGGCCAGGCGGCCCGCCGGCTTGCGTGTCAGTCTTCGTCGGTGTCGAGGGAGAGCCGCGCCAGAAGGGCAACGGACTCCGAAATCATTTGTGCCGAGCCGATGATCGCCAACCCGAATTCGCGGCTGATCTGCTCGAGATCGTCGAGGGTGCGGGTCAACTCCATGTCGTTCTGCGGCAGCTTGTTGCGGCGCATCGCGGTCGTCATGTCGAACTGCGAGGCGAGCAGGAAGCGCGGGCTTTCGTCGCGGTCGAGGAGCCGCGTCATGAAGACGAAGTTGAAGAAGCTCGTGCCGTCCTTGCGGTAGTTGAGGATCGGGAAGCGGCCGCTGTGCGGCTCTTTGCCGCGCACAAACTCACGCAGGGGGCGGCGCATCTCCTCGGTCGTGTCCGCGCCCTGCAGGAACCGGCAATTGTGCCCGATCACCTCGTCGGCGGCATAGCCGGTGAGCGTGCAGAAGGCCTCGTTCACCAGGACCAGCGGGGCGTCTTCGCCGATCCGCGACACGGCAAGGGCAACGCGCGCGGAGCGCATGTAATCGCCGAGGGGTTTGGGAAGGCTGTCTTGGGCTGTCATCTCGGCAGTGTGTCTGGTCGGCGGTGGGGCTGGCAAGAGGGCGGATTGGCGGCGCGCGGGCGGGCTGCCGTAAAGATGCACTGCGGCGGCCACAAGGCAAGACGGCCTCCACCAGAATTTGTCACGACGACTCGCGGCGGACAGCGCTGACCCACGTTCCCTGGGGTGCGAGTCCTCGGGGAGCCGGTCCTCACGGGTGGCGCTCATGGGATGTGCCTGCGTTGTGCCTTGGCGACACTGCGCGAGTCCCATCCGACTCGGCCAAGCTTGGGTGCGAGTGTGGACACCCTTGTTGATAACTCTGTGGGCGTCGCAAGATGTGGGTTTCGGGGCGTTTGGCGGACCCTGCGGAAGCCGCGCCGTCGGGTGGGGATGCACAGAAAAATAGAAACGTATCTTGTTGTTATTGCGCAGTTATCCAGGAATCTCGCAAAAACTTCGGTCTCTTCGGAAAAATCCGCTTGCAGGCCCCGGGGGGTATCCGTAAAAGGCCCCTCACCGGCGGCGCTGAGGCGCAC
>NZ_JAAGOZ010000034.1:0-46047 GCF_010499845.1 Salipiger sp. PrR007 | reverse complement strand
TCGCGGCGCCCGCCACGGGACGCGCCTCGAGCGCGGCGACGCAGCCCGCCCGGTCTGCCGCCTCAAAGCCCGGCAGCAGCGCGGCGCGGCAGGGCGGCTCGCCCGCCAGCCCCGCGCAGAGCATCACGATGGCCTCGAACATGCCGCCTCCCGTTTCACCACGCGCCGTGTCGGGCCAAGCCTCGCGCCCCGGCGCGGCGCGATCCATACCGACCTTGCGCTCGGTAGCCCCCTGCCCCGCCGCGGCCTAGACTGCCGCGACCCAGACCCGACCCGGTCCAGGAGGAGCCCCATGCCGCGCCAAACCATCCCCGCCGCCCTGATCGCCGCCGCCCTCGCCCTGCCCGTGCAGGCCGCCGAGACCGCCGGCACGCCGTTGCAGGACAGTCCCACCTGGGAGGAGCTGCGCCCCGACATCACCGGCGACGCCGCCATCACCCCCGCGGGCGGCCTCTTCACCGTCGAGGCCCCCTACCGCGCCGAGGACGCCGCCACCGTGCCGCTGCACATCGTGCAGACCGACCCGTCGCTGCCGATCGAGCGCGCCACGGTGGTGATCGACGAGAATCCCTCGCCGGTTGCCGGCAGCTTCACCTTCGGCAGCGCCATGGCGCCGCTCGATTTCGAGCTGCGGCTGCGGGTGAACGCCTATTCCAACGTGCGGGTGATCGCCGAGACACCGCAGGGACTGCGCATGGACGGGCGCTACGTGAAGGCCTCGGGCGGCTGCTCGGCCCCGGCCAGCAAGGCAGGAGACGAGGCGCTGGCCGATCTGGGACGGATGAAGCTGCGGCTTTTCGGCCCGGCCGAGGACCACGCCCCGCAGCAGTCCACCGCCCGGCGCGAGGCGCAGATCCAGATCCGCCATCCCAACTTCTCGGGGCTGCAGCGCGACCAGATCACCCAGCTCTTCATCCCCGCGCATTTCATCGACCATCTCGAGGTCTGGCAGGGACAGGAGATGCTCTTCGCCATGGACGGCGGCATCTCCATCTCGGAAAACCCCGCCTTCCGGTTCACCTACGCCGACAACGGCGCACCGGCGCTGCGGGTGACCGCGACCGACACCGAGGGGAACGTCTTCGACTCGGAGCTGCCGAAAGCGGGCGGCTAGGGCCCCGCGCCCGCGTGCACATAGGCGCTCAGGACAGGGCTCAGCACGGGTCTCAGGATGGCGGCGCGGGCGGATGGCGCAGGCGGTTGTCGTCGTCGATGAGCCGCAGCCGGTGCGGCAGCGCCTCTCCCCAGCGCCAGAGCACGAGGTTGCGTGCCGCCGCGCGGGCGCCGGGCGCAAAGCTCGGCACGCGCATGCCGCAATAGCCCATCGCCAGCACCCGCTCCGCCAGGTCCTGCGTCGGCGCGCTGCCCTGCATCGCCTGCCGCGCCGCCCAGTCGGGCAGGGCCAGATCCTCGGGCCGTGCGCCGATCTGCGCCAGCGCCGCCACGTCGCAGGCGTCAAAAAGCGGATCGAGATCGGCCTCCACCGCCACCAGCGTCACCGGGGCGAACTGCCCGGCCTGCTGCACCTCGTTCAGTGCCGTCTCGACGCTGTCGGCAAGGTAGAGCGCCGCCCGGCCGACCCGGTTGAAGCGCCCGCCGAAGCGCTCGGCCCCCTCACCCGACAAGGGGCGGTAAGCCCAGTAGGGCGAGAGCGCGCGGTAGAGCGTGCCGCGGAACTGCATCAGGCGGGGATGCCGGCGTCGAGCCTGTCGAGATAGAGGTGCACCCAGTCGGCGTGGCCATCGCGCACAAGCTGCATCGCCGTCGCCTCACCAAAGCCCGAAAGCGGCGCCGAACGGTACCAGGCATAGGCCAGCAGGTCCGAGCCGAAGCGCGGCGCGACGCGGTTGACGATCTCGACCATCTCGCGCAGGCGCTTCTGGGTGCGCGGGTTGCCCACCCGGTTCGCCCTGGTCAGCGCGTCGCGCCCGAGCCCGGCGGTCTGGGCGATCTCGTCCACCGTGGTGCGCAGGCTCTGCGCCATCAGCCGCGGGGCAAAGAGCCCATCATCCGAAACACCGCGAAGATCCATGCCTGCCACCCATTATGACGTGATACGCGTCAATATGGGTGGCGAAGCGGAAGAGGTCAACCCTTGCGGTCAGAAGAAGCAGACCACCTCGGCCTCGGCCTGTGCCCGGCGCAACTCTGCGACGATGCCATCGGCCATGGCCGAGCTGTTGAAGATCGCCATGCGCTCGCCGCCGGTGAGCCGAAGCGACAGCACCGTCTCGGCCTCGACGTATTTGTCATAGGGCAGGATGGCGGCGATCTCGTCGATCGAGCAGGCGCATTTGCGCAGGTTCTCGCGGCTCTGGCCGTTCGCGGCCATGCAGCCGAAGACGTAGTCGGCGCGCACCTCGGTCGGGTAGTCGTTGAGCCGCTCGGCCACTCCCTGCGCCGAGAGCGCCGCCGGGGCGCAGAGCGCCAGCACCAGAACCAGCCGGATCATTGCGCCGCCACCTCGTCGAAGCGCAGCTCCGAAAGATAGCCCCCCTGCGCGCCCTCGGCGCCCGGCGCCTCGGCGATCAGGCTCAGGTACCAGCCCGGCACCGCCTCGGACATGGTGACCCGCAGCTCGAGATCGCCGAAGCCCATCATCCGCGCCCGGTTCGGATCCTCGGCAAACGGGCGCAGGGTAACGGTGCGCGTCTCGATGGTCTTGCTGCCGTAGCTGGCCTGCCCGGTCTCGACCTCGGCGGGGCGCACCAGCGACTCCTTGATCCGGTTGCGGATGTAGAAGGGCGAGCCGCCGGCGGTCTCGGCCATGTCGCGGATCACCGTCTCGTAGAAATACATGATCATCGGGTTGCCGACGCTGGCCGGGAAGCTGCCGAGGTTGCGGTGCTTGCCGTCCTTCAGGAACTGCAGGTTGGCGATCCGCGCCTCGGGCGTCTGCTCGAACGAGAGCGCGATCTCGCCGCTGCCGGTCTCGGCCGCCTCGGGCAGCACGCCGTTCTGCACGGCGCGGCTGTAATGCAGCACCGAGCCGGCAGCGATGCTGTCGAGCGTGCCTTCCTTGAACAGCAGCTCATAGGTCTGCTCCGCCTCGGTGGTGGCCGCGGCTGCGGGCAGCGCGAGCGCCCCCAGCACGGCAATTTGGGCCAGTTTCCTGCGCATGGCGCGACTCCTCCCGCGTGGTCTCCCAGTGCGCAGCCTACCCCCCCTGCCCTGCCTGTCATTGCCGACTTTTGTCGGTGCCCGCCACGTCGCACCCTAGACCTCCGGCGACTGCCAGCGCACCTTCCAGTCGATCAGCGAGCGCAGCCGGGCCAGCTGCACCGGCTTGGTCAGCACCGAGAACCCCTGTGCCGCGCCCTTTTTCAGAAGCCCGTTGCCGCGGTTGGCGGTGATCATGATCGCCGGCACCTGCGCCCCGCTGGCGCGGCGGATCTCGGCGATCGCCACGTCGCCGGTCTCGCCGCCGTCAAGCTGGTAGTCGGCGAGGATGATGTCCGGCGGCATGCCCATGTCGCGCACGTGCCCCAGCGCCTCGGAGATCGAGCGCGCCGCCAGCACGCTCGCGCCCCATTGCTCGAGCTTTTGCGAGAAGGCGAAGAGCACGTCCGGGTCGTTCTCCACCAGCAGCACGATGTGGTCCATCTCGTAGGCCACGGCCGGGGCGCGCTCGCGGTCGTCTTCGGGCGCGGCGCGGCGGCCCTCGACCACCTCCATCTCGATGCTGAAGACCGAGCCCGCGCCGGGCTTGGAGCGCACCCGCACCTGGTGGCCGAGCTGGCGGCAGGTCCGGTCGACGATCGACAGCCCCAGCCCCACCCCCGAGCCGAGCGGCACGTTGTCGGCCCGGGCGAACTCCTCGAAGATGCGCTTCTGGTCCTTGCGCGAGATGCCGATGCCGGTGTCCCAGACCTGCAGCTCGATGCGCCCGCCGCGGCGCCGGCAGCCGACCAGCACCCGGCCGCCCTCTGGGGTGTATTGCAGCGCGTTGACCACGAGGTTCTGGATCGAGCGCAGCAGGTAGACCGGATCGGAGCGCACGAAGACCATGCTCGGCACCACGTCGAGCCGCACGCCGCGGCGCTGCGCCACCGGCACCTGATCCTCCCAGACGCTGCGCATCAGCGTGCCAAGGCAAAGCTCGGAGGGGGTCAGCGCCTTGTCGGCGCTCTCGAGCCGCGAGATGTCGAGCAATGAATGCAGCAGCTGCTCGATCGAGGTGAACGAGCCTTCGAGCCGCTCCACCGTCGGCGCAAAGCGCGTGTTGACCGCGGCATCGAGCAGGGTCGCGATGAGCAGCTTGGCTGCGTTGATCGGCTGCAGCAGGTCGTGGCTGGCGGCGGCAAGAAAGCGGGTCTTCGACGAGACCGCCGCCTCGGCCCGCTCCTTGGCCAGCCGCAGCTCTTCCTCGACCCGGGCCATTTCCTCGAACTGCAGGCGCAGCTGCGCGTTGGCGCGGGTCAGCTCGGCGGTGCGCTCGATCACCCGGTTCTCGAGCATCACCGTGGCGCGGGTTTCCAGCGTCACGTCCTTCAGCTCCAGCAGCACCCCGCCATCGGGCAGCCGGTGAGCGTGCAGGTCCAGCATCCGCCCCGAGGCATGGCGCAGCCGCCGCCGCAACCGCCCCTGCCGCTCCAGCCGGTCGAGCCAATGGGCGATGTCATGCTCGGCGGCCTCGGTGATCAGCCCATGCTGGGCGACGTAATCGAGCATCCGCGCCAGCTCGACCCCCTTTTGCAGCACCGTGTAGGGCAGCCCCAGAAGCTGGCGGAACTGCTGGTTGAACATCATCACCGCGCCCTCGGGCGAAAACGTGCAGACCCCCGATGTCATGTTCTCGAAGACCGCCTGCAGGTAGTCCGCCTGCCGGTCGATCAGGCTTTCCTTCTCGGACCGGTTGCGGCGCAGGATGGCGGTCATCTCGGTGAGCAGCAGCACGATGTTCTCGTCGCTCGTGCGCTGCAGGTTGATCTGGTACCAGCGGTCGCCGGTCAGCTCGATCACCAAAGACACCACCGAGGCCCCTGCCCTGCCCCGCCGCGCCTGTGCCAGCGCCGCGTCGAAGCTGCCCTCGACGCTCACCAGATGCGCGCTCCTGGCCATGGCCGAGAGACAGGCGCCGATCTCGAGCCCCGGCCGAAGCTGCTCGGAGATGTCGGGCAGCAGCCGCTGGAAGTTGTCGTTGCAGACCTCGAGCCGCCCGCCGGTGAACAGCGCCACCCCGCCATCGAGCGCCGCCAGCGCATCGGCGAGGTTCTTGCGCATCCGCTCTGAATCGTGCCGGGCGTGGCGCAGCGCATCCGTGGTCAGCTCGAGATCGCGGGTCTTGGCCCAGACCTGCGCCTGCAGAGCAATGGCCGACTGGAACGCGCCATAGGCGGTGCTGCCGATCTCGTGCTGCCGGTTGGCACGGCGGATCAGCGCGTCGATGATCTTCGCCTGCCGGGCGACCTGGTTCTCGAGCGGCTCGTTGGGGTCGATCATGCGAAATCGCGCCTCCCCGGCTCGAAGAAGGCGACGCCGACGAAGGTCTGGTTCACATGGACCCCGCAATGCTGCTCGCCGTAGGTGTTGAACCCCAGCACCCGGCGCCGCCGGAAGATCTCGCTCACCGCCGGGGCGAGCTGCTTCTGCTCGATCTCAAGCTTGCGCAGCACGCAGTCGAAGCCGAGCACGAAATCCGGCGGCGCGTCCTGCGGGCCGGTGACGTCGAGCTCGTGCTCGAGCGTCTCGAGGATCTCCTTGCCCCGGCCCAGCGTCAGGATCAGCCCGTCGTCGATCGCCCCGAGGAAGGACAGCGCGTGCGAGCTCGGCGCGCCATGCACCGCGCGCACGTGGTAGTTCATGTTCTGCCGCACAAGCATCGGGTTCTCGGCAAAGACCTGCGGCGACAGCCGCTCGACCGGCACGCCGACGATCCGCGCGTATTCCAGCGCCGCGGGAGCACCGTTGATCTCGAACACCAGCCGCTCCTCGGGCAGCGCGCGGGTCACCACCATCTGCTCGTCGGTGGGCAGGAAATGGTCGAAGCCGAGGCCACGGAACTCGAGATCCGTTTCAACCAGAAGGAGAACGGCCGCATTGCTGTGGAAACGCCCGTCGTGCAGCACGAAGGTCTCCTTGAAGGCAAGATTGTCTCCCGCCGAGCCGCCGAAGACCGGCACCTCGCCAAGCGCCGCCTCGAGCGTGGCAACCAGCATCTCTTCTTGCTTCGCGAGCCCGTCGGCAAAGATCAGGGCCAGCCGGTTCCAGCCGGCGGTGCGGCGGAAGCGCCCCGCGTGGCTGCGCACCTCCGAGGCAATGGATTTCATCAGCAAGGGTTTCAGAGGCGAGATCAGCATCGAGGCGCAGCGGAAATGCTCGCGCGGGAAGGCCAGCAGCAGCAGCGCCCCGGTCTCGTAGCCCTCCTGGGTGATCGTCCCGGCAGTGGTGCAGCCAAAGACCGGAACCCCGCCCGCCCCCTCTTCGAGCGCCTGCGCCACGGCGTCCAGCACCAGCCCCTCGGGCATGAAGGCGAGGATGAAGCACGTGTCCGACAGGTCGAGCACCGCCAGCGCTTCGCGGACGGCACCCGCGGCCTCGGTCCGGTACGAGACCGCGATGCGGACGAAGCGCGGCAACAGGCGGTCTGGCGCCATATGGGTCAGCGGCTCAGGAAGGCTTGGGCATCGGCATCCGCGGCACCGATGGTCGTGGCGGGCTGCGAGCTCTCGACCAGCACCGCCGCCTGCGTCCGGTTCTGCACCCCGAGCCGGCGCAGGAGCGCGGTGATATGCGCCTTCACCGTAGCCTCGGCGAGATCGAGTTCATAAGCGATCTGCTTGTTGGGCTTACCGGCGCAGATCAGTTTCATGATGCGCTTCTGCTGCGGCGTCAGCTCTGCGAGCTTGGGGTGCATCGCCTCGAAAGGCGGCGCCTCGGCCTCGCTCACGGTCTCGCCCAGGTACCCCGCGTGCACGTAGCGCCGACCGGCGGCGATCTCGCGAAGCGCCTCGCGCAGCAGCGGTGTCGGGGCGTCCTTGGGCAGGAAGCCCGCGGCCCCCTCCTCCATCAGCGCCTGCACCACCTGCACCGAGGTGAGCGAAGAGATCACCAGCACCGGCACCTCGGGCAGCGCCTCGTGCAGACGCTGGAACCCGGAAATGCCGCAGACATCCGGCAGCTTGAGGTCGAACATCACCAGATCGGGGGCGAGCCCCTGCGCCAGCAGATCGAGCGCCGCGCCGAGGGTCTGCGCCTTGGACGGCTGACATTCCGGGAACACCATCCGCAAGGCGGCGTCCAGCGCGTCGCTGTAGAGCGGATGATCGTCGACGATCAGAACAGGCCCAATCGTGCCCGATGCAGCCGCATCTTGCATGTCTTTCATTGAACTCTCCTCCCACGAAGAAGGTAGCGCATGAAATTTCACTCGCGCAACGGTGTTGTTCCCCAAGGTCAAGGAACGCGCGCCTCCGCGCCGACGTCCGCGGGGCGCGCGTGGGACCCCGTGCTAGGAGAGCGCCCCGCTCTGTTTGGCCACATGGGTGGCGATGGCGTCCATCAACGGCGGCGAGAGGCAGTCGTAGGGCTCGAGCCCCAGCTCGCGCAGCCGGCCGCGGATCTCGTCCATGCGGGACGGATCGACGCCGGATTCGATGATCGAAGAGACGAAGGCGGCAAATTCCGCCGGTGCCCATCCCTCCTCGGACGACAATTCCGTGTGCACGAAGTCGAGCCCGTGGAACGGGTGACCAGTGTTCTCGATGCGGCCGTACATATGCACGCCGCAGCCCTTGCAGGCGTGGCGCTGGATCGTAGCCGAGGCATCCACCACCTCGAGCTTGTCCGCATTCTCGAGCACCTCGACCTGGTCCCGCGCGACCACGGCGATCTGGCTGAACACCGCGCCGTCGGGCTTCCAGCACTTGGTGCAGCCGCAGACGTGATTGTGCGCCGTCTGCGCGCCGATGCGGACCACGACGGGATCGCTGCTGCATTTGCACCTGAGCGTGCCGCCGGCAAAATCGGGCCGTGCCGGGGTGATGCCGCCGTCCACCTGCGGATGAATCTTCACATGGCTGAACTGCGGCGTGGACGGGGACTCGTCCCCGCCGAACAATTTGTCGAGAATTCCCATTTCCTATGGCTCCTCCCATGCGCGCCCGCCTCCCTGCGGACCCGTGGCGCAAGGGTGCGGCCTCGTCCGGGCTCTGGCAATGCAACCATTCGTATCGGCTCGGCGCCCCCTCGCCCGCGCTCGGAGGCGGATTGTCAGCCGTACGGGCAGGCCCGGCGCAGCGCCTGGCCGAGATAGGGCGCGACCTGTTCCGGCGGCAGGTTCGCATCGAGCGCCACGAGGCCGCACTGCGGATCGGGATCGCCATCCTTGCCGTCGGTGACATGCAGCAGCCGCAACAGATGCGCCCGGCACAGCGCCTCGAGCCGCGCCCCCAGCCCCTGGCCGGGCATCTCGAAGCCCGAGGCAATCACCAGCCCCGCGCCGGGCAGCGCCAGCGCGTCAAGCGCGCCGAGCCCCGGCACCAGCGGCGGGTCGTCGAAACTGCCGGCGAGCGCCATGGCTTCGGCCGCCTCATGCGCGGCGACAAGACCGGTGATGATCTCCCGCATGCCGGGCTCGCCCTGGGCGGAGGGCACCACCACCGGCGCGCTCGCGCCAAGCGCCAGAAGCGCGACCCAGCCGCCGTCCTGCACCACGCGCCAGCCGATCAGCGCCAGCGCCTCGGCCGCCGCCACCGAGCGGAAGGCCCTGAGTTGACCGCTCAGCATCGAGGGCCGGAAGTCCGCCACCAGCACCGCACCGGGCCAGTCCCCGGCGAACCACGGATGGAAATGCTCCCGCGCGGTTTCGCGCAGCGCGACGAGCTCGGTCGCTCTGAGGCTTGCACCGGGGACGTGCAGGGAGCGGGTCATCTGGACTTCCTTGGTCAGGGCCCAAAGCGGGCGGCGGGCGCTTCGGCGCGGCGGCTCAGCCGCTGCACCAAAGAGATGAGGACAATCTAGCCGAAGCGGGCAGGGCGCCGGAACACAGCCCATGGTCGCAGCCCCGGCGAACCCGCAAAAACTTGCCAGAGGGCCATATTTTCAACCCCCTGAAAACATGCGCATTTTCAGATTGTCAGCTGACAATTTCCCGCATCGGGCCGGCGCGACAGGGCCGAGAGCAGCGAGAAGACGGAGAAAGAGCCCCTCTGCGCCATCTGTGTCAGCCGCCTGAGATAGGCGCCGGGCTTGCGGATCTGCGCGTGGCGTTCGAGCAGGCACAGCAGGGTTGCCGCGGCCCTTTCCGGGCCCATGATCCGCTGCGCTTCGTGCAGCACCGGCGGCTCTATTCCCATCATCGGCGCAAGCCTCTGCGAGATCGCCACCAGTTCGTGCCAGCCCTTTGGCGCATCCGGGAAGAAGGCGCGGTACTCCCGGCAGGTCTCTGCGATCATCGGGACGGTCAGGCGCGTGTCCTTCTCTGCAGGTTCGGCAGTTTCCAGGCGCGTCACCTTTGGCTGCTGCGCGTTCTCAGAGTCAGAATAGGATCTATCTGATTCCTGTATGTGCCGCTCATTTTGGGTGTTGCTGGCGCTCAATGGGGCGGGATCGGAGACTGTCAGCGCGGGGATGTCGTCGGGCGTCTCGGTCGGAAGCTCGGCCTCGAGACGGCTGACAATCGCGGTCAGAACGTCCTCGGAGCACTTGCGGCGCAGCAGCAGG
The DNA here is from genome assembly GCF_010499845.1 of Salipiger sp. PrR007. NCBI lineage: Bacteria > Pseudomonadati > Pseudomonadota > Alphaproteobacteria > Rhodobacterales > Roseobacteraceae > Salipiger > Salipiger sp. PrR007. The sequence goes on along the minus strand of NZ_JAAGOZ010000034.1, from coordinate 36,384 downwards.
CGGGCGGCCTCGAGAAGCTCTTCGGGCGCGCCCGTCTCGAGCAGCCGCTGGCGCAGCATGCCGAGCCTGGCGCGCAGCACAGCGATGCGTTCGCGGCGCAGGGTGGCCTCGGTGACCGCCCGCTCGAGCGCAGAGGCAGCACGGGCCAGGGGGGAGAGATCGAAGCCGAAGGCGACGCCGATCTCGGACCCGGCCTGGCGGGCGAAGCGCTTGCCATTGGCGCTGTCGTGACGGTGGATGATCCCGCGCGCGGTCAGCGCGGCAAGGTGCCGCCGCAGCGTGCTCTCTGGCATGCCCGAGAGCCGCTCGGACAGCGCCCGGTTCGAGGGGAAGACGATGGCCCCGCCGGGCGTGCCGGGCAGCTCGCGCTCCGGCCAGAAGCTGAGCAGTGCCTTCAGCACGGACAGCGGGCGGTGGCCGAGACCGAAGTCCTCGGCAGCAATGGTCAGATCGCGCAGCAGCGCCCACTTGTCGTGGGAGCCGACCTGCGCCGTCAGGCAAGCCGATAGCGGCCGCCCGACCGGGTGTCGGGACGTGTCCTGCATGTGAATTTTCACGAAAGACAACAAAATTCCTGCCCCACACCGAGATGCGGAGTTGACAGGGACCGGTGCTGGCGGCTAACTCAAAGTGCTACTTTCGAGAAGGGCCTTCCGGGATCCGTCCTGGGGGGCTTTTCTTTTTGTCGCCTGTCCTCTCGTGCCTCCGTTCCTGTTATCCTGCTCTCAGTCTTCCGACCGGGTGCTTTGCCAGCGGTCGTGAAGTTCGGTGATGATGGCTTCGGCCTGCGAGTCGAGCCACCGGTCGAAGCCGTCTGCAGTGCGCGAGGGCACCGTCAGAGTCAATCCGCGCGAGGTGCTGCGCACCTCTGCCAGCGCCATGCCGTCGCGGGAACGCAGGCTGCGCGGCCGCGGGGCAGGGGCCTTGGGCGCGCTCGCCTTGCGCTGCGTCGCGGCATAAACCGCTTCGAAGCGGGCGTCGGAATCCAGCGCCTCGAAATTGGGGTGCCTCATGGCGTCCTCGGCGCGCGCGCTCGCGGCCGCGTCCTGCAGCGCCTTGGCCAGCGCCATCCAGCGGTCGCGGCCGATGCTTGGGGCCGAGCCGATGCGGCGCAGGAAGGGCAGGGCAAAGGCCGTGCCCACCTTCAGCATCCGGCTCACCATCGGCAGGTCGATCGACAGCGCCGCGGCGATTGTCTGCCGGTCATAGCCCGAATCCTGCAGCTGGGCCGCGAAGCTCGCCTTTTCCACGAAGCTGAGATCCTGCCGCGAGGTGTTTTCCTGGCCCTGCGCCATGACCAGCGCGTGGTCGTCGAGCTGGCGGACCATCGCCTTGACCTTCATCCCCAGCTCGCGCAGCGCCCCGAGGCGGCGTCGGCCGTAAACGATCTCGAAGCGGCCGTTGGTCTTGGGATGCGGGCGCAGAAGCACCGGCACCTGCTGACCATAGGTCTGCAGGCTTTCCTTGAGCTGGTCCTGTGCGGCGGGGTCTAGGCCGAGACGGTCTTCGAAACCGGCGTCGTCGATGAGATCGGCGTCGATCTCCTGAACGGCGTTTTCCTGAAGTTTCGACAGCGAGCTCTGCAGCGCGCCGACGGCGCCGCGCGGCATCATCCGCGAGTCGGCCGGGCTCGGCTTGCGTTCGCCGCCCCCGAGCGTGGAAATCCGTGGTTCCAGAATGCCTTTGCGTGCCATCAGCGTCCCCATGCTTTCTGAATGAGAGACTCGACCTCATCATTGACTTGATTCAGTGAATCGATCGCGCGGTCATAGGTGTTGCGGTGGAACTGCGAGCGGTCGACCTCGTAGAGCGTCTGAGTCGTCAGCCCGGCGTCCGAGATCGCGGTGGATTTCAGCATCGACGAGACCATCACCTCCTCGCCGAACAGTTGGCGCAGGAAGGCCACCACCTGCTGCTGCGGCCCGTCATTGGGCTCGTAACGGTTGATCAGGAAGCGCAGGAAGTCGAACTCCATGCTGGCGCCGGCGTTCGACACGACGTCGAGCAGATCGGCGCTCATCTGCAGGAATTGCGCCATCGAGGCGATGTCCAGCATGTTGGGCACGATGGTGATCAGCACGCCGGTCGAGGCGCAGAGCGCCGACATGGTCAGATAGCCAAGCTGCGGCGGACAATCGAAGATGATCACGTCGTAATCGGCCTCGACCTCCTGCAGCGTCGCGGCCATCCGCGCGAAGAACGGCGGCTGCATGTTGGCCATCAGCGCCTGCGGCGTCTCATGCTCGAATTCCTGCAGGATCAGCCCGCCCGGCGCCAGGTCGATGCCGGTGAAATAGGTCTTCTGGATGATCTGCGACATGGGCACCGGATCGTCGTAGCGGATCGCGTCGTAGATCGTGCCGGAATGCAGGAAATCATACTCGGGGCGGTAGCCGAAGAGCGTGGTCAGCGAGGCCTGCGGGTCGATGTCCACGGCCAGAACGCGGTAGCCCTTGAGTGCCAGACGCTGCGCGGTGTGGATCGAGCTGGTGGTCTTGCCCGAGCCGCCCTTGAAGTTGAGGAAGGACAGCACCTGCACCTTGTCGCCCTCGCGGCGGCCGCGCAGGTAGGTGCCCTTGGTCTTGGCGGTATTGTCGAGCGTCTTGCGGATTTCCTGCAGATCTTCGCCGGAATAGTGTCTTCTTCCACCCGGCGTGGTATGCACCTCGGGCACGCGGTTCTCGAAATGCAGCTTGCGCAGGAAGCTCGGCGAGATGCCGAGCAGCTCTGCCGCCTCGCCCGCGGAAAAGCGGCGAAGTTCCTTGCGCGCATCGGGGGCGAAGACCTTGAGCATATGGTCCTCGAGCGCCGCGCTGATCGCCTCGGCGTTCTCCCGCACACGGGCGTTGATATGGATCGGTTCCGCCACTGCTGCCCTCATCTTCGGTAACGCTGTTTTCCGCCAGCGCTTTTATTACCGTTCCTTTATGCAAGAGAGAGCGGAGTTGTCCACAGATTCCTTTGCCAAGAGGGCAGGGGGGCCGCCGCAATATTTTGCGACTCTTCACAGCGCGGACGCAAGGTGACGGATAATTGTCTGAAATTGCGGCGCTTTTTACCTGCCATCCCCGCGCCAGTCGCTGGTGCGTGTGTTCCCGATTGGACGCGGGTCCGAGCGACCAATGGGGAGTCTCGGCGACAGGGTCCGCTGCGCACACGGAGGGCGACTCGCCGGCGAGTCGCCCCGCAACAGGCTCTAATCAGGCTCAAATGGCGCTGTTTCGGCTCATTCGGCGGGTTCCGTCGCGGGCTTGCCCGGGGCGCGCCGATAGGTGAGGGGCGAGTCGGCCAGCGCATGGGCGGCGGCGCGGGCATGAAGGTCGATATGGTGGGGCGAATTGATGCAAACCGGGTCGGTGGCGGCGGGGTCGCCCGCCAGCGCCATCGCCTGGCACCGGCAGCCGCCGAAATCGATCTCGCGGCGGTCGCAGCTTGCGCAGGGCTCCTGCATCCAGCCGGTGCCGCGATAGGCCTCAAAGGCGGCGCCCTCGGTCCAGATCGCCGCCAGCGGCCGGTCGCGGACGCTGTCGAAGCGCAGGTGGGCAATCGTCTGCGCGGCATGGCAGGGCAGCACGGTGCCGTCGGGCGCGATGTTGAGCCCGGTCGAGCCCCAGCCGCCCATGCAGCGCTTGGGGTAGTCGGAATGGTAGTCGGCGGGCACGTAGTCGATCACCAGCCGCCCCTTCAGCCGGACCCGCGCCTCGGCGACGCGGCGGCTGGCCTCTTCGGCCTGCGCCTTCGTCGGCATCAGCGCGTCGCGGTTCTCAAGCGCCCAGCCGTGGAATTGCACCGTCGCCACCTCGATGCGCCGTGCGCCCATCTCGAGCGCCATCTCGATCGCGCGGGGAAGTTGGTGCAGGTTGCGCCGGTGCAGCACCGCGTTGAGGGTCAGCGGAAAGCCGATCTGCCCGATCCACTGCGCCACCTGCAGCTTCCGGGCAAAGCCGCCCCGGTAGCCGCCGATCTCGTCGGCCATCTCGGGCGTGGTGCCCTGCAGGCTGAGCTGGATATGGTCGAGCCCGGCATCGTCGAGCGCGCGCAGCCGGCGTTCGCTGAGGCCGATGCCGGAGGTGATCAGGTTCGTGTAGAGCCCGGCGTCGCGCGCGGCGCGCACGAGTTCCTCGAGATCGCGGCGGGCGGCGGGCTCGCCGCCCGAGAGGTGAAGCTGCAGCACGCCGAGATCCGCCGCCTCGCGAAAGACGCGGGACCACTCCGCGGTGGACAGCTCGGCGTCCTGGCGCGTCAGCTCGAGCGGGTTCGAGCAATAGGGGCAGGACAGCGGGCAGCGGTGGGTCAGCTCGGCGAGCATCGCGATGGGAGGCTTGGCTGCGGTCATGGCGGGGCCTTTGATCTGTGCTGCAGCCCGGGCTCGGCGCCGGGCGCTGCGTATTTGAAAAGGAGACGGGTCAGGGAGAGAGGTCGAGAAAGCGCCTTGCGTGCAGCGCCTGCAGGAAGCCGGCGGCGTCGGCGGCGATCTGTTCGGGCGGCGCGGCGTAGCGGGCGGCAAGGATCCCTGTGATCTCGGCAAGGCTGCGCGTGCCGTCGACCTCGGAAAGGATCGCGTGGGCGATGGGGTCGAGGGTGACCGCGCGCTCGGGAGCGAGCAGCACCCAGCCGCCGCGCACCCGGTCGTGGTGCAGGCGCACGCCGCGGGGCAGGGCGGGGATGGCGGCGGGATCCATCAGGCGGCCTCGGCGCCGGGGGCCAGACCTTCGCCGGGGCGCCAGGCGCCGGGGGGGATGCGCGCGGGATCCACATAGGCGCCCCAGAGCGCGTCGAGCTGCGACCAGAGCACGTCGGTCTTGAAGATCAGCGCGCGGGCGGCCTGGTCCTGTTTCTCGAGGGTGTCGGCGTGGCCCAGCACCCAGTCGAGACCGAAGGCGACGTCTTTCGGCGCTTCCTTGAGGCGGTTGCGGAAGTAGCTCAGCGCCGCCTCGTCGGCGAAGGCGTAGTTCTGCAGCAGCCCCTCGATCCGCGAGGCGTGGATCTTGGGCGCGAAGAGCTCGGTGAGCGAGGCGGCGACGGCCTCGAGCAGGGTCTTGTCGCGGACGAAGCGCACGTAGGCATCGACGGCGAAACGGGTGGCGGGCAGCACGCCCTCGCAGGAGGCGACGTAGTCGCGGTCGAGCCCCACCGCCTCGGCTAGGCGCAGCCAGCGGCGGATGCCGCCTTCGTTGGTCTCGGTGCCGTCGTGATCCTCGATCCGCGAGCGCCAGGCGCGGCGCAGGGCGGGATCCTCGACGCGGGACATGAAGGCGGCATCCTTCATCGGGATGGAGTGCTGATAATAGTAGCGGTTGATCACCCAGGCGCGGACCTCGTCGGGGCTGCACTGCCCGCCGTGCAGCCGGTGGTGGAAGGGGTGCAGGTCGTGGTAGCGCGTCGCGCCGATGCGGCGGAGGCGGGCCTCGAAGTCTGCGCGGGACTCTGCGTCGGTCATGCGGTCAGCTCCATGCCATCGTGGCCTATGGTCCAGCCCGCCGCCTCGGCCTCGGCCCGCTCGGGGGCGCCGGGGCGCAGCACCGGGTTGGTGTTGTTCATGTGGACAAAGACCTTGCGGCCCAGATCGAGCCCGTCGAAGGCGGCGATCGACCCCGCGGGGCCGCTCATTGACATGTGCCCCATGCGGCGGCCGGTTTTTTGCCCGAGCCCGGCGGCGATCATCTCGTCGTCGCGCCAGAGCGTGCCGTCGAAGAAGACCAGCGCGGCGCCGGTCAGCCGGGCGCGCAGGCTCTCGTCGAGCCGGGCGCAGCCGGGGATGTAATAGGCGCGGGCGCTGCCCGCACGCAGCTCGACGCCCACGGTCTGCTCGCCCATGAGGTCGGTGTCCACCTCGGCGCCCTCCATGTAGAGCGGCACCTTGCCGGGCACCGCAAAGAGCGTGGCGCTCAGCCCGGGGGCGATCTCGGCGGGCGTGTCCAGCGCCAGCGCGGCGCGGGGCACCACGGCGCTGTCGAGCGCCGAGAAGACCGGGTTTTCGGCGATCACCGCGTGGATGCCGGGGGTGGCGTAGAGCGTGAAGCGCTGCATCTCGCGCAGCGTCAGGAGCCCGGCGATGTGGTCGATGTCGCCATTGGTCACCAGCACCGAGCGCAGCGGCATGTCGCGCAGCCCGGTGGGGTGCAGCTCGGCGGTGGCGGCGAGCTGCGCACGGATGTCCGGCGAGGCGTTGAGGATCGCCCAGTCCGTGCCATTCGCCGAGACGGCCAGCGAACTTTGGGTCTGGGCGGGGATGTCGCCTGCACGGGCCATCCGGCAGTTCTCGCAGCCGCAGTTCCACTGGGGCAAACCGCCCCCGGCTGCGGCTCCGAGAATACGCGCGCGGATCTGTTGCATCACGTTCTCCGCGCGCGGCTGATCAGAACAGCACCCCGTCGTCGTGCTCGGGTCCGTACATGTTGATTTCCATGCCGCACTCGATTTCGCGGATCACGGGTTTCGTCCAGGCCATGAAAGTCTCCTCCTCTCGCAGGTTGCCATGGCAGGAGTGTGCGGCCTCGGGGGTCCGCGGGGCGACTCTTATCTTCTAAGAAGCGCCGCGACGAAAGTCGGTGTCCGCGCCGCTCAGCGGATCGGCGGCGTGCCCTCGAGGCAGAAGCCCTGCTGCCGCAAGGTGATGATATCAAATCCGAAATCTGCCGAAGGTTTCAATTTCCTGCGCAGGTAACCGATGTAGACATCAACGACGTTTTCCGAGCGCGAGTCGCCGGCCCAGAGCCGGTCGAAGATCTCGCCGCGCGAGAGCGGGGTGCCGGCATGGGTGGCGAGCAACGCCAAGAGGGCGAACTCGCGGTCGGTGAGCTGCAGGCTGCGGGCGCGGGTGCTGAGACTGTGGTCCGCGGCCGACAGGCGCGCGGGTTCGGGGCGGATCGCGGCGGCGCGGTGCTGCTGCACCTGGAGGCGCGCGACGAGCTCGTCGAAGGCAAAGGGTTTGACCACGTAGTCATCGGCCCCGGCGGCGAGCCCGGCGGCGCGCTGCTCGACCTCGGAAAGCGCCGAGAGCATGACCACCGGAAGCTGCGCCCCGGCGGCGCGGGCGCTGCGCACCAGCTCGATGCCGCTGTCGGCGCCAAGCATGACGTCGATCACCGCTGCGTCGAAGCGCTGCCCGGTGAGCCGTTCGAGCGCCAGATCGGCGCGGTTGCAGGTTTCCACCGCGTAGCCGTGCAGCCCCAGCCCGCGGGCCAGGGCCGAGCAGATCTCGGGGTCGTCATCGACGACAAGGAGGCGGGGGGCATGGCTCATGGCGGCAGGCTAGCGCGCGGCGCGCGGCAGGCGAAGCGCGATCTTGGTCCCGGGTGAGCCGCCGAGCGCCTCGGCGCGGGGCAGGGGGCTTTCGATGGCGATGTGCCCGCCCTGCTGCTCGATCACCCAGCGGGCCAGCGGCAGGCCGAGGCCGAAGCCCTGTGTCCGCGTGCCGCCGCCGCCCTGCGCGAAGCGGTCGAAGAGCCGGGCCTGCAGCTCTTGCGGGATGCCGGGGCCGTTGTCGGTGAGGGTGATTTCCGCCTCGGGTCCATCGGCGCGCAGCGCTAGCTTCAGGGCGCCGCCGCTGCGGGCGTGGCGGATGGCGTTGCGGATCAACCCCGCCAGCACCTGCCGCAGCCAGTTGCGGTCTGCCTCGACGATCAGCGCGGCAGGGGGGGCGTCGGGGCCGAGGAGGTGCATCCCGGCGTTCGAGAGCTCGGCCGCGGTTTCGGCCGCAGCCTCCCGCGCCAGCTCCGCCAGATCGACCGGCACCGGGTCCAGCGCCAGCTGCCCGGTCTCGGAGCGGGCGACGCGCAGCAGGTCGTCGATGCGTCGGCTGAGGCGGCTGGCACGGGTCTCGATGGTGGCAAAGGCGGCCTCGGGTGCGGGCGCGCCCTGTCTGCCGAGCTGCGCCTCCATCAGGATCACCGTCAGCGGGGTGCGCAATTCGTGGCTGATGTCGGCGAAGAAGCGGCGGCGGTCCTCGTCGGTGCGTTCGAGCCGGGTGTTGGCGGCGCGCAGAGCCTCGGTACGCTGCGCGATGGTCTGGTTGAGCTGCGCGCGGTCCTCGGCCACCGCCTCGGCGCGGGTGGCGAGAGCCTGGGCCATGCGGCTGGTTTCGCCGTAGAGCGCGCCGATCTCGTCCTGGCGGGTGCCGGGCAGGGCGATGGCGAAATCCTCCTGCCCGATGCGCCGGGCGGCGGCGCGCAGCGCGTCGAGGCGGCGGAACTGCGGCCGCACGAGGCCGAAGTAGAACCCCGTCGAGAGCGCCAGCGCGAGCAGCCCCATGCCGAACGCCGCCAAGACCAGCCGCTGGCGCAGCGCGTCGATGCCCCGCAAGATCTCGCGGCGGAGCCGGCGCTCCTCGTTCACCGCCTCGGCAAGCAGCGGGTCCACCCCCGAGGCGAAAGTGTCGAGATGCGCGCGCAGGCGGGCGGGGTCGGTGGTGTCGGAGGTCAGCCCGGCCTGCGCCGAGTGGAACAGCGCCTCGATCCGGGCGATGGAGAGCGAGAGCGTGGCGCGCCGGCTCTGCGCGTCGAGCCCCTGCGCGGCGGCGACCTCGGTGTCGAGCCCGGCGCGCAGCCGCGCGAAGGTCTGGGCAAGGGTCGCGGCGAGGCCCTGGGTGCGCGCGGCGCGGGTCTCGGGGGGCTGGCCGCGCTGGATCAGCTCGGCGGCGACGACGATATAGGTAGAGACCTGCGTGGAAAGCGCGGCATAATCCTCGAGCCGCGCCTCGGCCGCCAGCGCCGAATCGAGTCGGTCCGAGACCCGGGCCATTCCGAGCACGATGATCGCCGCGGTCAGCAGCGTCGCAAGGCCAAGCAGCCCCGCGCCGAGTCCCAGTCGCGCCTTGAGGGAGAGGCCCGATCGCCCGACCCCCTGCCGCCGAGCTTCCGTGTCTGCCTTGAAAATGTGCGTTCGCCCAAGAAACGCGCGCGTTCTCTGGGCAATGCTGCAGTGCGGCGCAACTGACATAAATCGTGAGACCCGAATATTAACACTCAGGGGGATACTGGAAGGGCATCACGTTCAAACCCACGAGGCAACCATGATTGAGCTTCTCTTTATGGCGTGCTTGTCAAGTGCGCCCGATCAGTGTCAGCAGCGCAGCCTGATATATTCCGATGTCACCCCTCTGGCCTGCATGATGGGTGCCCAGCCGGAACTGGCCCGCTGGGTCGAGGAACATCCGGCCTACACGGTGTCCCACTGGAAATGCCGCGAACTCGGCACCGGTGAGCGCGAAGCGTGACCCCGCGCGCGGCCCGGCGGGCCATCTGCGGAGCGCGATCCATTCGTTAGTGAATTTCTATGTAGGTAATCTCTACCATCCCGGGTGGCCGGGACGAACCGCTCCCTAAGGAGCAATTGACGCGGCGCGACTCAGGCGTCACCCTCTCCGGCTGGAGAGGGAGGTCTTCGTGCAGGGCAGTGACACCGCGACGCGCTTCATTGGCAGGGGCATGGGCGGAACGACAGGCGATGCGCGCAGCGGCGCGCGGTCCGAACCGGCACGGCTCGGCGTCACGGCGGTTTCGCTGGCCGTGCTCGTGCTGCTCTGGGTGCTTGCCGCCCATCTCACCGATGATCCGCAGATCCTGCCGCAGCCCTGGGCGCTGGCGGCGCCCTTTGCCGAGGCGCTGCGCTCGGGCGAGCTGCTCTATCACCTGGGACGCACGCTGGGCCGCGTGGCCTGGGCCTTTGCCCTGGCGATGGGCGCGGGCATTGCGCTTGGCATGGCCATGGGGCGCTTTCCGAAGCTCGACCGTTGGCTCGATCCCTGGCTGGTGATCTTCCTCAACCTGCCGGCGCTGGTGCTGATCGTGCTGTGCTATCTCTGGATCGGCCTCAACGAGACCGCCGCCATCGTCGCCGTCACGCTCAACAAGATCCCCAATGTCGCCACGGTGATCCGCGAGGGCGCGCGGGCGCTCGACCCGGGGCTTGACGCCATGGCGCAGGTCTATCGCATGCCGCTGGCGCGCCGCCTGCGCCACGTGGTGCTGCCGCAGCTCGCGCCCTTCATCACGGGCGCCGCGCGCTCGGGGATCGCGGTGATCTGGAAGATCGTTCTGGTGGTGGAATTCCTTGGCCGATCGGACGGGGTGGGATTTCAGATCCACCTCTATTTCCAGCTCTTCGACGTCGGCATGGTGCTGGTCTACGCGTTTTCCTTCATCGCGGTGATGCTGGCGGTGGAATGGCTGGTGCTGCAGCCCTGGGAGCGGCGGGTGCGCCGCTGGCGGGGGTGACCGGAGCCTGAATGACCGCCCTCGACGTCTCTGATCTGCGTTACAGCTACGGGTCCAAGCGCGCGCTCGACGGTGTGAGCTTTGCGTTGCGCCCCGGGTTCACCGCGCTGCTCGGGCCGAACGGGGCGGGCAAATCGACGCTCTTCGCGCTGCTCACCCGGCTTTTCGTCACCCGCGAGGGGCGCATCACCGTCGCCGGGCACGACATGGCCCGCGCGCCGCGCGCGGCGTTGTCGAAGATCGGCGTGGTCTTCCAGCAGCCGACGCTCGATCTCGACATGAGCGTGATGCGCAACATGCGCTATTTCGCGGCGCTTCACGGCATCGCCGGGCGCGAGGCGGTGCGGCGCAGCGAGGCGGCGCTGGCGCAGCTCGGCATGGCCGAACGGGCCGGGGAGAAGGCGCGCAATCTCAACGGCGGCCACCGGCGGCGCATGGAGATCGCCCGGGCGCTCATCCACCAGCCGCAGGTGCTGCTGCTCGACGAGCCGACGGTGGGGCTCGATTTCGAGAGCCGGCAGGCCATCGTCGATCACGTGCACGGGCTGGCGAAGGCCGGGCTGACGGTGCTCTGGGCCACGCATCTCGTCGACGAAATCGCCGAGGGTGACGACGTGGTGGTGCTGCACAAGGGGCGCGTGCTCGCGCATGAGCCAGCCTCGGAGCTGCGCGCCCGCCGGCCGCTGGCCGAGGTGTTCATCGAGATGACCGGGCAGAAGAGCACCGCGCGGGAGGGGCAGGGATGAACGCCTGGCTGGTCGCCATGCTTGCCATCGTCCGGCGCGAGGCGGCCCGCTTCGTGCACCAGCGGTCGCGGTTCCTGGCGGCGCTGGTGCGGCCGCTGGTCTGGCTCATCGTCTTTGCCGCAGGCTTTCGCGCTGCGCTGGGGATGTCGATCATCCCGCCCTACGAGACCTATATCACCTACGAGGTCTACATCATCCCCGGCCTTTGCGGGATGATCCAGCTGTTCAACGGCATGCAGAGTTCGCTTTCGCTGGTCTACGATCAGGAAATGGGCTCGATGCGGCTGCTGCTGACCTCGCCGCTGCCGCGCTGGTGGCTGCTGCTGTCGAAGCTGCTGGCGGGGGTCGCGGTCTCGGTGCTGCAGGTCTACGTCTTTCTCACCGTGGCGGCGGGCTTCGGCATCGTCCTGCCGGGCTGGGGCTATGTGCTGGTGCTGCCGGCGCTGATCCTGTCGGGGCTGATGCTGGGGGCGCTGGGGCTGCTGATCTCGTCCACCATCCGCCAGCTCGAGAATTTCGCCGGGGTGATGAACTTCGTGATCTTCCCGATGTTCTTCCTGTCGACCGCGCTCTACCCGCTTTGGAAGATGGCCGAGAGCTCGACCCTGCTGCGCGACATCTGCGCGGTGAACCCCTTTACCCATGCGGTCGAGCTGATCCGCTTCGCGCTTTACCAGAGCCTGAACGGCTGGGCGCTGCTTTGGGTGGTGCTGGCCTTTGCCCTGTTCTTCGGGCTGGCGCTGGTCGGCTACGACCCGGCGCACGGGATGAGCCGGCGCCCGAAGCGCGGCTGAGCGGAGTCAGGCGAGGCAGGTCTCGAGCGCCGCGACAACTTCGAGGAAGGCCGGGTCGGTGTCGCGCAGGCGCGGCCAGATCAGCGCGATCTCTGTCGCCGCGTCGGAGGTCGAGATCGGCACCGTCGCCACGGGGCGTCCGTCGTAGCAGAGGCTGCTCGGCGGCGCGGAGTAGCTGATGCCGATCCCGGCGCCATGCGCCGCCAGCGAGCGCATCATCTCGAGCGAGCGCACCCTGTGGCCGACGGTGGGGCTGAGCCGCATGGCCTCGAAGAGCGTGGTCATGAAGCCCTCGGACAGCTCTTCGGAGAAGAAGATCAGCGGATGCGCCGCCAGTTCCTGCAGGGTCAGCGTCTCGTTCCGGGCCAGCGGATGGTCCGGCGTGAGGAAGGCCACCGGCAGGATCGTCTTCAGCACGCGGCGCTCGAACCGCGCGCCGAAGCCGACGTCATAGGAGATCGCCAGATCGACGCGGCCCTCGTCGAGCGCCGCGGCCAGATCGGAGAACCGCCCCTCGGCGCCCTCGAAGCTGACCTCGGCAAAGCGGCCGCGCAGGTGGTCCAGCGCCTTGGCGAGCTGCAGCGGCGCGAGATCCTCGAAGCAGCCGAGCACAAAGGGCGCAGGGCTGTCCGAGCTGCGCTCGATCCCCTCGGCAAGCAGCAGCAACTCGCGGATCCGGCCGAGGAGGCGATGTCCCTGCGGTGTGATCTCGACCGGGGCGCCCTTGCGGCGCAGGAAGAGGCGGGTGCCGAGCCGCTCTTCGATCCGGGTGATCGCCACCGACAGCGAGGGCTGCGAGACGTTCAGCCGCCGGGCCGCCTCGGTCAGGCTGCGCAGCTCGGCGACGGCGATCAGGTATTCGTATTGGCGCAGGGTGTTATATAGCATGAAGTTATGTAATTCATGATAAGACATTATTGGAGGTTATCTTTTAGCGGGACTAGGCTCGCCCGAAAAGAGGATATTCCGATGCACGCACTACTCACTCAGGACATGGTCGAGACCTTCCAGCGCGACGGCGTCGTGCTGATCAAGGGGCTCTTCGCCGACCACGTTGACGACATCCGCGCCGGGATCGCGCGCAACATGGCAGAGCCCGGGCCCTATGCCGCCGAGAACCTCAAGGAGGGCGAGGCGGGGCGCTTCTTCGACGATTATTGCAACTGGCAGCGCATCCCCGAGTTCGAGCGCGTGCTGCGCAGCTCGCCCGCGGCCGAGGTCGCGGCCGAGCTGATGCGCTCGGACAGGGTGCAGGTCTTCCACGATCATGTGCTGGTCAAGGAACCCGGCACCTCCAAGCCGACGCCCTGGCACCAGGATGGGCCCTATTACTTCGTGGACGGGATGCAGAACGTCAGCTTCTGGTCGCCGGTGGACCCGGTCACCGATGCCAGCCTGCGCTGCGTCGCCGGAAGCCACCTGTGGGACAAGCCGGTGCTGCCGAAGCGCTGGCTGTCCGAGACCGACTTCTTCCCCGACAGCGACGCCTACATGCCGGTGCCCGATCCCGACGCCGAGGGCATGGACATCCGGGAATGGCAGATGGAGCCGGGCGATGCCGTGGCCTTCAACTACGGCATCCTGCATGGCGCCCGGGGCAACACCTCGACCTCGCGCCGCCGGGCCTTTTCGCTGCGGCTGGTCGGGGACGACGCGCGCTACGTCGCGCGCCCGGGTCCCACCTCGCCGCCATTCCCCGGCCACGGCATGCAGCCCGGAGACGTGCTGCGCGAGGACTGGTTCCCGGTGATCTTCGAGCGCTGAGGGCGCTCGCGGCGGGGGGGCTTGGGCTGGGGTCAGGCGGTGGTCCAATCCGCCTGGCCGCAGGGGCGCTCGCCCCTGTCAGGTCTTTGCCAGCCGGTAGATCGCAGGGATCACCAGCACGGTCAGCGCGGTCGAGGTCAGCAGCCCGAAGAGCAGCGAGATCGCCAGGCCCTGGAAGATCGGGTCCATCAGGATCACCGCCGCGCCGATCATCGCCGCCAGCGCGGTCAGCAGGATCGGCTTGAAGCGTGTCGCCCCGGCCTCGATCAGCGTCTCGACATCGAGCGGTTTGTCGGGCTGGGCGTGGCGGATGAAGTCCACCAGCAGGATCGAGTTGCGCACGATGATCCCCGCCAGCGCGATGAAGCCGATCATCGAGGGCGCCGAGAAGGGCGCGCCAAAAAGCCAGTGGCCGACGATGATGCCGAGGAAGGTCAGCGGCACCGGCGTCAGGATCACCAGCGGCAGGCGGAAGCTGCCGAACTGCGCCACCACGAGGATGTAAATTCCCAGCAGGGCCACCGCGAAGGCCGCGCCCATGTCGCGGAAGGTGACCCAGGTGACCTCCCATTCGCCATCCCACAGAATGCTCGGGCTCGAGGTGTCCTGCGGCTGGCCGTGCATCGAGATCGACGGCTTTTGCCCTTCGGGCCAGTCGAGACCATCCAGGATGTCGGCGGCGGCAAGCATGCCGTAGAGCGGCGACTCGAAGTCGCCCGCCATCTCGCCCATCACCATGATCGTCTCGAGGCCGTTGTGGCGGAAGATCGGGAAGGAGGTGAGCTCGTCCTGCAAGGTCACCACATCGCCCAGTTCCACCACGCCGCGCCCGCCGGGCAGGGCGTCGGCCGGCACCGGGGTCGAGAGCGCGGTCGCATCCATCACCCGGTCCGAGCGGTCGCGCGACAGCACGATGGGGATGGGCCGCCGCTCGCCGCCACGGTGCGAGTAGCCCACGGTGCCGCTCCCGTAGAGCAGCGACAGCGTCTCCAGCGCGTCGGATTCCTGCACCTTGTAGAAATCCAGCGCCGAGGGGTCGAGCCCCACGCGGCGGCGCGGGGCCTGCACGCCGTAGCTGTCGTCGACATCGACGACGTAGGGGATCTCGTCGAAAGCGGCGCGGACGCGCTCGGCCACCCTGCGGCGGCTCTCGGCGTCGGGGCCGTAGACCTCGGCCATGAGCGTCGAGATCACCGGCGGGCCGGGGGGCGGCTCGACGGTCTTCAGCACCGTGCCTGCGGGCAGCTCGAGCGCCGCGAGCTTCTCGCGCAGGTCCAGAGCGATCTGGTGGCTGGTGCGGTCGCGGTCCCCCTTGGGGGCGAGGTTGATCTGCACGTCGCCCATCTCGGGGAGCTGGCGCAGGTAGTAGTGCCGCACCAGCCCGTTGAAGTTGAACGCCGAGGCGGTGCCCGCGTGGGTCTGGGCCGAGATCGCCTCGGGCAGGGTGAGCGCGACGCGCGCCACCTGCTGCGCGACCGCGGCGGTGGTCTCGAGCGCGCTGCCCTCGGGCAGATCGATGACCACCGACAGCTCGGACTTGTTGTCGAAGGGCAGCAGCTTGACCGTGACGTCGCGCGTGTAGAGCGCGGCGAGCGAGCCGAAGGAGAGAACGGCCACCCCCAGCAGGAAGAGCGCCGAGACGGATTTGCGCGCCAGCAGCGGCCGGGCAACCGCGGCATAGAGCCGCCCCAGCGCGCCACCCGCCGCGCCGTGCTCGGCGCCAGGGTGCAGCGGCGCGCGGCCGGCGATCCTGAGCATCAGCCACGGCGTGATGATCACCGCCACGAAGAAGGAGAAGATCATCGCCGCCGAGGCGTTGGCGGGGATGGGGCTCATGTAGGGCCCCATGAGGCCCGACACGAAGAGCATCGGCAGCAGCGCCACCACAACGGTCAGCGTGGCCACGATGGTCGGGTTGCCGACCTCTGCCACCGCCGCGACGGTGGCGCCGAAGCGGCTCTGGCCCGCGTGCTTCATGGCCCAGTGGCGGGCAATGTTCTCGATCACCACGATGGCGTCGTCGACGAGGATGCCGATCGAGAAGATCAGCGCGAAGAGCGACACGCGGTTGAGCGTGTAGCCCATGATCCAGGCGGCGAAGAGCGTCAGAAGGATGGTCACCGGGATGACGATGGCGACCACGATGGCCTCGCGCCAGCCGATGGCGAAGAGCACCAGCACGACGATCGACAGCGTGGCGAGCCCGAGGTGGAAGAGCAGCTCGTTGGCCTTTTCGTCGGCGGTCTCGCCATAGTCGCGGGTGATCTCGACCGTTATGGACGAGGGGATGATATCGCCCTCCATCGCTTCGACCCGGTGCAGGATCTCCTCGGCAACCACAACGGCATTGGCCCCGGCGCGCTTGGCCAGCGCCAGCGTCACGGCGGGGCGGCTCTCAATGCCTTTGGGCCCGTGGCCGACGGTGCTGACGTAGTCCACGCCGGTGTCGGTCTCGAGCGTGACCTCGGCCACGTCGCGCAGGTAGACGGTGCGCCCGTCGCGGGCGGTCAGCTCGAGATTGCCGATCTCCTCGGAGGTGGTGAGCGTCTCGCCGACCACCAGCCCGACCTGCCGGCCGCCCTCGCGCAGGGTGCCGAGGGGCAGCGCGGTATTGGCGCCCTCGATCTTGCCCCAGAGCTGTTGCAGGGTGATCCCGTAGAGCGCGAGCCGCGCCGGGTCGGGGTTCACCCGCAGCTGCGGCTCGGTGCCGCCGATGACATAGGTGAGGCCCACATCCTTGATGGCCGCGAGCCGCGCCTCGAGCTCGCGCGCGACGCGGGTGAGATCGGCGGGGGTGACGGCGGTCTGCCCCTCGGCGGGCGAGAGGGTGAGCGCCACGATGGCCACGTCGTTGATGCCCCGCCCGACGATCAGCGGCTCGGGGATGCCGACGGGGATGCGGCCCAGGTTGGCGAGGATGCGGTCGCGCACGCGCAGGATCGCGGTGTCGGACGACACGCCGACGTTGAATCGCGCGGTGACCATGACCACGTCGTCGCGGGTCTCGGAGTAGACGTGTTCGACCTCGTCGATGCCCTTGACGATGGTCTCGAGCGGCTCGGTCACCAGTTTCACCGCGTCCCCGGCGCGCAGCCCGTCCGCCTGCACGTGGATGTCGACGAGCGGGACCGAGATCTGCGGCTCCTCCTCGCGCGGCAGGGCGGCAAGGGCGATGAGGCCCACCGCGAGCGAGGCGATGAGGAACAGCGGGGTGAGCGGCGACTTGAGGAAGGCGCGGGTGAGGTGCCCGGCCAGTCCGAGGGCGCCCGAGGCGCCGCTATCGTGGTCAGTCATCGAAGAGCACCACGGCCTCGCCGGCATCGAGCCCGGTCAGGATTTCGCGCCATGCGGCGCCTTCCCGGGTCACCGCGCGGCCCGGCACGACGATGCGCTGCACCGGTCCCTCGGCGGTTTCGACCAGGACCATGTCGAGCCCGCCGCCCCTGCCGATTGCGGCCTCGGGCACGAGGATGGCCTGCCGCGCGCCCACCGGAAGCCGCACCGGCAGGCGCAGGCCGACGTAGCGCTCTTCGAGCCCGGCGACCTCGACGTCGGCCTGCAGGCGACCGCCCTCGATCTGCGGGTAGAGCTTGGCGATGGTCCCCCCGCCAGTGGGGCTCCCGGTGGGACTTGCGGGGCCGTGGCCTCTTTCCATCTCGATCCGGTCGCCCTCGGCCAGGGTCTGCGCGAACCGCTCGGGAATCGACAGGCGCAGGAAGGCGCCGCCGCTGCCGATCAGCGCAACCGTCTCGCCTTGTCCGACGAAGGAGCCGCGCGAGACCGGCACCGACAGCACGATGCCCGCCTCGGGCGCGGTGACCCCGCCTTCCTCGATCTGCCGCTGGATCACCCGGCGCTGCGCCTCGGTTGCGGCGATCTGACTGGTCAGCACGTCGACCGAGGTCTGCAACGCGTCGAGCCTTTGCGCCGAGATCGTGCCGCTCTGCTGCAGGGTCTGGCCACGGGTGAGATCGGCTTGGGCGTTGCCGAGCTGGGCGCGCAGGGCCTCGGCCTGGGCATCGAGCGCGTCGATCTGGACCGAGAGCTTTTCATCCTCGACGGTGCCGACGAGCTGCCCGGCGTCGACCCGGTCGCCCTCGGTGACGTTCAGCGCGACCAGCGTGCCCGCGATGCGGGCCCGGGCGGGCAGCTCGTTGCGGGTCTCGACCTCGCCGTAGACGGGCTTCCACTCGGTGATCGGTTCGGAAATGACGGGCTGCGTCTGGGCCAGAGCGCCGCTGGCGGCCCAGAACAGGAGTATCGAAAGCACGGTAGGTCGCATGGCAGTCCCTCGCGGTCGACTTAATATTCGATAAGGTGAATATAAATAGAATTCCAGTAGAAACCTGCACTTCATACTTGGGCGAGGCGTTGCCGGGCACAGGCGATCATCGGCCCCGCGCCCCGCTCACCTGTCCGCCAGGACCTCGGGCGCGGCGCCGGTGAGCTCGCGCCCGGCGCTCTGGTACCAGCGCTGGAGGCCGTCCCAGATCTCTTCGGCCTCTTCCGCGTACCAGAAGAGATCGCGGTCCTCGGGGTCGATCACCCCTTCCTCGACAAGGAAGTCCACGTCGAAGGCCCGCCGCCAGAAGCTTTCGCCGACCAGCACCACGGGCACCGGGAGGATCTTGCGGGTCTGGATCAACGTCAGCGTTTCGAAGAGCTCGTCCATCGTGCCGTAGCCGCCGGGGAAGACGACCAGCGCACGGGCGCGCTTGAGGAAATGCAGCTTGCGCAGGGCGAAGTAATGGAAGCGGAAGCAGAGGTCGGGCGTGAGGTAGGGATTGGGGTATTGCTCGTGCGGCAGGGTGATGTTGAGACCGACACTGCGCGCCCCGGCCTCTTGGCTGCCGCGGTTCGCCGCCTCCATCATGCCCGGCCCGCCGCC
Source organism: Salipiger sp. PrR007 (assembly GCF_010499845.1). Classification (NCBI taxonomy): domain Bacteria; kingdom Pseudomonadati; phylum Pseudomonadota; class Alphaproteobacteria; order Rhodobacterales; family Roseobacteraceae; genus Salipiger; species Salipiger sp. PrR007. The sequence continues at coordinate 17,975 of NZ_JAAGOZ010000034.1, read as the reverse complement.
GGTGACCACCACCAGCCGGTTGCCGGGCGGCCCTTCCTGCGAGCCGACGATCCGCCCGAAGGCGCGCGCGACGTCGTAGTAGCGACTCTTGTCGGCCACGCGCCGGGCGATGGCGAGGGCGTCTTGCAGGGCCGGATTGCCGGGGGATTGCGCCAATGCGGCCGCGCGCGCGGCCACCTCCGCCGCGGCGCGAGCCGGCTCGGGAATGCGCGTCGCGCCGAAGACGACGACGGAATGGGCGATGCCATGCGCCTGCAGCAGCGTCTCGGCCTTCTGGTAGTCGAGCATCAGCCGCACGCCGCGCATGTCGTCCCGGTCGAGGAAGTCCACGTCGTGATCGCCCGCTCGGTAGCTCGGACTGGCCATGATCCGGCGCACGAGATCCGGCGCGCGCCGGTCCTCGGTGGCGGGTTTCGGCGCGCACCAAGGCAGGTCCACGTCGCGCTCCGCGCTCGGCGGCGGTGTCTCGGGGCAATCTTCCATCATCGGCCCTCCTTCTTCTTTGCGCGCACCGGCAGGCGTCCGGCGGCAAGCTCCATGATCTCCGCGGTGAACGCATCCCGCCGCTGCCGCCCGAACGCCGCAAAAGCCCCGCCGAAATGCTCGTCCACCACCGCGCGGCGGAGGGCGGCGACCTTGTCTGCCGGGTCGAAGCTCTGGGGTTTCATGGGGCGGTCCTCGCCAGGACGATCTGCTTCAAGGTAACGGATTCGCGCGCCGTCACCTTGCGCCGTGTCAAACCCCCCGCCTTTGCAGCGACTTGTGAAGGCGACCGCGATCCCCTTGCCTTGCGCTTCGCGACAGGTCCCGGGTCAGCGCCGGGCTTTCCCGCGGCGCCCGCGTGGCGCATAGTCAGCTCAGGAGGATCCCACCATGATAGACGTGAAAGATATCGGTGAGCACGGCATTCTCGAGCTGACGATGACCCCGCCGGTCACCGATTCGGATTACCGCGACAAGCTGATGCCCGCGCTCGACGCGGCGCTGACCAAGGGGGACCGGCTTCGGTTGCTGGCCATTGTCGAGGCGCGCCCCTCGGAATTTACCCTCGGCGCGATGGTGCAGGACGCGCGGACCGGGCTCAAACACTGGCGCGGCTTCGACCGCATCGCGCTGGTGAGCGACGACAAGGTCGTCAGGGCGGCGGTCGGGGGGGTGTCGGTCTTCATGCCGTGCCCGGTCTCCACCTTCGCGATGGCCGAGGTCGACGCGGCGCGGCGCTGGCTGCGCGAGAGCCTCGGCACGATCCAGCAGGAGGATCTTGGCGACGGCATGCTCGAGGTGCGGCTGCGCGGAAAAGTGGATGGCGCAGCCTATGACGAGGCCATCGGCGATCTCGACAGTTTCTTCGCGGCGCATGAAACGGTGCGGCTGCTCATCGACCTGCGCGATTTCGACGGCTGGCAGGGGCTCGACGCGCTGCGCGACCATTTCTACCTCGTGCGCGGCCATGCCAAGCGGGTGCAGCGCGCGGCGATCGTCGGCGATGCCGGCTGGCAGGAGATGGCGGTTCAGATCGGCAAGCGCGCCTTCGGACTCGAGGCGAAGTATTTCGCCGCCGCCGATATGGCCAAGGCGAAGGCGTGGCTGGCGGGTTGAGTGCGCCGAAGGCTAGCGCCCGAGCCGCCCCTGCACGCGGAGCCTGACGTCGTCGGGCTCCTCGCCGAGCGCGCGCAGGAGCGCGGCGAGATCGCCGCGGGTGCCGTGCAGCTGGTCGATGAGCTGCATGACCATCCCGAGCGCGTCGTCGTTCAGCTCGAAGTCGTCGCAGAGATCGCAGAGAAGCTCCATCCGCGCGATGTCGACCTGGCGATAGACCGCCCGACCGCTCGCCTCGGCGGGAAAGATCACCTGCGCGCGCAGGAAGCGGGTGAGGCGCGCGCGGTCGAGCCGCCCGACGGCGGCGATGGCTTCTTCCTCGGAGTAGAAGACGCGGGTCATGCTCAAGTCCTCCAGCCCTTGCGCGGATCATACGGATGGCTCTTGGCCCAGTCCTCCATGAAGTCGGCGAGCCTGTCGTCGACCTGCTTGGGCATCACGATCTGCAGCTCGATGCGCTGGTCGCCGGCGGGGCGTCCCGCGGCGGCGACGCCCCGCCCGCGCAGCCGCAGGGTCTGGCCGCTGCTGGCGCCGTTGGGGATGGTGACCTTCACCGGCCCGGCGATGGTGGGCGCCTCGACCTTGGCCCCGAGCGTTGCCTCGTAAAGGGTGATCGGCAGCGAGATGACGATGTCGTCGCCCTCGCGGCGGAAGATCGGGTGCGGCTGGATCGAGAGGGTCACATAGGCATCGCCCGGCGCGCCGCCGCCGATGCCCGGCCCACCCTTGCCGCGCAGCCGCAGGGTGGTGCCGTCGGCGACTCCCTTGGGGATTTTCACCTCGAGGTTGCCGCCGCCGGGCAGGGTGATCCGCATGGAGCCGCCGTTCGCCGCGTCGAGGAAGGGGACCTCGAGCGCGTATTGCGCATCGGCGCCGCGGGCGCGGAAGCCGTAGCCGCCCTGTCCCTGAGCGTGTCCACTGCCCTGGCCCCCGGCCTGACGGCGCAGGAACTCGGCGAAGATGTCCTCGGCGTCGCCAAAGTCCTCGTAGCGCGGGTCGCGGCGGTAGGGGTTGTCGGCCTGCTCGGCGAAATCGCGGTAGAAGCGGCGCTCCTGCGGGCGCTCCTGCCCGCTGGCGTCGATCTCGCCGCGGTCGAAGCGGGCGCGCTTCTCGGGGTCCTTTAGCAGCTCGAAGGCGGCGCCGGCCGCCTTGAAGCGCGCTTCGGAGGTTGAATCGCCCGGGTGCAGGTCGGGGTGGCTCTCCTTGGCGATCCTGCGGTAGGCCTTCTTGATCTCGTCGGCGCTGGCGGTCTTTGTCACGCCGAGCACGTCATAGGGGTTGTCGCTCATCGCCGCTCCACCGGTGAGTCCGCTCGTGACGAGTAGAGCCGGTTCGGGCGTGTCCCGCAACTGCGCGCTGCGGTTTTCGGGCCCGAAGGCCGGCAGCCCGGGGGCTGCCGGCGTGGACCAGGGTATGAGAGCGCCGGGCTCAGTAGACCGTCACGTCGAAGCCGAACCACTTCTCGGAGAGCGCCTTGGTGGTGCCGTCTGCCTTCACCGAGTCCAGCGCCTTGTCGAACATCTCGCGCAGCTCGGTGTCTTCCTTGCGCAGGCCGACCGAAGAGCCGCGGCCGAGGATGCCGCCCTGGAAGCGCGGGCCCGCCATGGTCATCTCGGCGTTTGCCGGTTCCTTGATCGTGGTCATCAGGTAGGCGGGCGAGGCGATCACCGCGTCGATGCGCCCGGCCAGCAGGTCGAGGTCATGCTGCTCGGTCGCCTTGTACTCGCGGATGGTCAGCTCGTCACCGAAGGTCTCCTGCATGAAGCGGGCCGAGATCGCCGAGCTCTGCACGCCGATGGTCTTGCCCTTCAGCATCGGGCGGATCTCCTCGATCGCCTCTGCCGCGCCCTCGGGGTTGTTGGCGAGGTTGAACAGCTCGCCCTTCAGCGGCAGCTGCTCGAGCTCGCTGCCCTTGAGCACGCCGAAGGTCTGGCCGGTGGAGCCGTAGGGCTGCGAGAAGGAGATCACCTCTTCGCGCTTTGCAGTGGCCGACATGCCGGCCATGATCGCGTCGTACTTGCCGGCCAGCAGGCCGGGGATGATGCCGTCCCAGTTCTGCGCGACGAGGGTGCATTCGACCTCCATCCGCTCGCAGAGCACCTTGTAGAGATCAACCTCGTAGCCGGTCAGCGTGCCGTCGGCCTCGGTGAAATTCCACGGCGCGAAGGCGCCTTCGGTGGCGATGGTGACGTGGGTCCAGTCCTTCGCCTCGGCAGTTGCGGCAATGGCGGCAAGGCCGAGCGTCGCGGCGATGAGTGTTTTTTTCATGGTGTATTCCCTTGTTGGTCTTTGGTTGCTCTGTTCGGGGGGAGCGCCGCTCAGGTCGTGGCGAAGCGCTGGAAACGGTCGGATCCGCCGCCGCCGAAAAGCTCGGCCGGGCTGCCCTCGCAGTCGATCTGTCCCTCATGCAGGAAGACGACCCGGTTCGAGACGTCGCGGGCAAAACCCATCTCGTGGGTGACGACGAGCATGGTGCGGCCTTCTTCTGCGAGGCCGCGCATCACCCGCAGCACCTCGCCCACCAACTCGGGGTCGAGCGCCGAGGTTGGCTCGTCGAAGAGCATCACGTCGGGGTGCATGGCGAGCGCGCGGGCGATCGCCGCGCGCTGCTGCTGGCCGCCCGAGAGCTGCGCGGGATAGGCGTCGCGCTTGGCGGCGATGCCGACCTTGTCGAGGAAGGCCAGCGCCTCGTCCTTCGCCTCGGCCTTCGAGCGGCCGAGCACGTGGATCGGCGCCTCCATGACGTTCTCGAGCACGGTCTTGTGCGACCAGAGATTGAACGACTGGAACACCATGCCGACGCGAGCGCGCAGTCTTTGCACCCTCGCCGGATCGGCGGGCTTTGCCCGTCCGGCGCGGTCAGTGGCCAGCTCGATGCGCTCGTCGCCGATCCAGACCTCGCCGCCCGTGGGCGTCTCGAGCAGGTTGATGCAGCGCAGCATGGTGGATTTGCCCGAGCCCGAGGAGCCGAGGATCGAGACGACTTCGCCCCGGCGCGCCTCGAGATCGACGCCGCGCAGCACCTCGTTCGCGCCGAAGGATTTTCGCAGGCCGCGCAGGCGGATGGCGGGAGAGGTCATGGCTTGGCTCCTGTCAGGCGGGTGTCGGGGGCGGGCTTGCCCGTGGCGACCGGGCGCAAATGCGCGGTCAGCCGGTGGTCGGCGACGGCCACGATGCGGGTGAGCACGAAGTTGATGGCGAGGTAGATCGCACCGGCGGCGGCGAAGACCTCGATCACCCGGTAGGTGTCCGAGATCAGCTTGGCGGCGAGGCCGGTGATCTCCATCAGCGTGATCATCGAGGCCAGCGAGGTCGCCTTGCACAGCAGGATCAGCTCGTTGCCATAGGCGGGCAGGGCCTGTCGCACCGCCTGCGGCAGCACGATCCGGCGGAACGCCAGCCAGGGCGACATGCCGCAGGCCATGGCCGCCTCGCGCTGGCCGTGGCTGACCGACTGTAGTCCGCCGCGCACGATCTCGGAGCCATAGGCGCCGGTGTTGAGCGCCAGCGCGAGGATGGCACACCAGAAGGGCTCGCGCAGCACCGGCCAGAGCAGGCTGCTTCGCACCGCCTCGAACTGGCCGAGCCCGTAGTAGATGAGGAACATCTGCACGAGGAGCGGCGTGCCGCGGAAGACAAAGACGTAGACCTTCGCTGCCTGCTGCAGGGCGCGCGGCCCCCAGAGCCGGGCGGCGGCAATGGCGATGGCGATGACCACGCCGATCGTGACCGAGAGCGTGGCCAGCAGCAGCGTCAGCGGGATGCCGGCAGAGAGCGTCCGGACGGTCTGCCAGAGGAAGGGAAAGTCCATCGTGTTACCTCTGCAGGCCGCGATTGAAGTGCCGCTCGGCGCGGCCGAGGATCAGCCCCGAGCCCCAGGTGACGACGAGGAAGAGCACCGCCGCGGCGAAGAAGAAGTAGAAGGGCTGGCGGGTCGACCCGGCGCCGATCTGCGCCTGCCGCAGCAGCTCGACGACCCCGGTGACCGAGACCAGCGCGCTTTCCTTGAGGGTGATCTGCCAGACGTTGCCCATCCCGGGCAGCGCGTGGCGCGCGGTCAGCGGCAGCACGATGCGGCGGAACAGCGTGCTGCGCGACATGCCGATGGCGCTGGCGGCCTCGATCTCGCCGGGGTTCACCGCCCGGTAGGCGCCGCGGAACACCTCGGCATGCTGCGCCGCCGATACCACGCCGATCGCCATGGCGCCCGCCGCGAACCCGGGCAGGTCGACGAAGCCCTCGTAGCCGAAGCCGCGCATGAGCTTGGTCAGCATCATCGAGCCGCCGAAGTAGAAGAGGTAGATCACCAGCAGGTCGGGAATGCCGCGCAGCACGGTGGTGTAGGTTCCGGCGATCCCCCGCAGCACCGGGCCGCCGCGCAGCTTGGCCCAGGCCAGCAGTGCGCCGAGCGTGCCGCCGATCAGGTAGCCGGTGCCGGCGACGGCAAGGGTCATCAGCGTCGCCTGCAGCAGGGCAGGGGCCCAGCCATCGGGGCCGAAGCTCATCAGGTCGAAGAATCCGGGGCGGTCCATGGTCTGCTCTCGCTTGGGGGTCAGGCCGGAACCGGCAGGTCCGGGGCGACGTCATCGGGCAGCGGGTTGACGAAGGGCCGCCCGTCGCGGCGGCGCTCGAAGTCCGCCTTGGCGGCAGCCAGTTGCGCCGGGTCCTCGAAGACCGCCTTGGCGGTGGCGGCCATCACCTTTGCGGCGTGAACCATGCCCTTGTGGGCGATGCCAGACTGTCCCTGCGCCACCAGCTGCCAGGAGTGCCCGGGCGTGCCGATGGCATAGGTCGCGCCGCGCACCTGCACGGTGGGCACGACCCAGCTCACCGTGCCGACATCGGTCGAGCCGACGCCGCCGCCCTGTCCCTGGGTGAGCGGCGGGATGAAATCGCAGAGCGGCAGATCCATCCGCGGCGCCACGCCGAAGCGCTTGAAGGCGGCGCGGATTTCCTCGGGGGTGAGGGTCTTGCGGATCGCCTCGGCAAAGCGGCGGTCCTCGGCGTCGAAGGCGGGCGGGCCGAGCCGTTCAAGCTGGGCGTGCATGAGCGCTTCGAGGGGCGTGTTGCCGATCAGGTTGGCATCGCCCGAGAGCACCCGGTTGCGCACCGTTGTGCCGGTCATCAGCGCCGCGCCCTCGGCCACCTTGCGGACCCGTTCGACCAGCGGCAGCAGCTCGTCGAGCTCGCGCGCGCGGATCAGGTAGCGCACCGCCGCATAGGGCTGCACGACGTTGGGCGCATGGCCGCCGGCGTCGGTGATCGCGTAGTGGATGCGGGCCGAGTCGACCATGTGCTCGCGCAGGAAGTTCACGCCGACGTTCATCAGCTCGACCGCGTCGAGCGCCGAGCGCCCCAGTTCCGGCGCGGCGGCAGCATGCGCGGAGCGGCCCTCGAATTCAAAGAGGATTTCGTTGCAGGCCAGCGAGATCGGGGTGTTGACCGCGGCGAGCGGCGCGGGGTGCCAGCAGATCGCCACATCGACGTCGTCGAAGAGCCCCTCGCGCACCATGAAGCCCTTGCCCGAGCCGCCCTCCTCGGCGGGGCAGCCGTAGTAGCGCACCCGCCCGGGGCGGCCGGTCTCCTCGAGCCAGCCCTTCAGCGCAGCGGCGGCCAGCATCGAACCCGCGCCAAGCACGTTGTGGCCGCAGCCATGCCCCGGTGCGCCGGTCTGCAACGGCATCTTCTCGGCCACGCCCGCCCGCTGGCTGAGCCCCGGCAGCGCGTCATATTCACCGAGGATGGCGATCACCGGCCCGCCGTCTCCGGCCTCGCCCATCACCGCGGTCGGCAGTCCCGCGACGCCCCGGGTGACGCGGAAGCCCTCGGCCTCGAGCATCTCGGCGTGTTCGGCGCAGGACCGGTGCTCGGCGAAATTGGTCTCCGGCATGTCCCACACCCGGTCCGACAAGGCGCAGAACGCCGCCTCCCGCGCGTCCACCTGGGGCCAGATGCTGTCGGTGTTGCTGGCGGTCATTTTGATTGCCCTCGCGGTTCTGCCTGATATTGGCTGCAGTATTGGTGCCAATTTTGGTAACATTGCAAGATCGAAGTTTGGGCAGTTTGAAAACAGCCGCTGCCCGGAGGACTTCGGGGCCGGCGATGAAACGATTCCTTTGCCGCGGGGCATGGTCTAGAACCGGGAGAAGGGACAGGGACAAGAAATGTCAGAAGACGCCGAGAAGATCATCGAACGCCTGGCGCAGGATCTGCGCGCGGGACGGTTCACGCCGGGTTCATGGCTCAAGCAAGTGGATTTGCAGAAGCGCTACGGGGTTGGCCGCGCGCCGGTGCGCAAGGCGCTGGAGGCGCTCGCCGGGCGGCGGCTGATCCGGCATGAGAAAAATCGTGGGTATTCGGTTCACCCGGCCGATACCGAGGAGGCGGACCAGGTTCTCGATATCCGCGTCGCCATCGAGACCGGCTTTGCCGAGGCGATCTGCCGCAATGCCGCCGAGGCCGACATCGCCGACCTCGGGCGTCTGGCCGCGGAGTTCGAGAAGATCGCGATCAATGGTCCGTTTCACCTGCTTTATGACGCCAATCTCGCGTTTCACGGCGCCCTGCTGGGCTGTGCGCGCAACCCGGCGATGGTGGCTCTGGTCGCCGATCTTCGGATGCGCACCTCGCCGGCCCCAGCCTCGCAATGGTTGGATCGCTCTCGAATCGAACGCTCGGCGCAGGAGCATTTCGACATGGTCGAGGCGGTCAGAACGGGCGATGGCGCAGGGCTGGCGCGGTTGATCCGCGACCATATCCTGCAGCGCGCCGACTGAGGCGCGAACACGACAGGGCCCGGAGCAGCGGTGACCGCTCCGGGCCCTGCGGGATATTGCGTCGAAGCGATAAAACCTGCTCCGCTCGGGGTATTTTGCCGGGCGTTCAGGCGGCGCGCGACTGCGACCGGCCGCGCGGCGCGATCGACGAGACCAAGACGCTGAGCCGCATGACCTCGTAAAAATCCCGATCCCCCAGAATCTCGCGTGGCGAGCGGTTTTCCAGCGCGCGCTGCGGCGCATTCAAAAAGGCCTTTTCGAGGTCGGTCGCCCCGAGCTTGAGGCGCACCAATTTCCGCAACGAGCGGACCGTATCAAAATCGACAGTCATGAAATCACCTCCCTTGCACAGGCACCTCCACCGTACCCGCGCTGCACAACTTTAATATGACTGTCGCGCCTGTCACGCTGCGGCGCGGCGCCGCAGCGGCCTTGTGAGCGAAGCTCTGCCGGGCGCCGGGAGGGTTCATAATTGTCTCACGGCATCAGACGTTTGACCGTCAGCGCTCTCGGCGCCCGCGTGCCGATAGCGCCGGTGGAGAGGTCCCTTCAGGTCACAATTCCCGCATCCTTTAGGTTGTTTATTTCCGTCTCCACCGCCGCGGCGAAGGCCAGGCCGACCGACCCCAGCGGGCGATCGTGGGGCACGAACTGGGCGATGTCCCAGGTGATTGCCGGAATCAGCCGATGCGAGGAGACTCTCTCCAGGTCGATGAGCTGATTGGCCACCGGGTCGACGATCGCCACCCCGACGCCGCGCTCGACCAGCCGGACCACGCTGTGCAGGGTGCGCAGCTCGGCGGCGATGGTCCGGTGCACGTTGATCGTATCCATCATGTGGTCCACGCGCTGCCGCAGCGGGCTGCCCTGCGCAAGGTCGATGAACCACTCCTTGCGCAGCCGGGGCAGGGGGATCTCGTCAAGCTCGCCAAGCGCGTGTCCCTTCGGCAGCAGGCAATGCGCCTCGCAATGGGCAAGCGGGCGGGATTCGGCACCGAAGGCCTCGGCGTTGAGCGTGATGCCGAAGGCCAGGTCGCAGCGCTGTTCGCTGATCATCCGCAGCATCTCGGCCATGCCGACGTCGACGATTTGCACCGTGGCCTGCGGATGGGTGACGCGGAAGGCGCGCAGCGCGTCGAGCAGGAAGGTGTCGCAGAAGATCGGCTGCGCCGCGATCACCAGATGGCCGACCTCGCCGTTGGCAATGGCGAGGGCCTCCTGTTCGAGCCCGCGCAGCCCGGCAAGGTGACGCACCACGGTCTGGTGAAAGCGAAAGGCCTCGGGCGTCGGCGCCAGTCGGTTGCGCTTGCGCCGAAAGAGGGCGAATCCGACTTTTTCCTCCAGAGATGCCAGAAGGCGGCTCACCAAGGGCTGGCTTGCCGCGAGATCTTCCGCCGCCATCTTGACGCCGCCAAGGCGCATGTAGGCGTCAAATGCCTCTAATTCCCGTGTCTTGAACACAAACCTCTCCCTCAGTATGCAGTTTATGCAAGTTGCGGTGTACTATTGTCAACTTCCGCATACTGTGAATGGTGCACCACATCCAACAGTCCGGCCCGGCCGGAAAAGATGTGAGGTAATCATGAAGAAACTTCTCGGAAGCATCGCTCTGGCGGTGATCGCTGCAACCGGCCCCGCGGTCGCGCAGGACTATCCCGATCAGGCGGTGACGCTGGTCGTCCCCTACGGCCCCGGCGGCGCTTCGGACCTTGCCGGCCGTGCGCTGGCGGAAACCGCGCAGCCCTTCCTCGGCCAGCCGGTGACGGTGATGAACAAGCCCGGCGCCGGCGGCATGAACGGGGCGCGCTCGGTCTCCGAAGCCGAGCCGGACGGCTACACGCTGCTGCTGGCCCGCGTCGGCATGGCGCTCTCGCCGGCCGTGACCCCCGGCAATGCCGTGGAGTGGGACGCCTACACCTTCCTCGGCGCGCTGGAAGCCACGCCGATGATCCTCGCGGTGCGCGGTGACGCGCCCTACAACAGCGTCGAAGAGCTGGTGGCGGCGATCAAGGACAGCGACGGTCGCATGACCTATGCCGCCTCGGGCGCAACCGCGATCGACGGCTTCACCACGCAGGCGCTGCTGGCCGACAACGATCTCGACCCGCTGACCGCCGCGACGCTGGTGCCCTACAAGGGCGGCGGCGAGCTCGCCACCGCGCTGCTCGGCGGCCACGTCGATTTCGTCGCCATGGCAGCCGCCTCGCTGATGCCGCACATCAAGAGCGGCGACATGAAGGCGCTGATGGTCTTCGCTCCCAAGCGCATGGGCGATCTGCCCGAGGTCGCCACCGCGGCCGAGCTCGGCTACGAGAAGGCCGGCCAGATCGCAGGCTGGAGCGCGCTCTACGGTCCCAAGAACCTGCCCGAGGACGTGGTTGCCAAGTGGCACGAGGTGCTGGGCAAGGTCGCGACGGATGAGACGTGGCTCGACCTTGCGGCACGCCGCGGCTCGATCTCGACCATCGGCGACGTCGACATGACCGACTACGCCAAGAGCCAGTACGAGCTGTTCCACGGGCTTGCGCAGGACTTCGGCTACCTGTCGAACTGAGCGCCAAGCGCTCAGGGTGGCGCCGAGGCGCCGCCCGCCTGACTGCCTGAACCCTGGTGCGGTCCCGATCTCGCGGGCCGCACCCCGCCCCGCCCCAGCCCAGACCGGGGCCCCCTCATCTTTCCGGAGCGTCGCCATGCCCAAGCCCGTCCTGCGGGGGCTGATCATTGTCGCCTTCTTTGCGCTGACCGCCTTCGTTCTCGTTCCCCTCTACGTGCCGCGCCCGGCCTTCATCCCGGGCTTCGCCCCGCCGCCGGACATGTGGCCGCGCACCGTCTCGCTTGCCGGCATCCTGCTTGGCGCGCTGGCGCTGCTTTTTGCCTTCACACGCGACGCGCCCGCCGAGGAGCCGGTCGAGACCGACGGCAGTTCCAAGGCCCGGATGAGCGCGCGTTTCGCCGGGCTGATGCTGGCCTTCGTGCTCTTCCTCGTGGCGATACCGCTGCTCGGCTTCCTGGTCTCGTCGGTGCTGCTCACGCTCTGCATCGTGCTGATGACCGGCGAGCGCGGCCATTATGTCTGGATCGCGCTGCTCGCTTTCGGCGGGCCGATCCTGCTGCAGATGTTCTTCCATTCCGCGCTCGGCACGCAGTTTCCCAAGGGCGTGCTGACGAAGCCCTTCGGCTTCTGATCGGAGATACCCATGCTCAATGAAATCCTCTCCGCGCTGGTCGCCGTGGCGACGCTGCAGAACCTGCTGATCATGATCGCCGGCATCTGGGGCGGCGTCATCGTCGGCGCGATCCCCGGGATGACCGGCACGATGGCGGTCACGCTCGCGCTGCCCTTCACCTTCTACATGGAGCCGGTGCCCTCGATCCTTCTGCTGGTCGCGCTCTACAAGGGGTCGACCTACGGCGGCTCGGTCTCGGCGATCCTGATCAAGACCCCGGGCACAGCCTCGGCGGCCTGCACCGCGCTCGACGGCTACCCGCTGGCGCAGCAGGGCAAGGCCGGCAAGGCGCTGAACATGGCGCTCTATTCCTCGGTGATCGGCGACTTCATCTCGAACCTGTCGCTGATCTTTTTCGCCGCGCCGCTCGCCGTGCTGGCGCTGCGCATCGGACCGCCCGAGTTCTTCATGCTGATGCTCTTCGCGCTGACCACCGTGGCGGGCGTGTCGGGCAGTTCGCTGCTGCTGGGTCTCGTCTCGGCGGCGCTGGGTCTGCTGCTGGCGACCGTGGGCGAGGACATGTACGGCTCGTTCCGCTTTGCCTTCACCCCCGACATGCAGGCGGGCCTGTCCATCGCGCCTGTGCTGATCGGCCTCTTCGCGCTGCCCGAGCTGATCAAGCTGGTGGTGATGCGCGCGGCCAAGAAGGAAGAGGCGGCAACGCTCGGCGCGCAGCACGTCACGCGCGAGGAGTTCTTGGGCTCGCTGAAGACCATCCTCAAGGGCTCGGTGATCGGCTCGGTGCTCGGGGCGATCCCCGGCATCGGCCCGTCCTCGGCGGCCTTCTTCTCCTACGGCGAGGCGCAGCGCAGCTCGAAGACGGGCACCAACTTCGGCAAGGGCGAGCTCGAAGGGATCGCCGCCTCGGAATCGGCCAACAACGGCGCCTGCGGCGCGACGATGATCCCGCTGCTGGCGCTCGGCGTGCCGGGCGACGTGATCACCGGCGTCATGCTGGGGGCCTTCATGATCCAGGGTCTCACCCCCGGTCCGCTGCTGTTCCAGACCAACATCCACGAGGTCTACATGCTGCTGATCGGCATGCTGGTCTCCTCGGTGCTGCTGTTTTTCGCCGGCAAGGTGACCATGCGCATGTTCTCCAAGGTCTCGCACATCCCGCAGACCCTGCTGACGCCGCTGGTGCTGCTGCTGTGCATCTTCGGCATCTACTCGATCGCCTCGAGCACCTTCGATGTGGCCGTGCTGCTGATCATGGGCGTGGTGGGCTTCGGGATGTTCCTGCTGAATATTCCGGCGGCTCCCTTCCTCATCGCCTTCATCCTGGGGCCGATGCTCGAGGAAAACCTGCGCCGGGCGCTGGCGATCTCGCGCGGCGACATCTCGGTGCTACTCTCCTCGCCGATCACCTGGATCTTCGCGGTCCTCATCCTGTTCGTGCTGACCATCACGGTGCGGCGGGAAATCCAGAAGACAAAGACAGAAAGACGAGTTGCGCAATGAGCCTGAAACGCGAGAGCCTGCCGGATGCCGAGGCGCGCATCGCGCGCGCGGCAGAGCACCTGGCCGACCTGATCGCCTTCGACACGGTGTCCCGCAACGGCAACCGGCCGCTCATCGACCACATGGCGGCCTATTTCGAAGGTCTCGGCGGGCGGATCACCCTGCTGCCCGACGAGACCGGCGAGAAGGCCAACCTCGTCGCCGCCTTCGGCCCCGAGGACGTCGCGGGGCTGGTCTGGTCGGGGCACACCGACGTGGTCCCGGCAGATGAGCCCGAGTGGCAGAGCGACCCGTTCAAGGCCGAGATTCGGGAGGGCCGGCTTTACGGGCGCGGCGCCTGCGACATGAAGGGCTTTGCCGCCTGCGCCATGTCGGTCGCCCCGGCGCTGGCGCAGGCCCGGCTCGCCCGGCCGGTGTACATGTGCTTTTCCTACGACGAGGAAGTCGGCTGCCTTGGCGCCCCGGCGATCGCGCGGCATCTTGCAGCGCTGCCGGTGCCGCCCGAGTTCGCGATCATCGGCGAGCCGTCGATGATGGAGCTGGTCACCGGCCAGAAGGGCAAGATCGCCATGCGCGCGCATGTCACCGGCACCTCGGGGCATTCCTCCTTCGTGCCCGAGCATGTCAACGCCATCGAATACGCCGCCCGGGCGATCGCGCTGATCTCGGCGCGGGGCAAGCGCTACGAGACCGAGGGGCCGTTCGATCCCGATTTCACCGTGCCGCATGCGACCATGCTGGCGACGATGATCGACGGCGGGGTCGCCACCAACGTGACCCCCGACAGCTGCAGCTTCACCTTCGAGCTGCGCTCGATCGCCGACATGGATCCCGAGGCCGACATGGCCGAGCTGCTGGCACAGATCGAGTCCGAGATCTGCACCGAGATGGCCGCCAAGACCCCCGGCACCGGCATCACCTTCGAGCGGATCTTTTCCTACCCGCCGATGGGCGAAGCTCGCAACACCGCGGGCTATGCCCGCTATGCGCGGCTGATGCCCGAGAGCTGGGCGGGCAAGGTGTCCTATGGCTCCGAGGGCGGCATCTTCGAGCAGGTCGGCGGCATCCCGTCGGTGATCGTCGGGCCGGGCTCGATCGAGCAGGCGCACAAGCCCAACGAGTTCGTCGATCTCGACCAGCTCGCCGCCTGCGTGACGTTCCTCGACGGCATCGTCGCCGAGCTTTCCGGCGGCGCTGACTGAGCCTTCGGCGGACCGGGCGCTTGTCCGGTCCGCCGTTCGGGCGGCACGCCGTGGTCTCTCTGCGGCTAGTGTCCCGCGTGTGCCCGAAGCGGCGCGAGCGCCCGGTTCTCGACCCGGATCCGCCAGCTCAGCATGGCGGCGTTGAGCACGGAGAAGAGCACCGCGACCCATGTCAGCCCAAGCACCATGGGCGCGACGATGATCTCGGCCACGACGAGCATGTAGTTGGGATGCGAGAAATATCTGAACGGTCCGCGCCTCACGAGCGGCGCGTCGACGACGATGATGCGCGTCGTCCAGCGCGGCCCGAGGCTGGCGAGAATCCAGACGCGCAGCACTTGCAGCACCACGAAGACGCCGAGCCAGAAGTGGCCGACCTGCCGGTCATGGCCGAACACCACAAGGCAGAAGACCCAGGCGGCATGCATGAGCACCATCACCGGGTAGTGGCCTTGGCCGACCTCGACGCCGCCCTTTGCGAGAAGCCGGGTCGTGTTCCTCTGCGCAAGCACTAGCTCGCCGAGCCTTTGCAGCACTATGAAGCCGAGAAAGAGCGCCGTTGCCTTTTCCATCACGCTGCCTCTGCGCCGACGCTGAGCGGCTGGAAGGAGGCGGTGAACCCCGGCCCAAGGGCGCAGGCCATCATCTGTCCCGTGCGGCCCGCGTCCAGCACCGCCTTGAGCACGAACAGCACCGTCGGGGCGGACATGTTGCCGGCGCGGCGCAGAACTTCGCGCTCGGCGTCGAGCGCGCCCTGTTCGATGTGAAGGGCGCCTTCCAGCGCTTCGATGACCTTCGCGCCGCCGGGGTGGCAGACGTAACGCGTGATCGGTGTCTCGACGAGGCGCACCGCCTCCTGCGCCGCGGCGCCGAACTCGCTGGTGATGAAGGCCGGGATCGAGCGGTCGAAGACCACGCCGAAGCCCGTTTCGTCCACGTCCCACCCCATGATCCCGAGCGTCTCGGGCCAGGTCTTCTGGTGCGGGGCGCCGAGCCCGACGCTCGGCATGTCCATGGGCCTGCTGTCGGACAGGCAGGCCGCGGCGGCGCCGTCGCCGAAGAGCACCGCGGCGATGATGTCGGCCTTCTGCAGGCGATCGGCACGGAAGGCGAGCGAACAGGTCTCGACGACGACCAGCAGCACCTTGGCTCCGGGCCGTCCCGCCGCGAGAAGGCCGGCCGTTGCCAGCCCCGAAACGCCGCCCGCGCAGCCGAGCCCGAAGATCGGCACGCGGAGCACCGTGTCGCGAAACCCCATCTCGGTCAACGCTTGCGCCTCGAGCGAGGGCGTCGCGATGCCGGTCGAACAGACGGTGACGACGACATCCACCTCGGCGCTTTGCCATCCGGCTTGGCTGAGCGCCGCGCGCGCAGCGTCCACGAAGAGCGCCTTGGCCCCCGCCGAGAAGGCCCGGGCGCGATCTGCCCAGCCATGCGGCTCCGCGAACCAGTCGAGCGGCACGACCGAGTGTCGGGTGTCGATCCCGGCGGTGTCGAAGCTCTTGGAAAGGCGGTAAAAATCCGGGTAGACGCCTCCGAAGATCTCCGCCGCGCGGGCGCGGACCTCGGATTGTTGCAGGCAATGTCCCGGGAGGGCTGTCGAAAGTCCGTGCAGGTATACGTTCATCCGTGCTCTTTCGCTGAAGGCGGCCTTCGAGGAATGCGGCCCGTTACCAGCCCTCCGCGCGGCAGTCGGGGCACAACGCGGATCCCGTAGTTTCGTTCCGCAGCCTCTGCCGGCGCGTCCTTGCCGGGGGGGGCTCGCAGGCCCGGGTCATTGCCGGATGAGCGGGCGATCCCGAAGGCGATCTTGGGCCGATCGGCGAAATACCCCGGCCCGTCGGAACCCGCCGCGATCTTCCGAGTTCGGCTAAACGGAGGATGGTTTCCCCTCCGGCGACTTCCCCTCCAGCGAGCAAAGATTGCGCATGGCTTTCGAGACTCCTCTCCGTCCCACCGCGCGTGGCAACAGGCCGGTGTGCAAGTCCCCCCGGGGTTTGGCGATCCGCCCCCGTGCAATGCATCGGGTCGCGATCGTCGGAGCCGGACCGACCGGCGTCTACACGCTTGCGGCGCTGCTGCGCGAGGCGCCGTCGCGGCTGCATGTCGACATCTTCGAAAAGGGTCCCGCCGCGGGCCCCGGCATGCCCTACAACGCCGAGATGAATGCACCGTCGATGCTCTCGAACATCGCGAGCCGCGAGCTGCCGCCGGTGGCCGTGTCGCTCAACGATTGGCTTCGCGGCCTCGATCGCTCCGACCTCGCGCGGCTCGCACTCCGCGAGGAAGACATCGGCGAGGACGCCTTCTATCCCCGGCTCGCGCTCGGCGCCTATTTCACCGCGCAGATGGCGGAGCTGGTCGCCCGCGGCCGGCGCGGCGGACATTTGATCGAGCTTCACCTGCATCACACGGTTGAGGACATTCGCCCGCGCCTGACGGGCATCGAGGTCACCTGGCACAGCCCCACCGGCGCGGCGAAGGCAGAGTATTCAGACGTGGTGCTCGCCACCGGCCACCGCTGGCCGGATACGGTCGCTGACGGCGGCGTGCAGCTTCAGTCTGCCTGGCCGGCGGAGAAGCTGGGGCGGCTGCCGCAGCGCAGGATTGGCGTGCTGGGCACGTCTCTGTCCGCGATAGACGTCGCGGTGACCGTCGCCTCGGCACGGGGTCGTTTTGTCGACGCGGAGGGAGGCCTCGCCTATAGCCTGGACGAGGGGCAGACCGACTTTCTGATCAGCCTCATGTCGCGCAAGGGCCTGCTGCCGGAGGCGGACTATTGGTATCCGCTGCCCCTGCCGGAGCTGCCCAGGCTGGCCGCCTGCGGGGCGGCGGAGGGGCCGCTGCTCGAGCGGGCGTACCAGGCGTTTCTCGCCGACCTCGACGAGGCGGACGGGGATTGGCTGGACCGCCTCGGGGGGCGCGAGATCGGGCGGGAGGAGTTCAGGGCGGCCTATTTCTCTGAACGTCTTGCGGCGGATCCGTTTGACTGGGCGGAGCAAAACCTCGCGCGGGCCGAAGAGAGCGTGACGGCGCAGCGCCCGACGCCCTGGCGCAGCGCGCTGCTGAGGGCGCACGAGCTTTTCGAGACGCTGATACCACGGTTCACGGAAGCCGAGGTCGAGGCGTTTCATGCCACGCTGAAGCCGGTCTTCACCGACTGCTATGCCTGTGTTCCCCATTTCTCGGTCAAGCGTCTGCTCGCGCTGCGCAAGGCGGGGGTGCTCGAGGTGGTCCGTCTGGGCGACCACAGCCGGATCGCCCAGCATCGGACCGGGCTCTGCGTGACGGGGGATCAGCTGGAGACCGAGGTCGAGATCCTCATCGACGCGCGCGGTCAGCGCGCTCTGAAATTCTCGGACCTGGGGTTCCCGTCGCTCGCCCGCGCCGACCTTCTTGCCCGGCCGCTGCGGTTCGAGGATCTGCTCCTGCCGCTCGGCGCGGCCTCGTCGGGCCGCGTCCACTGCCTCGCGCTGCCGGTGCTGCTGCGTCGGCGTCCCTTCGTGCAAGGGCTGGTGAACGCCTGGGAGATGGGCAGCACAACCGCCAATGTGATCGCCGAGGCCATGGGAGATCGCGCCACGGCCTAGGGCGGAAGTCGGACGTTGGGACAGCGCGCCGCTACATCGGCACTGTTGCAACCAAGTTGAAATGTCCTCGGCTGCGCAAAGCAGAAATGTCTCACCGAGAGTGGAGAAGCATGGCCGGGC
>NZ_JAAGOZ010000033.1:0-46249 GCF_010499845.1 Salipiger sp. PrR007 | reverse complement strand
CGAGGGGCTGCGGGCGCTGGAGAATGCGCTCGCCGCCCTGCCCGCCCCGCGCGAGATCGTCGGCGCGCCCGATCCCGAGAGCGCCGCAGAGGCGCTGCGCCGGGCCGAAGACGCGCTCGCCGCCGCCGAGACCGCCTTCGAGAGCGCCCGGGGCCGCGACGAACAGGCCCGGCTCGCCGAGATCCGCGCCCTCACCACCCGCGAGGCCGCCGCCACGCGCCTCGCCGAACTGCGCGAGACGCTCCCCGAGGACCCCGATACCGCCGCCACCGCGCTCGCCGAAGCGCAGGCCGAGGTCGAGACCGCGCTCGCGACCGCCCGCGAAGCGCTCGCGGCTCTGCAGGGCGAGGCCCCAGACCTGACCAGTGCCGAGGCCACGCTGACCCGGGCGCAGGCAGTGCTGGATCAGGCCGCGAAGCGCCAGCGCGAGCTCTCTGAACGCAAGGCGGCGCTCGACACCGAGATCACCTTGCGCGCTGGCGAAGGTGTCGAGGAAGAGCTTGCCGCCACCGAGGAAGCCCTGACCAAGGCCACCGAGCGGGCAGCGCGCTACGGCTTTGAGCGCGACACGCTGGTGCTGCTGAAGGAGACGCTGGAAACCGCCCGCTCGGAGGCGCGCGAGCATTACTTCGAGCCGGTCACCCGCGAGCTTGCGCCGCTGCTGCGCCTACTCTGGCCCGAGGCCGAGCTGGTCTTCGATGAGGACAGCGCCCTGCCGCGTGCGCTGTTGCGCGGCGGTCAGGAGGAGCCGATGGAAGTGCTCTCGGGCGGCACCCGCGAGCAGATCGCGCTGCTGGTCCGGCTGGCCTTTGCGCGGCTGCTGGCGCGCGGCGGGCGGCATGCCCCGGTGATCCTCGACGACGCGCTGGTCTATACCGACGACACGCGTATCGAGCGGATGTTCGACGCGCTGCACCGGCAGGCGGGCGATCTTCAGATCCTCGTGCTCACCTGCCGCCAGCGCGCCTTCCGCGATCTTGGCGGGCAGATGCTGAGCTACGAAAGCGGGGAGCTTCCCGAAGAAGCGCGCTAGGCCGTCAGGGTCAGGCGGCCGCGCGCTGCAGCGCCTCGCGCAGAAAGTCGAACTGGTCCTGCCCGTAGTAGCGCTTGCCGTGCAGCAGGTAGGTGGGCGAGCCGAAAATCTGCTTGGAGATGGCGTCGTCGGTCACCGTCTCGGCTTCGTCCCGGACATCTTCGGTCTGCGCCAATGCGAGGATTCGCGCTGCCGGAAGGTCGATGGATTCGAAGGCCTCTTGCAGATCGCCCGGGTCTGCGATGTTGCGGTGCTCGGCCCAGACCCCGCGCAGACAGGCAAAGGTCACGGCATCCTGATCCAGCCCCAATCGCCCGGCGGCAAGGATGCAGCGGCAGGCCAGCCGGGGGTCGGTCGGCCAACTCGGCGGCATGGCGGCCATGCGCAACCCGCGGATCGCCGCCCAGCGGGCCTGATCCTCGATCCGGTAGCTGCGGCGCGGCTCGGAGTGGTCGTAGGGCGGCGTCACCCCGGCGGCCTCGTAGACACGCGCCACCTCCATCGGCAGGAACCGCACCTTCGCTCCGCACCGCCGCGCGATCCCCATCAACTCCTGATGGCCGAGGTAGGCATAGCCCGACATCGGTGCAAAGAAGTAGTCGATCACGGGAGGCAGGCTCATTCGGGACTCCGGGATGGCTTGGTGGGCAGCATCAATGCGATCACGCCCGGCGGGGATCTCGGCTGGCAGGGCCGCGCGGGGCCGGACACTCTGTATCAATGAGGCCAAATGCCGGCGAAACGGTCAACGCTGCTGCCTCATGACGAGCCGGCGACGCGGTGAAGAGACCGCGACTGCCCAAGGCGAGCGGCAAGATCCCGCCAAGACGGCCCCGCGAAAGCCCGCATTCTCCGCAGTTTTGAAACGCTTTGAGCGCGGCCCTGGCCGGCCCTAGCCGAGGTCCTCGGAGGGCAGCGCCGCAAGCGCCTCGCGCAATGCGGCAACACGCTCGGCGACCTCCGGGCTGTGCTGCCCGGCGCGGTCAGACCAGGCGCTGAAGCGATCGAGCAGCGGCAGGAAGAGCGCGATCTCCTCGGCGCCCCAGTCCCTCAGGAAGCTGCCGAGCACGAGGAACTTGTAGGCCCGCACCGCAGAGACGATCTCGGCACCCGGCGGGGTCAGTTCGAGCACCGAGCGGCGGGCATCTTGCTGGCTCACCGCGCGGCGGATCAGCCCCATGCGGATGAGCTCCGAGGCGATACGGCTGGCGCGAGAGGGATCGATCCGCAGCCGCGCGGCGACAGTCGACACCATGGTCTCGGCATCCTCCGCACAGGCAGAGGCATCATCGAACTCTCCCTCGGGAGCACGCACCGCGAGCAGGACGTCGAGCTGCGCAAGGTCGATGGACAGCCCGAGATCGACCAGCGCGCGCTCGCCAAGCTCGCGCTTCATCACCCGCCGCCGCCACTTCTGCAGCGCCACGTCGATCTCGATCGCCGCCTGCGCAGAGGTGTCGTCTATCCCCGCCTGCCGCAGGTGCTCCCGGATTCTCGCGTCCTTGTCCGGCATGGTGGCGCGCTCCAAATTACGTGCTGTTGACATGTATATGCCTTCGGCACATATATGCCCTCAGCAATCATTTTTCGCAAGGTGCCCTCGCGACTCGCCCGACGGTCGATCGTGCGCGCCCTGCTTGCCCTGCCATGCCGCCGGGCCATCCAGCCCTTAGGAGCCCCGCGCATGAGTGACCGCGCCGATCCCGTTGATCTGTCCGAGCCCGGCGCCGCCCCCGCCACGCACGATCCGGCCGTGGTGCGACTTGCGCTGATCGCGGTGGCGGCGACGCTGCTCTTCGCCTCGCTGGGCCAGACCATCGTGTCGACCGCCATGCCGATCATGGTCGCCGACCTTGGCGGCATGGAGCATATAACCTGGGTGATCACCGCCTACCTGATGGCCTCGACCATCGGCGCGCCCATCGCCGGCAAGCTTTCGGACCTCTACGGCCGCAAGGCGGTGCTGCAGAGCGCCATCGGCGTCTTCCTTGCAGGCGCCGTGCTCTGCGGCTTTGCCACGGGCATGGGGATGATCATCGCCGGGCGCCTGATCCAGGGCGCGGGCGCTGGCGCCCTGATCGTGACCTCGATGGCCGTGGTCGGTGATCTGCTGCCCGCCCGCCAGCGCGGCCAGGCGCAGGGGCTGATGGGCGCGGCCTTTGGCGTGTCGACCGTGATCGGCCCGCTGCTTGGCGGCTTCATCGTGCAGCATTGGTCATGGCACTGGATCTTCTTCGTCAACTTCCCCGTCGGCGCGCTCGCCTTCGTGGTGCTGGGCATGGCCCTGCCGTCGCGCACGGACCGCAGCCGGAAGTCGGTGGATTACGCAGGCGCTGTGCTGCTGGCGACGATCCTCGCCTCGGCAGTGCTGATCTCGAACATGGGCGGCAGCGTGCTGGCATGGAGTCACCCCGGCGTGCTGGCGCTGGCCGCGCTCGGCCTTGCCGCGCTTGCGGGCTTCGTGCTGGTCGAGCGGCGCGCGCCCGAGCCGATCCTGCCGCTGTCGCTGTTCCGGAACAACGCCTTCGTGACCGTGAACTCCATGGGCTTTCTCATCGGCATGGCGATGTTCGGGACGATCACCTTCCTGCCGCTCTTCCTCCAGGTGGCCAAGGGCATCTCGCCGACGCAGTCGGGCCTGTTCCTCGTGCCGATGATGGGCGGGCTGCTGGGCGGCTCGATCGGCGCCGGTCGGATCATGTCGAAGCGCGGCACCTACAAGGTGATGCCGATCCTGTCGACGGCGCTGCTCTGCCTGTCGATGCTGGCGCTCACACGGCTGTCGGGCGACACACCGCTGTGGCTGCTGGCGCTCAACATGGTGGGCGTGGGGCTCGGCCTCGGGCCGGTGTTCAGCGTTGGCGTCACGGCGATCCAGAACTCGGTGCCGCGCAGCATGATCGGCGTCGGCACCGCCAGCGCCAACATGTTCCGGCTGATCGGCGGTTCGATCGGCACCGCGGGCTTCGGGGCGATCTTTGGCCTCGGCCTCGCGCGCAACCTCGAGGGGCAGCTGCCCGAAGGCATGGGCGACGGCATCCGAAGCATGAGCGCCGAGATGGTCCACGCGCTGCCCGCGGCGCAGCAGCAGGCGATCATCGAGGGGTTCAGCACCGCCCTGCACCCGGTGTTCTTCATCGCGGCGGCCGGGGCGGCAGTGGCCTGCGCAGTGGGATTCCTGCTCAAGGAGCGCCCGCTCGAGGACTGACGCGCCGAAGCCAGCGCCGCCCCAAATCAGGAGGCGAGGCCCGCAGCCTGCCCACTGGCGTCATCTTCCGTGTCCGCAGACCACGGCTCGTCGGGCGCGGTGCTTTCCAGTCGAGAGCGCAGGTAGTCCACCGCCCGAACCGGCGGGTAGACCGGCGCCCCGGTGCCGGGAAGCGCCGCGATCAGGCTCTCGGGATTGGGATCGAGGAAGAAGGCCACCGAATGGCGCGGGCGGACCGGCGGCAGCACGCGGTGGGTTGTCGAGACATAGATGTCATTGGTCCAGCGCATCAGGCAGTCGCCGATATTGACGATGAGCGCACCCGGCAGCTGCGGCACATCCATCCAGTGCCCGCCTCGGGGGCGCACCTGCAGCCCCGGCTCGCCGTCGGTCGCGAGCAGGGTCAACGCGCCGTAATCGGTGTGGGCCGAGGCCCCGCGCTCGTCCGCGGCCCCGGTGCCGGGCAGATAGCGGAGCAGACGCAGCGTCGCCATCGGTTCGCTGAAATGCGGCGAGAAGAAATCCAGCGGCACCCCGAGGTCCATCGCCACCGCCTCGTGCAGCTTCGCCCCCAGCGCCCACATCTCGGCGTAATACTCCAGCATCGAGTCGCGGAAATCCGGCAACGCCGGCCAGAGGTTCGCCCCGCGGAAGGGCTCCTTTGCGAGCACCCGCGGGTCGTCGGGCGAAAGTTCGAGCCCGATGTTGAAGGCCTCCTTGCGGTCGGGATGATCCGCCCCGTCCTGCTGCTCGGAGCCGATGCGCGCCCAGCCCCGGTTGCGCGGATTGCCCTCGATCGACAGCGGCAGCTTGGCGGACTCGGGCAAAGCGAAGAAGGCGGCTGAGGCGGCAAAGACCCGCGCGAGCAGCTCCGGCGAGATCGGCGGGTTGGCCAGCAGGAAGAAGCCATCCTCGCGGCAGGCCTGCCCGAGTGCGAAGGCAAATCCCTCGGGATCGTCGCTGAGATCTTCGAAATCGAGGACGGGGATCATCGCCGCTCTCCCTCCGTGGACCGAGCCACCCGGTGGCCTCAGGTCGCGGTCCGGGCAGGTTCCGACAATTCTCCACCTTCCGAAGGGCTTCGCAAGCGGTTTGGCTCGCGCGGTTGCGCGGATTTGTGCCAACTCACCCGGACCGGGCCGAGCGATCGGGCCAAACGCGCGCGATGCGCCGCCTGGATGGGCTCAACCGCGTCCCCGGCGGAAAAGCTGCGCCAAGCGGCCGTTCGGTGCTGGCAGGAAGCAGCAGGTCAGCACGAAACGAAACGGATCGATGACCATCATGGCACGTGTCCCCGGGGTTGAAGCGCCAGGGCGTCCCCTTGCCCCGGCGATCTCAGGATGCCCCGGCGGCATCACGGATTCGTGACGCCCAAGTGACGGTACGGTGACGCTGCAACCCGTTGGAAAGAAAGCCCCGAAAGGGCTTTTGCGAGCTCCCTCGAACGACCTCGTCAGTGCCCCTTGATGAGCACCGCGCGGAAGTCGTTGACATTGGTGCCGGTCGGCCCCGGCGCAAAGAGATCACCGATCACGTCGAAAGCCCCCCAGGCGTCGTTGCGCGAGAGCGCCGCCATGGCATCTCCCCCCGCCGCGCGCAGCCGTGCCGCGCTGCTGCCATCGGCAAAGGCCCCGGCATTTTCCTCTGTGCCGTCGATCCCGTCGGTGTCCGCGGCAAGCGCATGGATGCCCTCCACCCCGTCGATGGCATGGGCAAAGGCGAGCAGGAACTCGGTGTTGCGCCCGCCGCGCCCGCCCTTGCCGCGCAGGGTCACCGTGGTCTCGCCGCCCGAGAGCATCACCACCGGCGCGGCAAAGGGCCGGTTTCGCGTCGCCACCTCTCGCGCCATCGCCGCATGCACCCGTCCCACATCGCGTGCCTCGCCCTCCATGGCGTCCGACAGGATCACCGCCGGCAGGCCCGCCGCCTCGGCCTTCGCCGCGGCGGCTTCCAGAGACAGCCGGGCCGAGGCGACGACCTTCACCTCGTTGCGGGCGAAGACGGGATCGTCCGGCTGCGGCGCGGCAGCGGCCGCGCTGCGCATATGCGCAAGGAGGTTGTCGGGCAGCGCGATGTTCCAGGCCTCGACCATCGCCAAAGCCGCCGCCCCGTCCACCGCGTCGGGCACCGTCGGACCCGAGGCCACCTGCGCGGGATCGTCCCCTGGCACGTCCGAGACGATGAGGCTCACCACCCTTGCCGGGGCGCAGGCGGCTGCCAGCCGCCCACCCTTGATCCGGCTCGCGTGCTTGCGGATGGCGTTCATCACCCCGATCGGAGCCCCCGAGGCCAAGAGCGCCTCGTTCAGCGCCTGCTCGTCGGCCAACGTCAGACCCTCGGGCGGCGCGGGCAGCAGCGCCGAGCCGCCGCCACAGACCAGCGCGACAACCAAATCCGCCTCGGTCAGCCCCTCGACCGCCTTGAAGAGCGCCGCGCTCGCCTCGAGCCCTGCCGCGTCGGGCACCGGGTGGGCGGCCTCCATGACCCGGAGCTGCGCGCAGGGCACGGCATATCCGTAGCGGGTCACAACAACCCCCTCGATCGGACCGTCCCAGAGCGTCTCGAAGGCGCGCGCGAGCTGCGCCGCGCCCTTGCCGAGGCCGATCACGACGGTGCGCCCCTCGGGCTTCTCGGGGAGCGCGGCGCGCAAGGCCTGCTCGGGATCCGCGGCCGCCACCGCGGCTTCGAAGAGCCCGGTCAGAAAGGTCTTTTCGTCAGTCACTCGGGGTCCTCCTCCGCGCGTGGTCCGTGTCGCTCCAGGCGCGCAATTCGATGTGCCGGGCCCGGGCCGGACCGTTGTGGCCCAGGTCGAGCGCAATCTCCAGCCCCGCCACCGCCCCGTCCGAGGCGGCGACATGCGCCTGCACCGCGCCCAACAGCCCTGCCAGCGCCTCCGCCTGCCCCGCACCGAGGCCAAGCCGCGCGGCCAGATCGCGGCAGGCGCGCGGGGAGAGCGGCAGGAGGCCCGCTGCGCGCGCACCCGCGGGGGCCGCCAGCTCGGCGAGATAGCCAAAGCCCGGATCGGCACTCAGCCCAAGATGCATCGGCGCGACGCCGGGCTCACCGAGCTGCAGGTCAAGACCGAAAAGCGCCCCCACCGCCGCGCCGCCCGTCACCACCGGGGGCTCCGCCCCCGGGCGCGGCAACAGCAAAGCCTCGCCTCCGGGCGCCAGGCGGCCCGCCTCGATCGCGGCGCGCAAGGCCTCGATCGACGGGCTCAGCCCGGCCAGCGGGATCACCCCCGCCTTCAGCAGCTCGAGCGCGCGCGCCTCGGTCATCTCGGCCCGGTTCGGCGCCAGCAGCGCCAGCGGCATCCCGACATGCTCGCGCGCCAGCGCCGCGGCCTGCGCCGCCCGGGTCCAGCCCCCCTCGCCGACATGGCGGATCACCGCCAGCGAGAGCACCGCGTCGCCCAGCATCATCTCGGTAAAGACCCGGGCCAGCGCCACGGCATCGCCATCGGTCAGCCCGGCGCAGTCGAGCGGATTGTCCACGGCGCGTCCCGGAGGCAGCGCGCGGGCCAGTCCCTCGCGCTGCCGCGGCCCCAGCGGCGCAAAGCACAACCCCTGCGCGGCGGCGAGCCGTTTCGCCCAGTCCACCAGCCCCGGACCGCAGGCCATGGCGGCGAGCGCATTGGCGGGCAGCGGGCCGACCAGATGCAGGATCCACAAGGCCTCGACCAGCGCCGCGGGCCCCTCGACATGCGCGATCCCGGCGCGCTTCAGCAGCGCCGCCGGCCCCGGCCCCAGCCTCCGGCTCCAGTAAATCACCGCCTTGCCGTGCTGGCGCGCAAGCCGGCCAAGCTCGAGGCAGTCCGGCGGCGCTGGCGGGCCGTCCGCCTGGATCGCCAGCACCGTCACCCGCTCGTCCGCCAGAAGCTGCGCGGCCAGCGGCAGCAGCCCCGGCCCCGCGGCCCCGCCCAAAGGAACCGCACAGGCCAGCGGAAGGCCGTGCCGCAGCGACAGAAACCGTGCGAGGCGCCCGGTCTCCGACAGGAGCAGCGCCGGGCCGCGCGCGCTCGGCCGAATGGCCTCCACGCCGGGCCAGAGCGGCAGGCGGCTCAAGGCCGAGAGCAGCCCCCCCGCGAAGACCGGCAGAGGCAATGGGGCGAGGTCGGCAAGGCTCGAGGCGTCGAGATGCGGGCAGACGGCGCCCCCCGCCCCGCGCTCCGCGAGGGCCTCCAGCGCCGCGCGCAGCGGCGCGCCCCGCAGCCCCACATAGGCAAGATCGGGGGCTCCCGGCAAAGCCGCGATTCCGGCCACCGAGGCAAGGCCCGCCACCGCCGTCCCTGTTTCAGTCACGGGCCAGAGGTCCCACGCGTATCCAAAGGCGCGCAGCGCTCCGATCACCGCCGACAGCTCGTCGGCGGGGCCAATCATCGCGATGGACCGTGGCGAAAGGCTGCGGGACAGATCTTCGGACATGATACAAACACCGGCTTCTACTCGGGAAGTGTCACCCGAAACCTTGGCAAATTGCGAGAAAAATCCGGGTTTTACCGCTGCAATCCCGGCGTGGCGCGCAGCGTTGCAGCGCCCCACGCTGGCCGAGGCCGCCTCAGCCCGCGCCCATCCGCGATAGATCGTAGCCGTACCAGTCGAGAATCTCGCGCGCCGCCGCTCTGCGCTCACCGGGAGCGCCGCGGCGATCCATGATCCAGACCCGGCCGCCGCCCGGCTCGCCCATAGCAGCCGTGCGGTTGTCGGCGTCGATCCAGTGGACCCAGAGGACTTCCTGCCCGACCCGAAGACGCCCCGGCATCTCCTCGGTCAGCGGCAGCGCGACCCCGTCGATGCGCAGCTCGGAGCCGCTGATCTCGATCAGCGCCCCCGCGGGCATGCCGGCGCCTTCGGTCACCGTCCAATCCCCCTGCAGCCGGGCCAGACCGGCATCGGCCTGCGAGCCCACGGGCGCCGTCGGATTGCGCAGCGGTATCGCCACCGCCGCGGGCGGCGCCTTGGCCGCGCAGGCGCCCAGCAGCGCCAACGCCAGCAGCGCCGCGAGGGACTTTGAAACACGATGGATGGGCATACCCGACACACTCCCGAAACCTCGGGCGCAGCCTGTCGCGGCCGCAGCCGCAGGGCAAGCGGGCACGCCGCCTGCGGCGGAAATCAGCCCCGGAACCCGGTGGCGACGACAAATTTCTCCGACGAATCCGAACGGCTCGCCGGCGGCTTCACGTTGGCGACCTTGTCGAAACGCTGCTTGAGGATCTGCTGCAACGAGCCCTCGGCCCCGCCCGCCAGCACCTTGGCGACGAAGGTGCCGCCCTCCTCGAGCACGTCGAAGGCAAGGTAGGCCGCCGCCTCGCAGAGCGCGATGATCCGCAGGTGGTCGGTCTGCTTGTGCCCCGAGGAGGACGCCGCCATGTCGGACATGACCACGTCGGCCTTGCCGCCGAGCCACTCCTTGACCTTGTCGTCGGCGCCATCCTCCATGAAGTCGAGCTGGTGGATCTCGGCCCCGGCAATCGGCGTGACCTCCTGCAGGTCAACCCCGAGCACGGTGCCCACCGCCTTGCCCGCCTTCTCGCCGAGCGCGTTGACCCGCGGCACCGCCACCTGGCACCAGCCGCCGGGGGCGCAGCCGAGATCCACGACCCGCGCGCCGGGCACGAGGAAACGGTACTTCTCGTCGAGCTCGAGGATCTTGAAGGCTGCGCGGCCCCTGTAGCCCTCGGTCTGCGCGCGCTTCACGTAGGGATCGTTGAGCTGGCGTTGCAGCCAGCGGGTCGAGCTGAGCTTGCGCCCGCGCGCCGACTTCACCTTGACCTTCAGATCGCGCTGGCCACGTCCCGAAGTGTTCTTTCCGTCCGGTTTCTTCGCCATCGTCCCGCTCTTCTTGCAGCCAAACTTATCGTCAGGGGTCGTTTCTACAGATATTTTCCCGGCCCGCGTATCCCGGGAGTGTCTGCCACGGGCAGACGGGGGCAGCGCCCCCTTTTCCGGGCATGGACCACGAAGTCAAGCCGCTCCTATAGCGGCCCGTCCTCCAGAACACCATCCACCGACATCTGCGCGTAGAGCAGCCCCTCGCGCAGCCCCCTGTCAGCCACCGACAGCCGGTCGGTCGGCCAGATCCGCAAGAGCGCCTGCAGGATCGCCGCGCCGGACATGATCAGCGCCTGCCTGTCATGGCCGATCCGCGGGTCGCGCCGCCGTCCCGCCGGACCCATCTCGAGGTACTTGCCGATCACCGCCTCGATCTGGTCCGAGGACATGCGCAGCCCGTCCACCTTGGTCCGGTCGTAGCGCCGCAGCCCAAGGTGCGAGGCCGCCACGGTGGTCACCGTGCCCGAGGTGCCGATGATCTGGAAGCCCTCGCGGCTCTGCGCATCCTTGTAGGGCGCGAATTCCGACAGGTTCTCTTCGAAGAACCAGCTCATCAGCGCGTAGCGCGCGGCGTCGTCCTTCACATCGTTGAACTGGTCGCGCAGCGTCGCCACCCCAAGCGGCACCGAGATCCAGTCGACCACCTTGGCGGCGGGAAACGGGCTTTCCGGCGGATGGAATCCTGAATGCAGCCGCATGATGGCGCGCGGCCGGTCGCGGTTGGGCACCGACGACAGGTCGATCCACACCAGCTCGGTCGAGCCGCCGCCGATGTCGACCACCAACAGTTGCTCGGTGCGGGTCGAGACCAGCGGTGCGCAGGAGATCACCGCGAGACGGGCTTCCTCCTCGGGCTGGATGATCTCCATCTCGAGGCCGGTCTCGCGCTTGATCTGGCGGATGAAGTCGCGGGAGTTCTTTGCCCTCCGGCAGGCCTCGGTCGCGACCAGCCGCATGCGCACCACCTCGTGGCGGCGGATTTTCTGCTGGCAGACCCGCAGCGCGGCGACGGTGCGCGCCATTGAGGCACGCGACAGCCGTCCGCTCCGCTCGAGGCCATGCCCGAGCTGGACGGATTTGGAAAACGAGTCAATCACATGGAACTGGCTGCCCTTTGGCTGGGCAATCAGCATGCGACAACTGTTGGTCCCCAGATCCAGCGCCGCATAGAGCGCATTCGGATCGGGTTTGTTCGGCGCGGGGCTCTCTACCGGTTTCGGGAAAGCGCCCGCACCTCTGGGACGCCTTGGCGCCATGTTC
This sequence comes from Salipiger sp. PrR007, assembly GCF_010499845.1. NCBI lineage: Bacteria > Pseudomonadati > Pseudomonadota > Alphaproteobacteria > Rhodobacterales > Roseobacteraceae > Salipiger > Salipiger sp. PrR007. The sequence goes on along the minus strand of NZ_JAAGOZ010000033.1, from coordinate 34,914 downwards.
TGCGCCTTTCCGTATATATAGTTGTGCTCAGGATACGCGGCGCAAGGAGGCGGCGCAAGAGAACCTTCCGCCCGGTTTGAACGGGTTGTTGAAGCGGGCGTTCACATATTCGTTCGCGGGGACAAGAGGCGGGACGCGCGCGGCACCTGCGCCCCGCGCGGGATCGTCTTGCGTCGCTCCCGGCCCTCATGCCGTCGAAAACCGACCGCGTCGCCGGGCGCGCGCATCCTAGACTGATGGCAACAGGCCTTGCGGACCCCGGCGGTATGACCGAAATCACCCTCCTCTACTGGCGCGACATCCCTGCGCAGGTGATCGTCGGCTCCGGTCGCCGCGCGGCAAAATGCGTGCTGCCCGCCCGTTTCGAGGCCGCCATCGACCGCGCTGCCATGCGCAGCGGCGCAAAGGGAACCGACTCCTACCTGTCGGCCTGGCGCCGCGTCCCGGCACCGCCACAGCAGGGCGACGCACAGCAGATCGCCGCGGCGCTCGCTGCCCGGCTGGACAAGGACTTCGGCCCCGAGCGTCTTGCCACGCTGGTCGATCAGGACGGCTGGGCAGACCGCCCGACCGAGGGGAAAGGACCCAGATGACGCTGCTGAACTTCCGTCGCCGACGCCCCTCCGCCCCGCAGCTGCCACCCTCGGCGCTCGAGGGCTACTCGATCGAGGTCATGCCGCGCACCGCGGCGCAGATCGGCGACTTCCGCGCCCTGCTGCCCGAATCCACCCGCATCTACATCGCCCATATCGACGGCACCCCGATCGACGAGATGGTGGCCACCGCCGCCCGTCTCGTCGCCGAGGGCTTCAGCGTCATGCCGCATTTCCCGGCCCGCTCGATCCCCGATGCCGCCACGCTCCAGGACTGGATCGCCCGCTACCAGGGCGAGGCCGGGATCACCGAGGGTCTGATCCTCGCCGGCGGCATCCCCGCGCCGCGCGGCGACTTTCACGCCTCCATGCAACTGCTCGAGACCGGGCTCTTCGACCGCGCCGGCTTCACCCGGCTGCACGTCGCCGGCCACCCGGAGGGCAACCGCGACATCGACCCCGACGGCTCGGACCGCGCGGTGATGCAGGCACTGCGCTGGAAACAGGCCTTCTCGGAGCGCACGGATGCAACGATGGGGCTGGTCACGCAATTCGCCTTCGACCCTGCCCCGGTGCTGGACTGGGCGCGCCGTCTGCGCGCCGAGACCATCTCGCTTCCCGTCCATCTCGGCATCGCCGGGCCTGCCAAGCTCCAGACCCTGATCCGCTTCGCCGTCACCTGCGGCGTCGGACCCTCGATGAAAGTGCTGCAGAAGCGCGCCCGCGACGTCAGCAAGCTGCTGCTGCCCTACGAGCCCACCGACTTCGTCGCCGAGATCGCCCGCGCCTGTGCCGCCGAGCCCGACCTGCCTATCGCGCGGTTGCATCTCTTCCCGCTCGGGGGCATCCCTGCTGCGACGGACTGGGCCGCCCGCCACGGCGGCGCCGCCGCGCAGCCGGCCGCACGCGCCGTCTGAGGGGCCTGTCCGCCGAGCCACATAACGCGCAAGGGACAGGCATGATCAAGGCACTCCTCTTCGACCTCGACGGCACGCTGCTTCACTCGGACCCGCTGCATTTCGAGGTCTTCGCCGATCTCTACGCCGAACGCGGACGCGAGCTGACAGAGGCGGGGTACCTGTCGGACATCCACGGGCGGCACAATCTCGAGAGTTTCCCCGAGATTTTCCCCGGCGAGGATGCCCACGCCCTGTCGAACCTCAAGGAGGCCCGCTTCCGTGACCGGCTCGTGGCCGGCCATGCGCCGATGCCCGGGGCAGAGGCGCTGCTGGATCACGCGCAGGCACGGGGCTGGCGCATCGCCGTGGTCACCAACGCGCCGCGCGCCAACGCCGAGGTGATGCTGGACGCCATCGGGCTGCGGGACCGGATCGAGCTTCTGGTGATCGGCGACGAATGCCGCCGCGCCAAGCCCGACCCCGAGCCCTATATCGCCGCCATGCGCGCCTTCGACGTGGCTCCCCGCGCCTGCATCGCCTTCGAGGACAGCCCCTCGGGCATGCGCGCCGCTTCCGCCTCGGGCGCGCACACGGTCGGGATCCGCTCGTCGGGCCTGAGCGTCTCGCAGCTGCGGGACGCCGGGGCGCAGACCGTCATCACCGATTACACCGACCCGGCGCTCGCCGAGCTGCTGAGCAAGCTAGAATAGGACACACCCGAGGGAGGAGAGCCCATGACCCGCACCGTACTCGAGTCGAAGGCCCGCACCGTGATCATGGGCTTCGACGAGCCCTTCTGCGTGATCGGCGAGCGGATCAATCCCACCGGGCGCAAGAAGCTGGCGGCCGAGTTGGAGGCCGGCGATTTCTCCACCGTTGTCGCCGATGCGCTGGCGCAGGTGGCGGCGGGCGCGGCAGTGCTCGATGTGAACGCGGGCGTGGTCTACAACTCCAACCCCGACCCGAATGTCACCGAGCCACCGCTGATGCGGCAGGTGATCGAGCTGGTGCAGGGCGTGGTGGATGTGCCTCTCTGCATTGACAGCTCGGTGCCCGGTGCGCTCGAGGCCGGGCTCGAGGCCGCCGAGGGCCGCCCGCTGCTGAACTCGGTCACCGGCGAGGAGGAGCGGCTCGAGCGCGTGCTGCCGCTGGTGAAGAAATACGGCGTGCCGGTGGTGGCGATTTCGAACGACGACACCGGCATTTCTGAGGACCCCGACGTGCGCTTCGCCGTGGCGCGCAAGATCGTCGAACGGGCGGCGGATTTCGGCATTCCGGCGCAGGACATCGTGGTGGATCCGCTGGTGATGCCGGTGGGGGCCATGGCCAGCGCCGGGCAGCAGGTTTTTGCCCTTGTCCGGCGGCTGCGCGAGGAACTCGGGGTGAACACCACCTGCGGCGCCTCGAACATCTCTTTCGGTCTTCCCGACCGGCACGGGATCAACACCGCCTTTCTGCCCATGGCGATCGGCGCGGGGATGACCTCGGCGATCATGAACCCCGTCGCCATGCCGGTGACCCAGGCGAAGATCGCCGCGAAGAAAGCCGAACTGGAGGCCGCCGGGGTGATCCTGCCGCCGCTGGAGGATGCGGCGTTCGTGCGGCTTTTCGGGCTGGGGGCGATGAGCGCCGGTCCCGGCGCCGAGATGCGGGCGATACGTGCGGCGAACTTCCTGATGAACAAGGACCCGCACGGCACCGCCTGGATCGCGATGAACAAGGGCGAGGAAGGCGCCGGCGAGCCCCGTGGCGGTCGGCGCGGCGGGCGCCGGCGGCGGGCCTAGCCCAACGCGAGCCGGGCGGCTCGGCGCCGAGCGCCCTCCGTCACGGCCAGGCCGCGTAAGAGGTCGCCGGCGCGCTGCGCTTGGCCATGCGGCGCCGGAATCGGCTCGGAGGAACGCCCTCCATCCGTTTGAAAAACCTGTTGAAATAAGCAGGGTCGGTAAACCCGAGCCGAAACCCCACCTGCGCCACCTGCAGCCCCGAGTTCGTCAGCAACTCCGCCGCCTCGCGGTGCAGCGCCTCGTGCAGCCAGGTCTGCGGTGAGCGTCCCGTGGCGCGACGCACCGCCCCCGCCAGCCGGTCCCGAGACACGCAGAGGGCCCGCGCGTAATCGCCCACCTCCCAGTGCTCGCGCAGGTGCAGACCCGCGAGTTGCACGAAGCCCTGCACCAGCCCGCCCGTCGCCACATCGGGCCGCGCCCGGCCCTCCTTCACCCCGCGCCAGAGCTGAATCAACAGCATCGACAGCATGTGCCCGGCCATGATCTCGACCCCCGGCGCGCTCTCCGCCAGTTCCTCGCGCAGTTCGGCCATGCGCCGGGCAACGCGCTCGCGCTGCGCAGCCAGCGCCACCGAAAGGTCTGCCGCCAGGACTTGGCTCAACTCGTCACCGAAGGCAGACCCGGGCAGCACCCGCGCCAGCGCCCCCTTCGACAAGATCACCAGCTCGCCGCGGCTGCCCGGCGAGAGCTTCAACGCCCCGTCCCGCCCCGGGGCCAGCCAGACAAATCGTGGCGCCTCTATTCCCATGTCGCGCGCGCCGATCAGCACCCGGCCGCGCCCCGATTGCAGCGCCAGCAAACAGGCGTTTCCGGCCCGCAGCCCATAGGTCGTCTCGGCCAGAGGGCTGCGGATCTCATGCGCGGTGATGCCGTGATGCGCCGAGGGCCGAAGCGGGAAGGTTTTCATCGTGCTCATGATTTGTGCGCGTAAAGGGACTGATGCGTCCAATTCATCCCCGCATACGTGCATTTTATCAACAGATTTTTCGGATAGTTTCTTCATCACCGCCACAGGACGCCTCGGGGAGAGGGCTGCCCGTGGCGCAACAGGATGCTTCGAAGGCATCGGCCGGGAGGACCACATGACACAGAACACCCGGCGCGCCCTGCTGCGCGCTCTGCCGCTTGCAAGGGTGTCCGCGCTTGCCCCTCGCGGCCACCGCCAGAGAAGCGGAGCGCGTGGTGGGCGGCGGCAGTGCCGACGCGATGCGCAATGATCCGGCGGTGCAGCGCGCTTTGCTCGCCGGCACGACAGAGCCGCTTGAAACCGAATTGACCTGACCAAGGAGACGTGAAGTCATGGACAGCCTGAACCTCTTTATCGACGGCGAGCATGTGCCCGCCGAAGACAGCCGCGAGTTCGAACGCGCCAACCCGGTGTCGGGCGAAGTCGCCACGCGCGCCGCAGCGGCCAGCAAGGCCGACGCGATCCGCGCGGTGGATGCCGCTGCCGCGGCCTTCCCCGAGTGGGCCGCCGTCGCCCCCGGCCAGCGCCGCAAGCTGCTGATCAAGGCCTCGGAAGCACTGACCGCGCGTGGCGACGACATCGTTGCCGCGATGAAGGCCGAGATCGGCGCGACCGAGGCCTGGGCCCGGTTCAACGTCATGCTCGCCGCAGACATGCTGCTGGAAGCGGCCAGCCTGACCACCCAGATCAAGGGCGAGATCGTGCCCTCGAACCGCCCCGGATCGACCGCCTACGCGGTGCGCCAGCCGGCGGGCGTGGTACTCGCCATGGCGCCCTGGAACGCGCCGGTGATCCTTGGCGTGCGCTCGATCGCGACGCCGCTGGCCTGCGGCAACACCGTGGTGATGAAAACCTCGGAGCTCTGCCCGCGCACCCATGCGCTGATCCTCGAGGCCGTGTCCGAAGCGGGCCTGCCCAAAGGCGTGGTCAACGCCATCTCCAACGCGCCCGAGGATGCGCCCGAACTGGTCGAGACGCTGATCGCCCACCCCGCCGTGCGCCGGGTGAACTTCACCGGCTCCACCCGCGTCGGCCGGATCGTCGCCGAGCTCTCGGCACGGCACCTCAAGCCGTCGCTGCTCGAACTGGGCGGCAAGGCGCCTTTCATCGTGCTCGATGACGCCGACATCCCCGCCGCCGTCGCGGCTGCCGGTTTCGGCGCCTACATGAACCAGGGCCAGATCTGCATGTCGACCGAGCGCATCATCGTCATGAACGAGATCGCCGACGCCTTCGTCGCGGCCTTTGCCGAGAAGGTCGAGAGCCTCACCGCGGGCGACCCGACCGAGGGCAAGGCCCCCCTCGGCAGCCTCGTCAACATCGGCGCCGCCGACCGCATCCGCGACCTCATCGAGGACGCCGTGCAAAAGGGCGCGCGGCTGATCGGCGGCGGCGGCGAGGGCACCATTCTCAACGCAGCGGCACTCGACGGGGTGACCCCGCAGATGCGGCTCTATTCCGAAGAGAGCTTCGGCCCGGTGTCCTCGATCATCCGCGTGGGCTCGGTCGACGAAGCGGTGCGCGTCGCGAATGAGAGCGAGTTCGGCCTGTCCGCGGCGGTCTTCGGCCGCGATCAGGCCCGCGCCATGGCGGTCGCGCGGCGCATCGAAAGCGGGATCTGTCACGTCAACGGCCCGACCGTGCACGACGAGGCGCAAATGCCCTTCGGCGGGGTGAAGGATTCAGGCTACGGTCGCTTCGGCGGCACGTGGGGAGTCGCCGAGTTTACCGAATTGCGCTGGCTGACCACGCAGGACGGCGATCTGCACTACCCGATCTAAATGGACGCGATCGGATCGACTTAAACGGGAGGAACCGTCATGAAAACCAAACTGGCAAGAACCGCAGTCGCGGCCCTGGCCCTGAGCGTCGCCGCTGGCGGCGCATGGGCGCAGGACTACACCTTCAAGCTGCACCATTTCCTGGGGGCCAAGGCCCCGGCGCAGACCGACATGCTCGAGCCCTGGGCAAAGGCGGTCGAGGAGAACTCGGGCGGCAAGGTGAAGATCGAGATCTATCCCTCGATGACCCTCGGCGGGCGCCCGCCCGAGCTGATCAACCAGGTGCGCGACGGCGTGGTGGATCTCATCTGGACGGTGAACGGCTACACGCCGGGCCTGTTCCCGCGCACCGAGGTGATGGAGCTGCCCAACGTCTTCATCAACGACCCGGTGGCCACGAACCTCGCGATGCTCGACATGTACGACGCGTATCTCAAGGATGACTACGCAGGCGTCGAGCCGATGTTCCTGCACGTCCACGCGGGCCAGGCCATCCACACGGTCGACAAGGACATCCGCAAGCCGGAGGACCTCGCAGGGCTCAAGATGCGCATTCCCACCCGCACCGGTGCCTGGGTGATCGAAGCCCTCGGCGCAACACCGGTCTCGATGCCGGTTCCGGACCTGCCGCAGGCCCTGTCGAAGAAGGTCGTCGACGGCGCCTTCATCCCCTGGGAAATCATCCCGGCACTGAAGTTGCAGGACCAGACCGAGTACCAGATCGAGGGTGCGGACAAGACCCGCTTCGGCACGACGACCTTCCAGGTCTCGATGAACAAGGCGCGCTGGGACGGTCTTCCCGAGGACATCCAGAAAGCGTTCCGCGACGCGTCGGGCCGTGACTGGTTGATCGAGGTCGGCAACATCTGGCGCAGCATCGACGAGCGCGGCATCAAGGTCGCGACCGACGCTGGCAACACCCATGTGACGCTCACCGAGGAAGAGACCGCGGCCTTCCAGACCGCGCTCGAGCCGGTGGTCGACCGCTGGGTCGAGGATGTCTCTGCCAAGGGTATCGACGGCGCCGCCATGGTCGCCACGGCCCGCGATCGGATCAAGGCCAATGCCGAAGAGAGCATGAGCAACTGATGTTTGCCGCAGAAGTTCAGAACCGCAGCGGAGTTTCCGCTGCGGTCGCACGGCTTGTCACCTTCTGGGCGCTGCTGGGCGGCGCGCTTTTGCTGGTGATCGTGCTGATCAACGTCGCCTCGGTCGTCGGGGCCGTGGTGCTCAAACCCTTTCCGGGTGATTTCGAGCTCACCGAGATGGGCGTGGCGGTGGCGGTCTTCGCCTTCCTACCCTACTGCCAGCTCACCGACTCCAATGTCACCGCCGACATCTTCACGGCGAACGCCCCTCGCCCGGTGCTGGCGGTGCTGCGGGCACTCGCCTCGCTGATCGCCTTCGGCTTCGCCGGCATCCTCGTCTGGCGCATGTATCTCGGGATGCTCGACCAGAAGGCCTACAATTATACGACGACGATCCTTCAGGTGCCGATCTGGTGGGCCTTCATGCCGATCCTCGCCTCGCTGGCGCTGCTCATTGCCGCCGCCGCCGTCACCTTCCGCGAAAGCCTCTTGGAGGCCCGGACATGAGCGATCCCATCACTCTTGGCATCCTGTCGCTGGTCGTCCTTATTGTGCTGATCGCAATCCGAATTCCCATTGCCTACGGGATGATCCTCGTCGGCGGCGTCGGCATCGCGCTGGTCAATGGCCCCATGCTGCTGATGAGCCAGCTGAAAACCCTCGCCTACGGTCAGTTCTCGATCTACGACCTCTCGGTCGTGCCGATGTTCGTGCTGATGGGCGAGCTGGCCACGGTCGCGGGCCTGAGCCACGCGCTCTTCCGCGGCGCCAATGCCTGGCTCGGCTGGATGCGCGGCGGCACCGCCATGGCCGCCATCGCCGGTTGCGCGGGCTTCGGCGCGGTCTGCGGCTCGTCGCTGGCCACCGCCTCGACCATGGGCAAGGTCGCCCTGCCCGAACTCAAGCGCTACAACTATTCGGGCGCGCTGGCCACCGGCGCGCTTTCGGCCGGCGGCGTTCTGGGCATCCTGATCCCGCCCTCCGTGGTGCTCATCGTCTACGCGGTGATCGTCGAGGCCAATATCGTCACCATGTTCGCCGCGGCCATGCTGCCCGGCATCCTGGCGGTGCTCTTCTTCATCCTGACCATCGCGATCTACGTCCGCATCCGCCCCGCTTCGGGCCCCGCGGGCGGCGCGGCGAGCCGTTCCGAGTTCGTCACCGCCACGCTCGGCCTGCTGCCGGTCATGGTCATCTTCGGCCTTGTTCTGGGGGGCATCTACGGCGGCTTCTTCAACCCCACCCCGGCCGCCGCCGTCGGCGTCTTCCTCGTTTGGGTCTACGGTCTGGCCAAGCGCCGCGTCGGGCTGGCCGAAATGGTCGTCGCGCTGAAATCCACCGCCCGCACCTCGGGGATGATCTACGTGATCCTGCTGGGTGCGGAGCTGATGAAGATCTTCATGTCCCGCATCGGCCTGCCGCAGCAGGCGGCGCAATGGATCGCCGAGAGCGGCATGGCCCCGATGATGGTCATGGTGCTGATCCTCATCGCGCTGATCCTGCTCGGCTGCCTGATGGACAGCATGTCGATGATCCTGCTGGTGATCCCCTTCTTCTGGCCGATGCTGGTCGAGCTGAACGGCGGGCTCTACGCCACGGCTGACGGCGCGGGATTCGGGATGAGCACCGAGGACCTCAAGGTCTGGTTCGGCATCCTAGCCCTCATCGTCGCCGAGCTGGGGCTGATCACCCCGCCGGTGGGGATGAACGTCTTCATCATCTCGGCACTGGCCAAGGACACGCCGATGATCGAGACCTTCAAGGGCGTCGCCCCCTTCTTCTGCGCCGAGCTGGTGCGGGTCGCGTTGATCCTCGCCTTCCCCGCACTCACGCTCTGGCTGCCAACCCTGCTGGGAGGCTGAACAATGAAAGACCAATCGACCGTCACCGCCGGGGGCGCGATCTTCCCCCGGCTGAAGGCGCTTGGCGTGGACTACGTCTTCGCCAACTCCGGCACCGACTTCCCGCCGATCATCGAGGGGCTGGCCCAGGCGGCCGCCGAGGGCATCGAGCTGCCGCAGGCGCTGGTCATGCCGCACGAACACGCCGCCATGGGCATGGCGCATGGCTACACCCTGATGACCGGCAAGGCGCAGGCGGTGATGCTGCACACCAATGTCGGGCTGGCGAATGGCGCCATCGGCGCGATCAACGCCGCCTGCGAGCATATCCCGATGATCCTCATGTCGGGCCGCACCCCGGTCACCGAAGAGGGCCGCTTTGGTGCCCGCACCGTGCCGATCGGCTGGGGACAGGAGATGCGCGACCAGGCCGCGCTGGTGCGCGAGGCCTCCAAGTGGGAGTATGAGCTGAAGTTCCCCGAGCAGGTCACCGGCCTGCTGGACCGCGCCCATGCCATCGCGACCTCCACCCCGAAGGGACCGGTCTACCTGTCGATCCCGCGCGAGGTGCTCTGCGAGCCCGTGCCGACCGAGGGCCTCGACGCGGCCCCCTCCATTGCCGCCTCCGAGACCGCGCCGAACCCCGAGGCGATTGCCACCCTCGCCCGCTGGCTGTCCGAGGCGGAAGCCCCGCTGATCATCGCCCAGCGTGGCGCCGGCGATGCGGCAAGCTTCGAGGCCTTCTCGGCATGGGCCGAGGACTGGGGCATCGCGGTTTGCTCCTGGTGGGCGACGCATCTTGCCATCGCCACCGACCATCCCTGCCACGTCGGCGCCGATCCCGGCCCATGGCTGGCCGGTGCCGACGTGGTGCTGATCCTTGACTGCCTTGCCCCCTGGATGCCCGACGCCCATGCGCCGCGCCCAGGGGCAAAGGTGGTCAACATGGGTCCCGACCCGATCTTCTCGCGCTTCCCGGTGCGCAACTTCCGCTCGGACCTGTCGATCACCGGCGAGAACGCCCGGACGCTCCCCGCGCTGATCACCGCCATGGAGGGCCTGCCCAAGGGCGATCACGTCGCCCCCCGCCGCGCCCGGCTTGCCGAGACCACGGCAAAGGCCCGCGAGGCGCAGCGCAAGGCGGCCCAGCCGCAGGGAGACCTGCTCACCAAGCCCGCCGTCAGTCGCATCCTCGGCGAGGCCCTCGACGCGCAGGACGCCCCCAGCACGGTCTTTTCCGAGCTCGGGACGATGCTCGGCGCGCTGCCGCGCCGCGCGCATCGCGCCTGGTTCCAGGAGCCGCATTCCGGTGGTCTGGGCTGGTCCTTCCCAGCGGCGCTCGGTGCGCAACTCGCCGAGCCACAGCGCATTTGCGTCGCCACGCTCGGCGACGGCAGCTACATGTTCGCCAACCCCGTGGCCTGTCACCAGATTGCCGAGGCGCTGGCCCTGCCGATCCTGATCGTGATCCTCAACAACGCCGAATGGGGCGCCGTGCGGGCCTCGGTCACCGGACTCTATCCCGAGGGCGCCGCGGGCAAGGCCAACGTCATGCCGCTCACCGGTCTCGCGCCCAGCCCCGACTTCTGCAAGGTGGCCGAGGCGAGCAACGCCTTCGCCCGTGCCGTCGAGACCCCCGAGCAGCTCCGCCCTGCCCTCGACGAGGCGCTGAGGGTGATCCGCGAAGAGCGCCGCTGCGCGCTGCTCAACGTGCGCATCGCCGGCTGAGACCGCGCAATTCCTGCCCGGCGGCGCGCGCGGACCCGCCGCCGGGTCTGCGTATATGAAAAGAGAAGAAGGGCCCGGGTCGCACCTCGGGCCCTTCTTCTCTTGCAAAACACGCCGGGGGTGAGCCGCGTAGCAGAGAGGGGCAGCGCCCCCACTTCGGCCCTCCACGGGCCTTGCACGGCACCAGAAACGCAGAACGGCGCCCGAATGGGCGCCGTCCACAACTCCGGTCAGGAGTCGGAAAAGCTCAGGAGGCTTCCTTGATGAACTTCACCGCGTCGCCGAAGGTCTGGATGGTCTCGGCTGCGTCATCGGGGATCTCGATGCCGAACTCTTCTTCGAAGGCCATAACCAGTTCCACGGTGTCGAGGCTGTCCGCGCCCAGATCGTCGATGAACGAGGCGCTCTCGGTCACCTTGTCTTCTTCAACGCCCAGGTGCTCAACCACGATCTTGCGCACGCGATCAGGGATATCGCTCATTCTTCTGTCCTCACAATGTGTCTGGGTCTCTCGACCCGTCTTTGCCCTTGCCCTAGCGGGGTGGCTGCTCAATCCGCCCGGAACCGGGCAACGTAACCCCGGAAGACCCGGGAAAGACCAGAACGGCACGACTGCGCCGACCCGATCCAAGTTCCTGCGCGCCTATAGCATAAGCACGCAGGATGGCAAACGCTTTCCGCCGTGCCCGAAGGCGCGGGGTCAGAGCATTGCCATACCGCCGTTCACATGCAGCGTCGCGCCTGTGACATAAGCAGCTTCCTGGCTGGAAAGATAGAGCACCGCAGCGGCAATTTCATCGGCGGTACCCATGCGGCCCGCGGGGATCTGCCCCATGATGCCGGCTTTCTGGTCATCGTTGAGCTTGTCGGTCATCGCCGTCTCGATGAAACCGGGCGCCACGGCATTGGCGGTGATCCCGCGAGAGGCGACCTCATAGGCCAGCGACTTGGTCATCCCGACAAGGCCCGCCTTGGCCGCGGCATAGTTGCCCTGGCCCGGGTTGCCGGTGGCCCCAACGATCGACGAGATGTTCACGATGCGACCCCAGCGCGCCTTCATCATGCCGCGCAGCACGCCCTTGCAGAGCTTGAAGGTGGCGGTGAGGTTCACGTCGAGCACCTGCTGCCATTCGTCATCGGACATGCGCATGAAAAGGTTGTCACGGGTGATGCCGGCGTTGTTCACCAGGATGTCGACCGAGCCCATCGCATCCGCCGCCTGTTTCGGCAGCGCCGCCACGGCCTCGGGATCCGAAAGGTTGCAGGGCAGCACGAAAGCGCGATCGCCGAGCTCCGCGGCCAGTTCCTGCAGCGGCGCCTCGCGGGTGCCCGAGAGCCCAACCGTGGCCCCCGCCTCGTGCAGCGCCTTGGCGATGGCGCCGCCGATGCCGCCCGAAGCGCCGGTGATCAGCGCGTTTTTTCCCGTCAGATCGAACATAAGGCCCGTGCCCCTCTGCTTTTCCGTAACTCGTTCCGGGCGATATGGCATCCCAGCGTCTTTCGGGCAAGGGCCAGTGCCCAGGACCCGGCCCGGTCTTGTCTCCCTGACATGTCTCCCTGGCGCGGCGCTGTCCCGCGTGCCGGCGCCATGCTATGCCCGCCGCATGGAACCGCATCCGCCCGTTTTCACCTGCCGGCTGACCGGCGAGACCGCCGAAGTGTTCGGCGGTACCGGCGACGAGGTCTTCCCCTACTGGAGCTTCACGAAGACGGTCCTGGCGATCTGCGCGCTGAAGCTGGTCGAGGCCGGGGCGCTGCGCCTCGACACGCCCCGCCCCGTCGAGGGTTTCACCCTGCGCCAGCTTCTGGACCACACGGCAGGGCTGCCCGAGTATTGTGCCCTGCCCGCCTATCGCGCTGCAGTCGCCTCGGACGAGGAGCCCTGGCCCCGCGACCAGATCTATGACGCCACCATGGCGCAGGGTCCGCGCTTCGCCCCGGGCCAGGGTTGGGCCTATTCCAACCTCGGCTACATGCTGGTGCGCGAGCGCATCGAGGAGGCCGCGGGTCGGCCCTTTGCAGCCCTGCTCTCCGAAGTCATTACCCGGCCACTCGGCCTGCAGAGCATTGCGCTCGCCAGCCGCCGCGCCGATTTCGCCCGCGTACACTGGCGCGAGGCGCGGGGCTACCACCCGGGCTGGGTCTACCACGGCTGCCTCACCGGTACGGCGGCGGATGCCGCACGCCTGTTGCAGGCGCTCTTCTCCGGCGCCCTGCTTGCGCCTGCCACGCTGGCACAGATGCTGCGGCGCCACCGCCTCGGCGGCGCGCTCGACGGGCGTCCCTGGACCGATTGCGGCTATTCGCTCGGGCTGATGACCGGAAGGACCGGCGCTGTCGGGCGGGCGCTCGGCCATTCCGGCAGCGGTCCCTTCTGCGTCAACGCAGTCTACCACTTCCCGGACGCGAAGCCGCCAGTGACCGTCGCAAGCTTTGCCGGGGGCGCGGCAGAAGGCGTCGCGGAAAGCGCAGCCGTGCACCACGTCTGCGCGTGACGGCCTGTCGAGATCCAAGCGGCGCTGGACGCGCAAGTCCTTGGCAAGCCCCCAGATCCGGTCGCGCTTCGCGGAGGGCCAAGACCCGAGATTGCCGGGAGCGCCCCAACCGAACGAACCCGACGAAAACTATCAACTATATGATTTCCTGATATTTTTCCGCTTTGCCTCTTGCTCCGCGCTCGAGGGGAGGCTATTCATTCTCCAAGACAGCGAGCTAGCCCGAACGCCAGCCAGCTATCGGTATCCTCCCCCGCCAGATGACGTCGCCACCCGGTCTTTTTCCCGAGGCAGCAAGGCAAACGCCGCCAGCGTCGCGGAGGTCACACTCCAAGGAAAGCCTGTGCCTGACGCCTTCCAAGTCGATGGAGGCCAACCCATGAAGCAAATCCCCTTGGTCTGAAACTTTCGCCGGGTCGGGCGACCACTCTGGGCCTTTGCGGTGAACTCGCGGGAAGCGCGCAGCGTCACCAAGCGCGGAAGGATGGGCGGCCCGCCGAGCTGAAGCTCGTCTTGGAAGGGACCCAACCAATAGCCCCGGAAAATGGAAAGATTTTCCAAACCCGGGGCAACTGGTATTACAAAAGGACTTTTGTATATGTAACGCCCTCCCCTTCGGCACCGGGAAATTCCGGCTCTTTGCACCGCAGGATCATCAGGCATGTCAGCCCACTCACGGACCAAATGTGACGTTGGGTCATGCAGATGATTCCGTCCAGCGTTCTCACCTCTCGGTTGCCGAGATTTCTGCGAGAATCAATCGTGGGAAAGTCGAAGGACTAGATGATGTGGCGGCGCTTTGGCCTCTGCATAGGCCGCCGCCTGCTCTGCGCTCGCAAAGCAGGCAAAACCTGCGCTGACTCCGAACACACCGATTCTGCTCCGGAAGGGAGTCTCCCCGCTGGCCGGATCCAAGATCACAGATTCTCCGCGGCAAACCCGGCCCTCAACCCGCTGCGGCCAGCCGCCGCGACGCGCCTCCTTTCCACCGCAACGCCGGCGCTTCGATCAGGTGCCAAGACAACGCCGCAAGGACGAGCGTAATGGGCAGCGCACAGGCCATGTTCCAGAGCGGCCACGTTAGGCCTGCCCAGGCCAGGAACTGCTGCACCGGGAAGGCGTAGAGATAGGTTCCATAGGAATAGTCCCCAAGGCGGTTGTAGATCTGAAGGCGTGGCAGCCGCGCGTAGCCAAGGACGAAGATCGCATAGCTCACTGCCAAGATGAGAAGCGGGTGGAACAGCGGCGTCGACCAGGACGCCGCGGCGATCGCGCCGCCGAATGCGGCCTGCCACGGCGAGAGCGGAATTTTCTCGCGATAGACCCATAGCGACATTCCGGCGGCAAAGGGCAGCGCCAGTTTCGCCAGCGCCGCCAGACGTGGATGCAGGTCACTCGCCTCGGTCACTGCCCAGGCCACGCAGAGGCTGACGCATGCGAGGCCGAAGAGACGAGGGCGCACGAGCAGCCCCAGCAGGCCGCAAAAGACGACTGCGAGATAGCACAGGACTTCGTAGTTGAGCGTCCAGAGCGAGCCGTTGATCGCCGGCCCGTAGGGATTGGCCATGAAGACGCCAGGCAACTCATAATGAGGGAAAACCAGCGTCAAGTTGTACAGCATATAGCCCGGCGTTGCTGCCAGGTAGACGTCGACCGGAACCTGGCTCAGCCCGGCGCAAGCAAGAACCGTCAGGGCCAGCATGACGATCAGCGCCGGAAAGAGCCGCAGCGCCCGGGCCCGCAGGAAATCGCTGACCGACGCCTTCGTGGCAAAACTGCGCGCGATAAAGAACCCCGAGATCGCAAAGAAGATCATGACGCAGAGGCTGCCCAAGGACCACCCTCTCAGCGCGAGCGCCAGGGGCTCTTCGGCGCCGGGGCCGAGGCTGATCGGATAGGCATGCGAAATAAGGACCCCGATCGCGGCCAACATCCTCAGGAGATTGAAGTTGTTGTCGCGGCCCGCAGCGCGGTCGGCGATCGTTGGGATCCTCAGTCCTGACACATAAACCTCTTTCACCATTCTATCGCCGGGCGGTGGGCACCAAAGCGCGGCATGGACTGCCACAAGCCCCAGATCCCTGCGCCCGCCGGACGGCGCATATGGACCTGCCGCCGATATCGAACACCGCCGGATCCATCTTTGGCAGAAGGAAGGAAAATATTTTCTTAACGCGCCACCGCGAGTGCGCCACCCGACACCTGCGGAGATGATCCACAGAGCCGTCACGCTGGCCGCTCATGCCTGAAGGTCGAGAAAAATGGTGCGGGTGAAGGGACTTGAACCCCCACGCCTTGCGGCGCCAGAACCTAAATCTGGTGCGTCTACCAATTTCGCCACACCCGCACGCAGGTGCGCGCGGCACCCGGATCGGCTGGATATCTAACAAAGTGCCTCGGGCGACGCGAGAGGAAAAATCGCCCCAAGGCTTGCGGTGCCCCTACGGTCATTTTTACGCAGGGCCCGCTAGGGCGGGGCAGCGCCCCCAGCCCCCAGATCGCGCAGGACTGACGGGAGCGCCTCGGCAAGATCCTCGGCGATCAGCCCGGGACCGAAGTGGCGTGCCGCTTCGACATGCACGAAGGCGGCGGTCTGCGCGGCCTGCAGCGGCGCGGCGCCCCGCGCCAGGAGCCCGCAGGTCAGCCCGGCCAGCACATCGCCGGCCCCGGCGGTGGCGAGCCAGGGGGCGGCCCGCCCATAGGCCGCGGCATGGACCGAAGCCGGACCTCCCGGAGCGGCGATCACCGTGTCCGGGCCCTTCAAGAGCAGGGTGCAGCCTGCCCGCTCTGCCGCCGCCCGCGCCGCATCGACCCGCGAAAAGGCCGGCCCATGCTGCGCAGGCGCAGGCAGGCGCGCGGCAAGGTCCGGGAAGAGCCTGGCAAACTCGCCATCATGCGGGGTAAGAACGACGGCCGGATGCAATTGGGAAAAGAGCGTTTCGGGGGCGTCCGAATAGGCGCTCAGCGCGTCCGCATCCAGCACGGTCGCCCGGCCTGCGGCAAGCGCGACGGGCACCAGGTCGCGCGCGCGCTCGATCCCAAGGCCGGGCCCGAGGCAGAGCGCGTTGAGGCGCCCCTCCTCGAGGACTGCGCTGAGGTCTTCCCCCGCCTCCACCCGGCGCAGCATCAGCGCGGTGATCTGCGCCGCGACCTCCATCTGCGCCGCGCCCGGCACGGCGAGCGTCACCAGCCCCGCGCCGATCCGCAGCGCCGCGCGCGCGGCCAGACGCGCGGCGCCGGTCCGCCCGAAGCCGCCCCCCAGCACCAGCGCGTGACCATGGCCGTACTTGTGCCCGGCGCGCTTGGCGAGCGGGAAGGTCGGCGCCTCGATCAGCGCCGCGGGATCTGCGACCAGCCCGTCCGGTAGGCCGATCTCTGCCACCTCCAGCGCGCCGCAGAGCGCGGGCCCCTCCCCCAGGTAGTGCCCCAGCTTGGCGGCGTGGAAACTGACCGTGAGGTCCGCGCCGAAGACCGCGGCATCGTCACCGCCGATGCGCCGCCCGGAATCCGCGCAGAGCCCCGAGGGCAGATCCACTGCCACCCGCTGCCAGCCAGCGAATCCCGGCGCGTCCAAGCAGGAGAACACCTGCGCCACCTCCGGTCCGAGCCCGCGGGTGAGCCCCGTGCCGAAGAGCGCGTCGATCAGAACCCCCTTGGGTCCGGCGGCCACGGGCGGCGCATCGAAGGGCAGCCGGCCCACCGGACCGAGCGCCGACCAGCGGTCGTGGTTGAGCCGCGCATCCGGCGGCAGCCGATCGGCATCGCCCAGCAGAAAGACCTCCACCTGCCAGCCGAGCCCGGCCAGAAGCCGCGCGATGACGAAGCCGTCGCCGCCGTTGTTGCCCGGTCCGCAGAGCACCAGCGCATGCGCGGGAGCCATTGCAAGCTGGGGCCATCTTGCCAGCAGCGCCGTGACCACGCCCTGCCCCGCCCGCTCCATCAGATCGGCGCCACTGCCAGCCCCGCGGGCCATTCCTGTCCGCTCGGCGCTGCGCATTTGTGCAGCCGTCAAAAGGATGCTCATGCGGCGCACATGCGCGATTCAATTCTGCTCATTTCACAAGCGACTTGCGCAAAAAATAACCACATGCCAAAAATCGCCTCATATTTCCTTGCCCGGAAACCCTATCCGATTGTCGCGGTCGATGAGAAGTGGTCTGGCAGGGTCCGACACGGGAAAACGAGGAGACAGGGCCATGAAGAAGGTCGAGGCGATCATCAAGCCGTTCAAGCTCGACGAGGTTAAGGAAGCGTTGCAGGACGCAGGCATCCAAGGCCTCTCCGTGCTCGAAGTGAAAGGTTTCGGTCGTCAGAAAGGCCACACCGAGCTCTACCGGGGCGCGGAGTATGTGGTTGATTTTCTTCCGAAAGTGAAGATCGAAGTCGTCTTGGACGACGATCAGGTCGACGCCGCGATCGAGGCGATCATCTCTGCCGCGAAAACCGACAAGATCGGTGACGGCAAGATCTTCGTCAGCCCCATCGAGCAGGCCATCCGTATCCGCACCGGCGAATCCGGCTCCGACGCGCTCTGAGTCGAAACCGCCCTGCGTCATCTCCCGCGCGTCACCGGACGCGCGGCGAGCTGAAACCATCAGAACACACCGGACCCAAGTACAGAAAGGGAAGAAGGGAATGAGCAAGGACGCAGTTCTCAAGCTTATTAAGGATGAGGACGTAGCCTACGTCGACATCCGCTTTACCGACCCGCGCGGCAAGCTCCAGCACGTGACCGTCATCGCCGACCTCGTCGACGAAGACTTCCTCGACGAAGGCTTCATGTTCGACGGCTCGTCCATCGCCGGCTGGAAGTCGATTGAAGCTTCCGACATGAAGCTCATGCCCGACACCGAAAGCGCCTACATCGACCCGTTCTACGCCGAGAAGACGCTCTGCCTGCACTGCTCGGTCGTCGAACCCGACACCGGCGAAGCCTATGACCGCGACCCGCGCGGCACCGCGGCCAAGGCAGAAGCCTACCTGATCTCCTCGGGCATCGGCGATGCGGCCTACTTCGGCCCGGAAGCTGAATTCTTCCTGTTCGACGACGTGAAGTACTCGGTCGCCCCGAACAAGGTGTCCTACGAGGTCGACGCAGACCACGCTGCCTGGAACACCGACGCCGACTTCGAGATGGGCAACCTGGGCCACCGTCCGACCTACAAGGGCGGCTACTTCCCGGTGAACCCGATGGACGACGGCCAGGACATCCGTTCCGAGATGCTCTCGACCATGAAGCGTCTGGGCATGAAGGTCGACAAGCACCACCACGAAGTTGCGACCTCGCAGCACGAGCTGGGCCTGATCTTCGGCACGCTGACCAAGCAGG
Organism: Salipiger sp. PrR007; assembly: GCF_010499845.1. Taxonomy (NCBI): domain Bacteria; kingdom Pseudomonadati; phylum Pseudomonadota; class Alphaproteobacteria; order Rhodobacterales; family Roseobacteraceae; genus Salipiger; species Salipiger sp. PrR007. The sequence continues at coordinate 16,409 of NZ_JAAGOZ010000033.1, read as the reverse complement.
CTGACGAGCTCCAGAAGTACAAGTACATCATCCACAACGTGGCACAGGCCTACGGTCGTTCGGCAACCTTCATGCCGAAGCCGATCAAGGGCGACAACGGCTCGGGCATGCACGTGAACATGTCGATCTGGAAGGACGGCAAGCCGCTCTTCGCAGGCGACAAATACGCGGACCTGTCGCAGGAAGCGCTGTACTTCATCGGCGGCATCCTGAAGCACGCGAAGGCGCTGAACGCCTTCACCAACCCGGCGACCAACTCCTACAAGCGTCTGGTTCCGGGCTACGAAGCGCCGGTTCTGCGCGCCTACTCCGCACGCAACCGCTCGGGCTGCGTCCGTATTCCGTGGACCGAATCGCCGAAGGCAAAGCGTGTGGAAGCTCGCTTCCCCGACCCCTCGGCAAACCCCTATCTTTGCTTCGCGGCTCTGCTGATGGCTGGCCTCGACGGTATCAAGAACAAGATCGATCCGGGCGAAGCCATGGACAAGAACCTCTACGACCTTCCGCCGGAAGAGCTCGCAGAGATCCCGACCGTCTGCGGCTCGCTGCGCGAAGCGCTCACCGAGCTGGAAGCCGACATGGACTTCCTGCTGGCCGGCGACGTGTTCACCAAGAGCCAGGTCGAAGGCTACATCGCCCTGAAGATGGAAGAGCTCGAAGCCTACGAAATGACGCCGCACCCGGTGGAATTCGCACTGTACTACAGCTGCTGATCCGACTTTCACGGACAGCACGGAAAGGCGCCCCACGGGGCGCCTTTTTCATGCCGAAATTCTGCCCTGCATTCTCCAGATTGCCTTAGGAGTGTGGGCGACGAGGGAATTTCTACCTCGCGAGACACAGAGGACTTTTCAGTATGAACAAGGATTTCGCCGGGCGCTCCGAAACAGCCTCGCGGCCAAACGCGGTGCGGAACTTCGCCGCCGAGCCGGGAACGCCGTTCGCGGCCTACCCCGAAGACGACGCCCGCGCCCGAAGGCGGCGGATCCAGCGGCTGGTCCTGCTGAGCTTCAGCCTGGTCACGCTGCTGAGCCTCGCCGGTATGATCATCACCCGCGCGATGGAGATCGCATCGCTCTGACGCGCCCGACGCGCGGGGGCGGCTGGGCAAACTCCCGCCTTGTGACCTCACGTCTGGGCCGCATCCCTTTCCGCAGCCGGGGCCGCGCACTAGGTTGCTGCGGCACATGCGTTTGTTCGGAGTCCCAAGAATGCGCCGCACCTTTATGAATATCCTCGCAGCCGCCTCGCTGTCCCTCTCGGCCGGAGCCGCCATCGCGGCGAGCTGCGGCAACACCGCCTCGGGCTTCGATGCGTGGAAACGCGAATTCGCCGCCGAGGCGCAGCGCGCGGGCGTCGGCGAACGCGGCATTCAGGCGCTGATGGGCGCCCCCTACTCGAGCTACACGATCAAGGTCGACCGCAGCCAGAAGGGCGTCAAATACCCGCTCGACGAGTTCATCCGAATCCGCCTCGGCTCGGTCGATGGTTTCGCCGCACAGGTCCGCAAGCGCCGCGACCAGAACCGGCAGTTCTACAATGCCCTCGAGCAGCGCTACGGCGTGCCCGCCGGTATCCTGCTGGCGATCCACGGCATGGAAACCGGGTTCGGCCGGACCATGGGCAACGTGCCAGTCGTCTCCTCGATCACCACCGTGGCCTACGACTGCCGCCGCTCGGCCTTCTTCACACCGCACGCGATCGCGGCGCTGCAGATGGTCGACCGCGGGATGCTCTCGCCCAGCCAACAGGGCGCCGCCCATGGTGAGCTCGGCCATACCCAGTTCCTGCCGGGCAATGCGCTGCGCTACGGGGTCGACGGAAATGGCGACGGGCGGGTCGATTTCTACAACCAGTACGACGCTCTGGCCTCCACCGCCAATTTCTTGCGCCAGAAAGGCTGGCAGCCCGGTCAGCCCTTTGGCGAGGGCACAGCGAACTTCCGCGTGCTGAACGAATGGAACGCCGCGACCGTCTACCAGCAGGCCATTGCCTTGGTTGCGCAGAAAGTCGGCTAGTTTACATTTATGCAACCCGGGGTGGTCTGATTTTTTTCAAATCGTCCTCCCCGGGACCCGTTTGAGACAAAGTTCTTCCTCATTTGGCGCGCAAAACTGGCATCCAAGACCCTTGAGAAGGAACATGTGGATGACGGGCAAAGCCCCCTACGCGGCCCTCTACCTGCCCGACACGGCACGCCCGGATCTCGTCCAGTTGCTGAAAATGGCGGGCAAAACCCTGCTTGCGCATGACAATTCCTCGGGCCGCCCGCTTCTCGTCTCGCGCCGGCGTCTGGCGCTGATGGGTGACTGCATGGGGCTCTGCCTGACCCATTTCGACGGAACGCGCGGCACACCGCGCATCGTGCTGCGGGTGCTCTGCCGCGAAGGCGGTCTCGCCAGCGGCCCCAAGGCCATCGCGCTGCTGCTCGAGGCGGTGCGCCGACTCTCGCCGCTGTGTGCGGCAACCGAGATCGAGTGGCTCTCTCCCAGGACCCGGCTCTCGCCAGAGACCCTGCCCGACCAGCTCACCCGCCCGCCGCGCAAGCGGCTTGCGCCGATCGATCCCGCAGCCGAGAAGCTGCTGGCCGAGGGAATCCGAGACGCCATGGCCGAGACGCTGACCGATCCCGCCGAGCCGACCATTCCCAGGGCCTCGGGGCTGCCCATGGTCGTTGCGGTGTCCGATCCGGCGCAGACGCGGCTGTCGCTGGCGGCCTGGGCGATGACCGGGCTGCTGGCGATGATCAACCTGCCCGTCGCCTTGGTGCTGGCCGCCGTCGCTCTGTCACGCGGGATGGACATTCGCCTTGCGACGCAATTTCTCAGCTTCACCGTCCTCGGTGTCTTCCTCGACAATGCCGGACTGCTGAACCTGCCGCTCTAAGGCGTGCCTGGCCCGCGCTCGACAACGAAGGTGTGGATCGAGAAGACCACCGCCGCCGTTTCGGGCAGCCGCACGAGGCACTGACGCTCCGAGCGCAGATAGGGCGCGGTCGCGGGGTTGGCCCGGTCCGTGTTGCTGCGGCGCGGCCCCGGCTGGAACAGCGTGGGATCGTCGTGGAACAGCCGGTTGAATCGCACCAGCGGTTTGCCCGGGCGCACCCCGTCGAAGAGCCTCTGCACCCGGCGGCCGATGTTGTCATCATACTCGGGAATCGGAACGTGGATGACACTGAGCGGGCGCGAGATCTTGTCCGCCAGCCGCCAGCCCGCCGGGAAGCAGAGCACCGCCGCTGTCAGGACGTGCTCGTCGCCGCGTTTCTGCAGTAGGCACAGATCTTCCTGAACCAGCACGCCGAGCGTGCCCATGGGGTCGTTCCGGTCGAGCGTCACCTCGACGCCGTCGGGCCGGGTCACCACCTCGCCTTTGCGCGTGAAGGACTCGGGCAGATGCGCCAGAACCACCTCGAGCAGTTCCTGCGCCGCGGGCATCGCCTCGGGCTCGATCGCCAGCACCGCCGCGCGCTGCGTCGCCAGCAGGCGCTCGCGTTCTGCCATCTGCGCGGCATAGGCATCGTCGACCTGCAGCCAGGCCGCCGGATCGAGCGGAGCGATCCCCGGCAGGGGCTTCATCTGCGTCAGGTCATGGGGAATCCGTGCCTGCAGGATCATCACGTCATTCTCCGCTCTCGGCCCTCCAGAGGGGCAGCTTCTCGCGCAGCACGCAGACAGAGCGCTGCGGCGCGTAGCGCGGCAGATCGTCCAGGGCCACCCAGCGAAGGTCGTGTGATTCCGCGTTCCCAAGCAAGGGGTTCGCAGGGTCAGCCTCGAAGAGAAACCGCAAATCGTAGTGAAAATGTGCGGGCTCATCAGCGCGGGCGGGGATCTCGTGGATGTCGATGTCGAAAAGTCGCGGCGATAGCAGGCGGGCGGACAAACCGGTCTCTTCGACAATCTCGCGCGCGGCCACCCCCGCCACGTCCGGATCGCCGTCGCAATGTCCGCCGGGCTGCAGCCAGCGGCCCAGCTTGGCGTGATGCAACAGAAGCGTGAAGCCCCGGCAGGGAGAGACCACGAAGCCCGAACCGGTGACGTGATCCTTCATCGGGTCTCGGCCATAAGGATCGGCCTCGCGCGTCATCAGCGCCCCAAGAGCCGCCCAGTTCTGCCGATCGCGCGCGTCGCGCAGCTCCATGGTCCACGGCAAATCGGACATTTTCGCTCCTTGCGCGCCAAGGCCGGGAGCGATGCCCCCGGCCCTGTCATCGTCTCCATGGTCCACGCGCTCAAGGCTCGAGATCACGCCCCAGCGCCTCTTCCAGCGCAGGCAGGAAGTCCTCGGTGTAGAGCGTGCCGGCCAGAGGGCCGACGTGCTTGTGCAGCACCGTGCCGTCGCCGCCGAGGATGAAGGTCTCGGGCGGGCCGGTCACCCCCCATTCGATCGCCGCGCGGCCCTGCGGATCAAAAGGCACACCGATAAAGGGCGAGCCGTCTTCGGTCAGGTAGCCCGAGGCGGCCCCGGTCTTGTCCTTGTAGTTCACGCCCACGATGCGCACGCCCTGCTCCTGCAGGTGCAGCAGCACCGGATGCTCGGCGCGGCACGGGGGGCACCAGCTCGCCCAGAAGTTCACCACGGTCACCTCGCCAGTGCGCAGATCGGCATCCGCCACCGGGGGAAAACCGTCGAGCGTCGCCGCGGGCAAGGCCGGAGCCGGCTTGCCGATGAAGGTGGACGGCAGTGAGTTGGGATCGCCGCGCTGCATGCCGAAATAGGCCATCACCGCGAATCCGGCGAAGATCAGCGGCGGAATCACCATCAGCGGCGAGACCTTAGCCATGGCGTTTCACCCTCTGTTCGATCTTTTCGAGTTCGGCCCGGACGCGGCGGGCACGGCGCAGGCTCACGGCGACCAGCGCGCTGATCAGCGCCAGGCTCACCCCGTAGGAGGCGAGCACGGCAAAGGCGTATTTCCCCAGATCGGGCATCATGTCCGGCCCTCCCGTGCCAGCAGCGCGCGCGACCGGCGGGCGCGGATTTCGGTCTGCGTGCGCAGGAAGACCAGCGCCACGAAAAGCAGCACGAAACCGGCGATGCAGACCAGCAGCGGATACCAGAAGACGTCGGCGACGTTCTCTTCCTTGTCCAGCGACAGCGAGGCGCCCTGGTGCAGCCCCTGGTTCCAGAACAGCACCGCGTAGCGCGACAAGAGCGCGAAGACCGAGCCGACGAGGCAGAGGATCGAGGTCAAATCCGCCGCGGTGTCATCGTTTTCGATCGCCGACCACAGCGCCATGTAGCCAAGGTAGAACAGGAAGAGGATCAGGAAGGAAGTGAGCCGCGGATCCCAGGCCCACCAGGTCCCCCACATCGGCTGTCCCCAGAGCGCGCCGGTGGCCAGCGCGATGACGGTGAAGGTTGCCCCGACCGGCGCGGCGGCGCGCGCCGCCAGCGCCGAGACGTGGTGGCGGCGGACGATCCAGATCAGCGAGGCGACCAGCATCATGATCCAGGCATTGATCGCCATCAGCGCGGCGGGCACGTGCAGGTAGATGATCTTGACCGTGGCGCCCTGCCGGTAGTCGTCGGGGGTGAAGAAATAGCCCCAGACCAGCCCCACCCCGAGGCACACCACTGCCGCGACCGACACCCAGGGCAGGATGCGGTCGGTGGTGCGGATGAACTTCACCGGATTGGCGTATTCCCAGATCGACATGCGGCTCCCCTAGCCCAGCTCGCGCCTCTTTACACTTCAAATATTCGGCAGCGGCAATGCTTGCCGCCGCCCTGTGACCTCTCAGCGCAGGTTGATCCTCAGAACCGCGGCGCTGGCGAAAGGCAACAGCGCCAATGTGCCGAAGCTGATCCCGGCCAGCATCAGCAGCGGCGTCTGCACCGCCAGCCCCTCGGCCCCGCGCCGCGCGACCTCTGCGCCGAAGATCAGCGTCGGCACATAGAGCGGCAGCACGAGGATCGACAGCAGCAGCCCGCCCCGTTTCAGCCCCACCATCAGCGCCGCGCCGAAGGTGCCGATGACCGAAAGCGCCGGTGTGCCGAGTGCCAGCGAGACCAGCACCCAGAGGTATCCCGAGGGCGGCAGGCTCAGCAACACGCCGAGCGCGGGCGCTGCAAGCACCAGGGGCAGGCCGGTGGTGATCCAATGGGCCAGCGCCTTGATCGTGACGATCCCCTCCATCGGCAGCGGCGCCGTGGCCAGAAGGTCGAGCGAGCCGTCCTCCCAGTCGAGCGCGAAGATGCGGTCGAGCGACAGCAGGCAGGCCAGCAGCGCGCCGATCCACAAGACGCCCGGCGCAATGCGGCTCAGCAGGCCGGTTTCGGGGCCGACGCCGAAGGGGATGAGGACGGTGACGACGAGGAAGAAGGCAAGCCCGAGGCCAAAGCCCCCACCCGCGCGAACCGCGAGCCGCAAGTCCCTGAGAAGAAGCGCAATCACAAGAAGGCCTCATCTTCCAGAGACACCCGGGGCGCGGCCTTGAAGGGGGTGACGTCAAGCACCTCTGCCTCGTCCAGCCCCAGATCGATATGGGTTGCCAACAGCGCCGAGCCGCCCGCCGCCAGATGGCCGCGCACCGCCTCGGCAAAGCGCGCCACCGAGGCCGTGTCAAGCGAGACCGTCGGCTCGTCCAGCACCCAGACCGGGCGCCCGGTGACCATCAGCCGGGCCAGGCCCAAGCGGCGCTTCTGCCCGGCAGAAAGAGTTCCGGCCATGCGCTCCTCGAGCCCGCGCAGGTCGAAGGCCTCGAGAGCGGCCTCGATGTCGGTCTGCGCGAAGACCTGCGCCCAGAAGCGCAGGTTCTCGGTGACCGAGAGCATGGATTTCAGACCATCGGAATGAGCGGCATAGGCGATGCGCTCGCCCGCCCCCTCGATCTTGCCCTCGAAGGCCGGTTGCAGCCCGGCGATGGTGCGCAGCAAGGTGGTCTTGCCCGAGCCGTTCGGCCCGCGCAGCACGAGTGCGCGCCCGGAGGACAGCGTGAAGCTGAGCCGCTCCAGCACGGGCACGCCGCCCCGGGCGACGGCCAGATCGCGAACTGTCAAGGTCGTGGGCAGGGTCATGCCACGGGCTTACCCCAGCCGAATGGCCCGGGAAAGCGCGAAAGCCGCGCCGCGACAAGCTGTTGCAGGGTCATGGCTGGTCCGGCACAGGCGCCGCGGGCGCGGCCGGATTGGCTAAGGCTCCGAAGATGCCAGGTCAGACGGGCATGGCCGCCAGAGCCACCCGGCGTCCCTCGCCCAGCAGCACGTTGTAGGTGCGGCAGGCCGACGGCGAGTTCATCACCTCGACCCCGACGCCCGCTTCTTCGAGCCGGCTCGACAGCGTCTTGGGCAGCAACGCGATGTCGCCCCCCGTGCCGACGAAGAGCACGTCGATCTTGCCCGCGAGCGAGACCAGCGTGTCCTCGTCCGACAGTCCCGCCCAAGGCTTCATGCCATCGGGAGAGAGGCAGACGCCGCCATCGACAGGACGCCCGCCAATGCGGAAAAATCCCGGGCCGTAGCCTTCGACCGGCATCGCGTCGCTGAAGTTGATTTCATTCATCCGCATGGTTCTTCCCCTGGTCCCATACAGGCGGCCCGAAGCGGACCGCGGTCCCTGTGATCGCGCCGATCCCGCTGTGCACCCCCTCCCGAAACGATGCACGAAGCATGATCATGCCGCGCTGCGGCAGCATAAGGCCGAAACATGAAAAATCAAAGCTAATTACCCCGCGCGACCATTGCCCCGCTGCTTGGGGCGGGCAGCGGGGGGCGCAGGTGGAGGGCCAGCATAGCGGGGATATACGAAAGCGACAAAGCCCTAGACCAAAGTCTAGGGCCTTGCTCGCGCACCGGCGCAAAAACCGGCAGTCCGGCCCGAGGTTGCACGTCTCGGGGCGCGCCGGGGCTGGTTTCCCGGCCCCGGAAGCCGGCTCAGACGCTGCTGCCGGTCTTCTTGGCCTCGGCCTCTGCCTCGGTCTTGCTCCAGTCGCGTTTGACGCCGAGCCAGAGCAGCACGGTCGAGGCGACGAAGACCGAGGAGTAAGTCCCCACGAAGACGCCCCAGATCATCGCGAAGACGAATCCGCGGATCACGTCCCCCCCCAGCGCGAAGAGCGCGAAGAGCGCCAGCAGCGTGGTGAAGGAGGTCATGAAGGTCCGGCTGAGGGTCTCGTTGATCGAGAGGTTCAGCACCTCCTTGAGCTCGGTTTTCTTGTACTTGATGAGGTTCTCGCGGACTCGGTCGAAGACCACGACGGTGTCGTTGAGCGAATAGCCGACGATGGTCAGCAGCGCCGCGATGGTGGTCAGGTCGAACTTCATCTGGAGCTCGGAGAAGACGCCGATCGTCAGCACCACGTCGTGCACCAGCGCCAGCACCGCGCCGAGCGCGAACTGCCATTCGAAGCGCAGCCAGATGTAGATCAGCACCGCGCCGATGGCCAGAACCACCGCCTCGACCGCGGTCCAGATCAACTCGCCCGACACCTTGGGGCCGACGGATTCCACCGAGACGAACTCGATGTCCGGCGCGACGCCCTGCAGCGCCGCCTCGACCTGAGCGATGGTCTCGGGGGTGACGGCCTCTTCCTCGTCCTGCGCCTGGATGCGGACCATGGCGACGTTCTGATCCGGCCCGAAGGACGGGTCGAATACTTCGGAGATCACCACGTCGCCCAGCCCCAGCGTGCCGAGCGCGTCGCGGTAGGCGCCGACGTCCACCACCTCGGCGCTCTGCGTGCGGATGGTGGTGCCGCCGCGGAAGTCGATGCCGTAGTTCAGGCCGCGCACGCCGAAGCTGACCAGCGCCAGCACGATCATCAGGCCGGAGATGCCGAACCACAGCTTCCAGCGCTTGAAGAAGTCGAAGCTCGTATTGTCGGGAATGACACGAAGACGCATGGCTCAGACCTCGATGGTTTTGGGACGGCGGCGTTCGAACCACATCGCGATCAGCAGCCGGGTGACATAGATCGCGGTGAAGACCGAGGTGACGATGCCGAGGCCGAGGGTGATGGCGAAACCGCGCACCGGACCCGAGCCCATGACATAGAGGATGATCGCCGTGATGATGGTGGTGATGTTGGCGTCGACGATGGCCGACAGCGCCTTTTCATAGCCAAGCTCGATGGCCCGTGCCGGCCCGCGCGCGGTCTTCAGTTCCTCGCGGATACGCTCGAAGATCAGCACGTTGGCGTCCACCGCCATACCGACGGTCAGCACGATGCCGGCGATGCCGGGCAGCGTCAGCGTCGCGCCGATCATCGACAGCAGGCCGAAGATCAGCCCGACGTTCACGATGAGCGCGATATTTGCGAAGATGCCGAAGAGCCCGTAGCTCGCCCACATGAAGCCGAGCACCGCGACGAAGGCCACGCCTGTCGCCAGCTTGCCCGCTTCGATGCTGTCCTGTCCCAGTTCCGGACCGATGGTCCGTTCCTCGAGGAAGTCGAGCCCGGCGGGCAGCGCCCCGGCGCGCAGCAGCACGGCGAGGTTTGTGGATTCCTCGACCGAGAACTGGCCGGTGATGATGCCCGAGCCGCCGGGGATGTGGCTCTGGATCACCGGGGCCGAGATCACCTCGTCGTCGAGAACGATGGCGAAGGGCGAGCCGATGTTGGCGGCGGTGTAGTCGCCGAACTTGCGCGCGCCGCTCGGGTTGAAGCGGAAGGTTACCGCCGGACGGCCGTTCTGGTCGAAGCTCGGCTGGCTGTCGGTCAGCTCCTCGCCGGTGACGACGGGCGCCTGCTCGAGCACGTAGTAGACCCCCTCCTCGTTCATCGCGGGCAAGAGCTCGTTGCCCACGCCGGGGGTGGTGTCGGCGTTGGTGGTGCGGCTGACGACCGGCTGGAAGGTCAGCTGGGCGGTGGTGCCGATGATGTCCTTGAGCTCGGCGGCCGAGCCGATTCCCGGCACCTGGATCAGGATGCGGTCGCTGCCCTGCCGCTGGATCGTCGGCTCGCGGGTGCCGACCTCATCGATCCGGCGCCGGATGATTTCCAGCGACTGCTGCATGGTGCGCTCGTCGGTGGCCTGTTTCTCGGCCTCCGACAGGGTCACGACGATCTCGTCGCCCTGCCCGCTGACCTCGAGGTCGTTGGAGCCGGCGCCGGTGAGCGAGGTCACCGGACGCGCGAGACCGCGCACCAGCTCCAGCGCGCGGGCCATGCCGTCGGGGTTGGAGATGCGCACGCGCAGCTCGCCGGCCGGTGAGGGCTGCAGGCGGATGGTGCCGACCGTATCGCGCTCGGGGCGCAGGATGTCGCGCACGTCGGGCCAGAGCGCCTCGAGCCGCGAGGCGTAGACGTCGGCGACCTTTACCTCGGCGAGCAGATGCGCCCCGCCGCGCAGGTCGAGGCCGAGGTTGACCAACCCGGAGGGCAGCCAGCTCGGCCAGCTCGCGGCGGCCGCCTCTCGCTCGGGCGTGGCACCCGACTTTTCGATGGCGGCAACCGCGTCATTGTGGGATTCTACCCTGTTGTAGAACAGGTTAGGGCTGGCCAAGGCCAGCCCTACGATCACGAGCGCCCAGATGGTCAGGCGTTTCCAAAGATCGATCTGAAGCATTGTCTGGGGCGCTTTCGCGTTGGGATCAGGACTCGGCGGGCTCGGTCTTCGACAGGACCTGAGCAACTGTGCTCTGGATCACGCGGACCTTGACGCCCTCGGCGATCTCGACCTCGACCTCGCCGCCTTCCTTGACCTTCACCACCTTGCCGATGAGGCCGCCTTGGGTGACAATCTGATCGCCGCGACGCAGGGCGCTGACCATCTTCTGGTGCTCTTTCACTTTCTTCTGCTGCGGACGGATCAGCAGGAAGTACATGATGCCGAAGATCAGGATCAGGGGGACGAACTGGGCGACTGCGCTGCCATCCATGGGCGGGCTCCTCTTGGTGTTATATGGGGGACACCCCCCGCAAAATTTGGCCGGAACCTATGTGCGATCCTCCGCCGATGCAAGGCGCGATGGGACGGGGCACACCGCATGCGCGGGCGATGCGCGCGCCATGCACACACGTGTGCGTGATGGACGTGCGCCCGGCGGACCTCTACCTTCCGCTGCGCCCCCAGCGGAAGACGCCCATACTCCGATGACACGATCCCGCAAAGCGCGGCTCCCGCGCCTCCTTGCTGCCCTCCTCTTTCTCGCCCTTCTCTTCCTCGCCCTGCCTGCCGCCGCGCAGGCCCCCCTGCCGCTGCCGGCCGAAGACCACGCCGGGTGGCAGGCGATCGGCCGGGTCAACACCCGCGGCTACAACCGGCGCGGCATGTGTTCGGGCACGCTTGTCGCGCCTGCCCTCGTGCTTACCGCCGCGCATTGCGTGGCCGGCCCCGAGGGCGACCCGGTGGACCCCGCACGGCTGCATTTTGTCGCCGGGTGGCTCGGCGGCGCCTACGCCGATCACGCGCAGGTGGCCTCCTACGAGGCGCACCCCGAGGCCTACAGGGGCCACCGGCTCGACATCGAGCACGACCTTGCCGTGCTCACCCTCGCCCGCCCGCTGACGGTGGCCCCGTTGACGCTCGGCAGCACATCCGCCCCACCCTTCGCGCTTCTCGGCTACCATGACACGCAGCCCAACCGGCTCTCGGCGCGCTTTGATTGCGACGGGGCGCGCGAGCATGCCCTGCTGCGCCTGGGCTGCCCGGTGCGGCCCGGCAATTCCGGCGGGCCGGTGCTGGCGCGCGAGCCCGGTGCTCCCGATGCCCCGTGGCGCGTCATCGGCGTTGTCAGCGCCACCAACGCGCGCAGCACGCTCGCCGTGCCGGTGGATGACTGGCTCCGGACGCGTCTTACGCGCGGCTCCCCCTACACTCCCTGAGCTTTTCAGGGCATAACCCGCGCGAGTCGCACATAAAGAGGACGAGACCGATGCACGACATCAGCGCCATTCGCGAAAACCCCGCCGCCTTCGATGCGGCGCTCTCGCGCCGGGGTGTGGAGAATGCCTCGGCCCCCGTGCTGGCGCTGGACGAAGAGCGCCGCGCCGCGATCCATGCCGCCGAGACCGCGCAGGCCGCGCAGAACGCCGCCTCCAAGGACGTCGGCAAGGCAAAGGCCAGCGGCGACGAGGCCGAATTCGAGCGCCTGCGCGCGCTGGTCGCCGAGAAGAAGGCCGAAGTCGCCCAGATGCAGGGCCGGGCCAAGGAGCTCGACGCGCAGCTGACCGACATGCTGATGGGCATTCCCAACCTGCCCTTCGACGACACGCCCGACGGCGCCGACGAGGACGACAACGTCGAGATCCGCCGCTGGGGCACGCCGAAGAGCTTCGACTTCACCCCCAAGGAGCATTACGAGCTGCCCTCGGTGGTGCCCGGCATGGACTTCGAGACCGCGGCCAAGCTCTCCGGCTCGCGCTTCGTGCTGCTCTCGGGCGCCGTGGCCCGCGTGCACCGCGCGCTGGCGCAGTTCATGCTCGACACCCACGTCGAGGAGAACGGCCTGTCGGAGACCTGGACCCCGGTGCTGGTGCTCGACGAGATGATGTACGGCACCGGCCAGCTGCCGAAGTTCGGCGAGGACAGCTACCAGACCCGCGAGGGCTGGTGGCTGGTGCCCACCGCCGAGGTGACGCTGACCAATATCGTCAATGGCGCGACGGTCGAGGAAAGCTACCTGCCCCGCCGCTACGTGGCGCACACGCAATGTTTCCGCTCCGAGGCGGGCTCGGCCGGCCGCGACACCGCGGGCATGCTGCGCCAGCATCAGTTCGAGAAGGTCGAGATGGTCTCGATCACCCATCCCGAGAAAAGCCGCGACGAGCACGACCGGATGACGAAATGCGCCGAGGGCATTCTCGGGAAACTCGGCCTGCCCTATCGCACCGTGGTTCTGTGCACCGGCGACATGGGCTTCGGCGCGCGCCGCACGCATGACATCGAGGTCTGGCTGCCCGGCCAGAATCAGTACCGCGAGATCAGCTCGGTCTCGGTCTGCGGCGATTTTCAGGCGCGTCGGATGAACGCCCGCTTCAAGCCCGAAGGGGGCGGCAAGCCGGAGTTCCTGCACACGCTGAACGGCTCGGGGCTCGCCGTTGGGCGCTGCCTGATCGCGGTGCTGGAGAACGGCCAGCAGGCGGACGGCTCGGTCGATCTGCCCGAGGCGCTGCATCCGTGGCTGCGCGGCAAGACCCGCATCGCCGCCGACGGCACGCTGGTCTGAGGGGCGGGAACCAAGATGATCTGGGTCCGGCCGCTCTTGCTGTTTCTCGCGGCGATCGCCTTCGCGGCCTCGCCGCTGGTGTTCCCCGGGTTCACCGGATTCGCGCCGGACGCCTTTCCGGTCCCGCAGGTCGACCCGCCGGTGCAGCCCGCGGGCTACGCTTTCGCGATCTGGGGGCTGATCTATCTGTGGCTCATCGCCGGCACCGGATTCGGCCTCTTTCGCCGCTCGGACGATTACGACTGGATGGACCATCGCGACCCGCTGCTGATCAGCCTTGCGGTGGGCATCTTCTGGCTTCCGGTGGCGCAGGTCTCTCCGATCGCCGCCACCGCGATGATCTGGGTCATGCTGGTGACCGCCCTTCTGGCGCTCTTCCGCGCCGGCGACATGGACCGCTGGTGGCAGATCGCCCCCATCGCGATCTACGCGGGCTGGCTGACGGCGGCCTCCTGCGTCTCCGTAGGGCTTTTGCTGGCAGGCTACGGGCTGCTGCCCGAGACCCCGGCGGCGCTGCTGGCGCTGGCCCTGGCGCTGGCGATCTCGGTCATCGCGCAATACCGGCTGCACCGCGCGCCGCTTTACGGGATCACGGTGATCTGGGCGCTCATCGCGGTGATCGTCGCCAACGCCAGCCCGCTGAACTTCGCGGTGGCCGGGCTCGCCGCAGCGGGCATCTTCGCGATCCTCGCGCTGCGCGGCACCGACACCGAGTAGGCGGCTTTTCGCCACCCGAAAACGATCACCTCCGCGGAGCGACCCGCGGAGGTGACGGAGGACGTCGAAAGATCGACCCGAGGATCAACCAGAGCCGCAACGATCAGGAGTATCGAGATCTCCCCCCAATCGGCCATGGCCTCCCCTTCGGCGAGGGCTGCTGTCAGTCGGTCGGGATCATGACCACTGTGGTGCGGATCTCGTAGGGCAGGATCACAATCTCATGCACTTCGGGATCGTCGCCCGAAACCGAGATCTGCGTTGCCGCTTCGCAGATATTCGCCTCTGCCTCGGTTGCGGACCCCGCCTTTTCTTCGGCCGCGGCGACGATTCCCTCTTCGACCGCGATGATGAAACCCTGGCATTTCACCTGCTTGACGTTGGCGAAAGCCGCGGTCGAAGACAGGGCGACCACGGCTGCGATGGCGGAAAGATGAGTCAATTTCATGTCAAATACTCCAAATCAAAGTGAATCGAACTTTACCTAGCGTCACTTATCCTTGCAACCTTATGTTGAAGCTCAGGTACCGAAGATAAACCAAGCTGCGGGCGCGCAATCTTCGCGGGAAATCTTCTCGTAAAGGGTGAACATCTCGGGATTGCCACCCGCAATGCCGGGCGTCCCGCCCAAACGCAAAAGCGCCGGAGCATCTGCTCCGGCGCTTGCCCGCGTCACGGGGTCGGCTCAGCCCTTCTGCTTGGGCAGCTTGCCGAGGTGCTTCTTGAGCGCGCCGGCGTTTTTCTCGCGGCGGCCCTTGTAGGGGTTCTTGTCGCCCTGCCCGCGCAGTGTCAGGCGGATCGGCGTACCGGGCATGTCGAAGGCTTCGCGCAGGCCATTGACCAGGTAGCGCGTGTAGCTGTCGGGCATGTCCTGCGGCCGCGAGCACATCACCACGAAGCCCGGCGGCCGGGTCTTGGCCTGGGTCATGTAGCGCAGCTTGATGCGGCGGCCCTGCGGTGCGGGCGGCGGGTGGCTCGACACCATGCCCTCGAGCCAGCGGTTGAGCTGGCCGGTCGAAACCCGCCGGTTCCAGGTGGTCCAGGCCTTCATGATCGCCGCGTTGAGACGGTCGAGCCCGCGCCCGGTCTTGGCCGAGACGGTGACCAGCGGCGCGCCGCGCAGCTGCGGCAGCAGCCGGTCGAAGGCCTCCTTGAGGTCGCGCAGCTTCTCCTGCTTGTGCTCTTCGACGTCCCACTTGTTGACCGCGACCACCACCGCCCGGCCTTCACGCTCGGCAAGGTCCGCGATGCGCAGGTCCTGCTGCTCGAAGGGGATGGCGGCATCGAGAAGCACCACCACGACCTCGGCGAACTTGACCGCGCGCAGACCGTCCGAGACCGAGAGCTTCTCGAGCTTTTCCTGCACCTTGGCGCGCTTGCGCATGCCAGCCGTGTCGAAGATGCGCATCGGAACGCCTTCCCAGTCCAGCCGGACCGAGATCGCGTCGCGGGTGATCCCCGCCTCGGGGCCGGTCAGCAGCCGGTCCTCGCCGAGGATCTTGTTGATCAGCGTCGACTTGCCGGCGTTGGGGCGGCCGACCACGGCGATCTGCATCGGCTTGCCCGCGGTCGGCATGACCAGCTTGGCCTCGCCGTCCTCATCGTCGCCCAGCTCGTCCTCGTCGAGCTCCAGCTCGGTCTCGGGCGCCTCCTCGGCAGCCCGCTCGGCAAAGGCATCGGCCAGCGGCATCAGCGCACTGTAGAGTTCGGGCAGACCCTCGCCATGCTCGGCCGAGAGCCGGATCGGCTCGCCGAGGCCAAGGCTGTAGGCCTCGATCACACCGGCGTCGGCAGCCGAGCCCTCGCCCTTGTTGGCGGCAAGGATCACATGCGCCGAGCGCTTGCGCAGGATCTCGGCGAAGACCTCGTCGGTCGGGGTCACGCCGACGCGCGCATCGATCATGAAGAGGCAGATGTCGGCCATGTCCACCGCACGCTCGGTGAGCTTGCGCATACGGCCCTGCAGCGACTCGTCGGTGGCCTCCTCGAGACCCGCCGTGTCGATGACGGTGAAGCGCAGGTCGCCGAGCTTGCCCTCGCCCTCGCGCAGGTCGCGGGTGACGCCGGGCTGGTCGTCGACCAGCGCGAGCCGCTTGCCGACCAGGCGGTTGAACAGGGTGGACTTGCCAACGTTGGGGCGGCCGACGATGGCGAGGGAGAATGTCATGGCACGCACCTCTTGCGGATTCAAACCCCGCCTTTAACGCAAAGCTCGGGCAGGAGAAAGGGATCTCGAACGTGGCCCTGCTTATGGGCGCCGCCGGGACAATCAGTTCCTGAAGATAGGACAGGCCGCACCCCGTCCGTCGCCCCTTTCCAAATACGCGTGCCCCAACGCAAACGCCCGCGCCGCCGGTCGGGCAGCGCGGGCGCGTCTCGGGGGCGGCGCGGCTTACGTCAGATCGCCGGGCAGCAGTGCGTCGGGCAGGTTCTGGTAGCTCACCGGGCGCAGGAAGCGGCGGATCGAGAGCGTGCCCACCGAGGTGGCGCCGAAGTTGGTGCTCGCGGGGTAAGGCCCGCCGTGGACCATCGCGTCGCAGACCTCGACGCCGGTCGGGAACCCGTTGACCAGCAGCCGGCCGGC
>NZ_JAAGOZ010000032.1:0-46666 GCF_010499845.1 Salipiger sp. PrR007 | reverse complement strand
CCCGGGCTTGCCGCCCCCGGGGCGGCCACGACCGCCGCCGCCGCCGCGCTGGGCGCGGGCGGGCTCGGCCGGGCGTTCGCCGTAGAGCGTTTCGATCTGCTGGCCGATCAGCTTTTCGATGCCACGCAGGTCGGCCATCTCCTCGACCCCGCAGAAGCTGACGGCGCGGCCGTCACGCCCGGCACGGGCGGTGCGGCCGATGCGGTGGACGTAGTTGTCCGCCACGTTCGGCAGGTCGAAGTTGTAGACGTGGCGCACGTCGGGAATGTCGATGCCGCGCGCGGCGACGTCGGTGGCCACCAGCACGCGCATCTCGCCCTTGCGGAACGCATCGAGCGCGCGGTTGCGCTGGCCCTGGCTCTTGTTGCCGTGGATCGCGCCGACGGCGAAACCGGCCTGGTCGAGCTTGCGCGACAGCTTCTCGGCGCCGTGCTTGGTGCGGCAGAAGACCAGCGCCAGCTCGTCGCGGTGATCGTCAAGAAGACCGGTCAGGGTCTCGATCCGCTTTGGCGTTTCGACGAAGACCACCGATTGCTCGATCTTGTCGGCGGTCTTGCCCGGAGGCGCGACCTGGATGCGCACCGGATCGTTCAGGTAGGCGCTGGCGATCTCGTTCATCTGCTTGGGCATGGTGGCTGAGAAGAGCAGCGTCTGGCGCTTGGCCGGCAGGTCACGGGCGATGCGGCGCAGCGCGTGGATGAAGCCGAGGTCGAGCATCTGGTCGGCCTCGTCGAGGACGAAATGCGTCACCTGGTCGAGCTTCAGCGCGCCGCGATCCATCAGGTCGATGAGACGGCCGGGGGTGGCGATCAGCAGGTGCGTGCCCTTTTCGAGCTTGCGCGACTGCACGTTGATCGAGTTGCCGCCGACCACCAGCGTCAGGCGCAAGTGCGCGCCGGTGAGCACCGACGAGAGCGTGTCGTGGATCTGCGCGGCGAGCTCGCGGGTCGGGGCGAGAATCAGCGCCTGCGCCGATTTCGGCGCGCAGCGGGTCTGGCTGGCGAGCAGCGCATCGGCGATCGGCAGGCCGAAGGCAAAGGTCTTGCCGGTGCCGGTCTGCGCAAGGCCCATCACGTCGCGACCGGCGAGGGCCTCGGGGATGGCCTGGGTCTGGATGGGGGTCGGCTGAGTGAGATTCTGCTCGGCAAGGCGAGCCAGAAGGGTGGGGCGGAGCCCCAGCGTGTCGAATGTCATGAAAATCCTTTCGGGGAGGGCCAAGAGGGCCGTCGCCGGATGTGCGCCTTCGCGCGGGAGGAGATGTGCAGCGGGCTGCGATTGGCGCGCGGGCCGGATTGCCCGAATGCCGTAATCGCAAGAACTCCTTCGCGAGGCCGGACCCATGGAAGGGTGCCAACGGCGGGAAATCTGGCATCGCAGGCGCGGGGCGGTTGGCCCCGGGCTGGTAAGGAACCGGCGATCACGCGGGGTAAATGGGGGAAAATGGCCGGAAAGTCAATGCAGGGCGTGTGAAATGGCCTGACACAGGATCATCGCTTGTAATTCCGGGTTGGAGGGGGCATTTAGGTCGGGCTACTGAATTTCGATTCTGATTCCTCCACGGCTCAGCTTTCGACTTTGAGCCGCCAGGTCGCTGCGCTTTGTGGGCGACACAGATAGAGGAATACAATCATGGCAACTGGTACCGTCAAGTGGTTCAACACCACCAAAGGTTTCGGCTTCATCGCACCCGATGGTGGCTCGAAAGACGTTTTCGTGCACATCTCGGCTGTTGAGCGTTCGGGCCTGACCGGCCTCGCCGACAACCAGAAAGTGTCGTTCGACATCGAAGCAGGCCGTGACGGCCGCGAGTCGGCGATCAACCTGGAACTGGTGTAAGCCAATCCGGATGGGGCCAAGGCCCCGCCAAGAGATACGGAAGAGCGGACCCTCGGGTCCGCTTTTTTCGTTTTCAGAGGTCTGTCCGCCCGGCGGTCTGTCGGCCCGGCGACGTCGCTCCGGGCCGAGCCTCACACCCCCGCCCGCTGCGCCCCTGCCGCGATGGCCTCGCGCAGCTTGCGTTCCAGCATCTTCTGCTTGGAAGGGGTGAAGTACTTCAGCCCGAACATGTCCTTCACGTAGAAGGTGTCGACCACCTGCTCGCCGTAGGTCGCGATGACCGCAGAGACGATGTAGACATGGCTTTCCGACAGGGTGCGCGTCAGGTCGTAGAGCAGCCCCGGACGGTCGCGCGTATCAACCTCGATGATCGTGTAGATGTCCGAGCCCTCGTTGTCGAAGCTGATCGACGTGGGCACCTTGAAGGCCTGTTCGCGCTTTTTCAGCTTGCCGCGCTGCTCCATGGCCTCGCGCGGGCGGACTTCTCCCATCAGCGTCTTGCGGATCATCTCGCGCAGGCGGGGCAGGCGGGCCTCTTCGTAGGGCGAGCCGTCGGCATCCTGGATCCAGAAGGCGGCGGTGGCATAACCGTCCTTGGAGGTGAAGGTGCGCGCGTCCACCACGTTGGCGCCGACCAGCGAGAGCGCCCCGGCGAGCCGGGCGAAGATTCCCGGGTGATCCTGCAGCGCAAAGCAGGCGCGGGTGGCATCCCGGTCCTCGTCGGGGTGGATGTCGATCTTGATCTCGTCATCCTTGATCTCGCGCAGCAGCTTGGCGAAGACCTCGTGGGCGGTGACGTGCAGCCCCTGCCAGTAGGATTCGTAGTGCCGCCCGGTCTCGGTGCGCAGCGCCTTGGCGTCCCAGTCCGAGAGGGCCTCTCGCAGGGCTTTCTTGGCCTCGTTGCCACGGTTCTCGCGGTTGAGCGCCTCCATCCCGTCCTCGAGGCCGCGGCGGGTCTGTCGGTAGAGCGCACGCAGCAGCGCCGCCTTCCAGTTGTTCCACACGTCCGGGCCGACGCCGCGGATGTCGCAGACGGTGAGTACGGTGAGCAGGTCGAGCCGCTCGCGGGTCTGCACCGCCTTGGCAAAATCGCGCACGGTGCGCGGATCGGCGATGTCGCGCTTCTGCGCCATGTCGGACATCAGCAGGTGGTAGCGCACCAGCCATTCGACCGTCGCGCTCTCCTGCTTGCTGAGGCCGAGGCGGGGCGCCACCTTGCGGGCGATCTGAGCGCCGAGCACGGCGTGGTCCTCGTCGCGGCCCTTGCCGATGTCATGCAGCAGGAGCGCGGTGTAGAGCACCTTTCGGTTCACCCCCTCGCGCAGGATTTCCGAGGCGACGGGCAGGTCCTCGGTCAGGTCGCCATGCTCGATCTGCGACAGGTTGCCGATGCACTGGATGGTGTGCTCGTCCACCGTGTAGCTGTGGTACATGTTGAACTGCATCATCGCCACGATCGGCTCGAACTCGGGGATGAAGGCGGCGAGCACGCCAAGCTCGTTCATCCGGCGCAGCGAGCGCTCGGGATTGCCGTGCTTGAGCAGCAGGTCCATGAAGATGCGCTGCGCCTCGCGGTCATTGCGCATATCCTCGTCGATCAGGTGCAGGTTGGCCTTCACCAGCCGCATTGCGTCGGGGTGCAGCAGCAGGCCGGTGCGCAGCCCTTCCTCGAAGAAGCGCAGCAGGTTGATCTTGTCGGACAGGAAGGCGATCGGATCGACGATGGCGAGGCGGTTGTGCACCACCTCGTATCCGTCTTTCACGTTCGGCCCGCGCTTGAACATGCGCAGCAGCAGCGGCGCGTCCTTCTGCTGCTCGGCCTCGAGCGAGGTGAGGAAGATGCGGGTGAGATCGCCCGTCGAGGTGGCGTGGCGGAAGTAGTCCTGCATGAACCATTCCACCGCCCGCCGGCCGCCGCGGTCGCTGTAGCCCATGCGGTCGGCCACCTCGACCTGCATGTCGAAGGTCAGCTGCTCGACCGCGCGTCCTGCGGCGAGATGCATGTGACAGCGGGTGGCCCAGAGGAATTCCTCGGCGCGGTAGAAGGTGCGGTATTCCTCGGGGCGGAACACTCCGAGCCGCACCAGGTCTTCTGTGTCGTCGGTGTGATGAACGTACTTCGTGATCCAGTAGAGCGATTGCAGGTCGCGCAGCCCGCCCTTGCCCTCCTTGACGTTGGGTTCGACCACGTAGCGCAGCCCGTGCTTGCGGTGCCGGTCCGAGCGTTCCTCGAGCTTGGCCGCGACGAAGGCCCGCTCGGTGCCCTTGAAGAGGTCGTTCCAGAGCTTGTCCTCGAGCTCGTCCGCGAGCGGCTTGTGGCCGGTGAGGTAGCGGTGCTCGAGCATGGCGGTGCGGATGGTGAAATCCTCGGCGCCGAGCCGCAGGCAGTCCTTAACCGTGCGCGAGGCGTGGCCGACCTTCAGCTTCAGATCCCAGAGCATGTAGAGCATCGACTCGATGACGCTCTCCGCCCAGGCGGTGATCTTGTGCGGGGTCAGGAACAGCAGGTCGACATCGGAGAAGGGCGCCATCTCGCCGCGCCCGTAGCCTCCCACCGCGAGCACCGAAAGCCGCTCTCCCTTGGTCGGAGTGGGATTGCGGTGCAGGTGCCGCGTGGCGACGTCGAAACAGATGCGCACCAGCCCGTCGGTCACCCAGGTGTAGGCGTGGGTGACCGGAAAGGCGTTGTGGGGCTGGCGGGCGAATTCCCGGGCGATGGTCTCGCGGCTCTGCCTCGCTGCCTCCGAGAGGATTTTGACCACCGTGGAGCGGACAGCGCTTTCGCCGCCCTCCTCGGGGAGAGCGGCGAAAACCTGGGTGCGCAGACCCGCGATGTCGAAGATTTCAAGCGCCGGGGCGATCAGGTCGTCCGGCAGGAACTCGGACGTCTCAGAAACCGGCACCTGAGAAACTGGAGGGGGCAGGGTCAAGGATCGTTACCTGGTTATTCTGAATGGTGGCGACGGCCAGACCACGCTCGTTGGTGCCGTCCGACTTCAGCCTGAATACACCGCCGGTGCCTTGGAAACCAGCAGCTTGCGTCAGTGCGCGGCCCGTGAGGGCATCACTGCGGCCCTGCGCGACCAGGGCGCCGATGGCGGCAACCCCGTCGAAGGCGAGACCGGCCAGCGGGTGCGGCTCGGCCCCGTAAGACCCCCTGTAGCGGGCGTTGAAGTTCCGCTGCATCGCCTGGTCGGGCATGGTGAACCATGCCCCCTGCGCGCCGGGATAGGAGAAGAGCTGCGGCGCCACGTCCCAACGGGTCAGGCCGATGTACTGGGTCACCGCCGGGTTCACGCCGTTCTCGGGCATGAGCTGCAGCAGCAGGGGCATGGCGGCATTGGTGGCGTCGGAGGTGATGAAGACCGACTGCGCGCCGCTGCTGCCGACGATGTTGCCCATCGACTGCGCGGTGCGGGTCACCCCCTCGACGCTGAGCTCGTAGGGCTGCTCTGCGACCACCGAGACGCCGTTGCGCGCGGCGGCTTGGCTGATCGCGGTGCGGCCGAATTCGCCCGGCACGTCCTGCGAGTAGAGCACGGCAACCGAAGTGATGCCGCGGCGGGTGCCGAAGCCCATCAGGCGGTCGGCGGTGTTGTTGAACGTCGGGCCGAGGATGAAGAGATTGCCCCCGGCGATCGAGGCATTGTTGGAGAAGGCGAGCACGTTGACGCCCTCATCGGCCACGACCTTGGAGGCCTCGACCGCTTCCTCGCCGCGCAGCGGACCGAGGATGATCCGTGCGCCCTCGTCGACGGCGCGCTGGGCCTGGGCCGCGGCCTGGGCGGGCTGGCCGGCGGTGTCATAGACCGCGAGGTCGATCTGCGCGTTTCCGAGATCGGCGATCGCGAGCCGCGCGGCATTCTCCAGATCGCGCGCCACGGCGGCGGCCGACGGATCGGACTGCGGCACCAGCAGCGCCACGCGGACGGTCTGGCCGGGATCGATGCTCGGACCGCCGCTGCCGGCGGAGCCGAGATCGGTCATGGTCGAGACATCGCAGGCGGCAAGCAGGGCGGCGGTGGCAAACATGGCGACCGGGCGCAGCGCCTTGCGGGCGCGGGCGAAAAGGGCGAACATTGGTGGCGGGCTCCCTCGTTGACGCCCAAGCGGTTCTTCCGCACGAGCATTTGGGAGCAATCATAGTACAGCGGGGGATCGGGTCCAGTGATGAATCCCGAAAGAAGCGGTTTGGTGCCAGGGCTCTACCTGGTATCCACGCCTATCGGAAACGCGCGCGACATCACGCTGCGGGCGATCGACGTGCTGCGCGGCGCCGACGTGCTGGCGGCGGAAGACACGCGCAGTCTCAAGCGGTTGATGGAAATCCTCGGCATCCCGCTCGGCGAGCGTCCTTGCCTCGCCTACCACGATCACAACGGTGCCAAGATGCGGCCGCGGCTGATGGCGCTCCTGGCGGAGGGCAAATCCGTCGCCTATGCCTCGGAAGCCGGCACGCCGATGATCTCGGATCCGGGCTTCGATCTTGCCCGGGCGGCGCGCGAGGAGGGGCACGCGGTGACCGCGGCGCCCGGCGTCTCGGCGGTGATCACCGCGCTGACCCTGGCCGGGCTGCCGACCGACCGTTTCCTCTTTGCGGGCTTTCTGCCCAACGCCAAGGGGGCACGCCGCACCGCGCTGTCGGCGCTGAGGCAGGAGGCGGCGACCCTGGCCTTCTACGAGTCGCCCAAGCGGCTGGGCGCAATGCTGGCCGATGCGGCGACCACGCTCGGCGGAGAGCGCCGCGCGGCGGTCTGCCGGGAATTGACCAAACGTTTCGAGGAAGTGCGCGAAGGCACGTTGGACGAGCTGGCCTCGATATACGCCGAGACGCCGCCGAAGGGCGAGATCGTGGTGCTGATCGGCAAGGGACATTCGGAGAAAATTAGCGACTCTGAGCTAGAAGAGGACGTGTTGGCGGCACTGGGCGAGATGTCGGTTCGAGACGCTGCCGACTACGTGGCGCAGGCCAATGGGATTGCCCGGCGCCCGGTTTACCAGCTCGCGCTCAAGCTCGCGAAAGAGCGCGGCTGAACGGGAAAGGCCGCCGCGTTGCCGGGGGCTCAAGCTTGCTCCCGCGGGCTGCAGGTGATGCGCAGCGAAGCGTGGAACGGGGGCTGGCAACGGCGTCTGGGAATGGCGCTTGGGAACGGCGTCTGGAAAGGGACAGCATGTCGGTACATCCGTCGCAGATGGCGTTTGACTTTGACCGCTCGGCCCCCGTGGCGGCACCCCCGCCGCGGCGACCTGCGGTGGAGGACCGGTTCAGGCGGCGGTCGCGCGGCGAAATGAGCTACTTTGCCGGTCTCGCCGCCGAGGAGGCAATTGCACGCGATTACGAGCGGCGCGGTTACCCGCTTTTGCGCCGTCGCTGGCGGGGGAGATCGGGCGAGATCGACCTGATCTTCCGGGATGGGACTGGCTTTGTCTTCGTCGAGGTGAAGGCCAGCAGGAGTTTCGACCAGGCCCTGGAGCATCTGCATTGCCGGCAGATCCGCAGGCTTCAGAAGAGCGCGGAGGAATTTGTCGGCACACAGCCGCTCGGCGCGCTCAGCGAGATGCGCTTCGACGTGGCCCTGATGGATCGCCACGGGATGATCCGGGTGATCGAGATGGCTTTCGGCCCATAGGCTTCGCGCGGGGCCAGCCCTGCCATTGCGCCTCGCGCGCCGCTGCGCCATGTATGGCGAAAGCCAAGCGCGGAGACCGACAT
Organism: Salipiger sp. PrR007; assembly: GCF_010499845.1. NCBI lineage: Bacteria > Pseudomonadati > Pseudomonadota > Alphaproteobacteria > Rhodobacterales > Roseobacteraceae > Salipiger > Salipiger sp. PrR007. The sequence continues at coordinate 39,117 of NZ_JAAGOZ010000032.1, read as the reverse complement.
GAAGATCGCCTTTCAGATGGACCCGATCGGGTCCGTGAACATCGACGCCGACAGCACTTTCCGCCTTGCCGAGGAAGCGCAGGCACGAGGGCACGAGCTGTTCTACTACGGGCCCGATGATCTAGCCTATGAGGAGGGGCGGGTGACCGCGCGCGGTCACTGGATGTCCGTGCAGCGGGTGGCGGAACAGCCGGCTGTGCTTGGGCCGCGCACGGTCGTGGACCTGGCCGAGATCGACGTGGTCTGGCTGCGGCAGGATCCGCCCTTCGACATGCATTATATCACCACCACCCATCTTCTTGACCGGATCGCGCCGGGCACGCTGGTGGTCAACGACCCCTTCTGGGTGCGCAACTCGCCCGAAAAACTGCTGGTGCTGAACTTCCCCGAGCTGACGCCGCCGACGACCATCGCGCGCGATCTCGAGACGATCAAGGCGTTCAAGGCCAAGCATGGCGACGTGATCCTCAAGCCGCTCTACGGCAACGGTGGTGCGGGGGTGTTCCGGCTGGACCAGAACGACCGCAACCTCAGCTCGCTGCACGAGCTTTTCACCGGCTTCTCGCGCGAGCCGCTGATCGTGCAGAAGTACCTGCCCGCGGTGAGCAAGGGCGACAAGCGGGTGATCCTTGTTAACGGCGAGCCGGTGGGCGCGATCAACCGCGTGCCGGCCGCGGGGGAGGTGCGCTCGAACATGCATGTCGGCGGTCGTCCGGAAAAGGTTGCGCTGACCGAGCGCGACCGCGAGATCTGCGCCACCATCGGTCCTGTGCTGAAAGAGAAGGGGCAGATTTTCGTCGGCATCGACGTGATCGGCGACTGGCTGACCGAGATCAACGTGACCTCGCCGACCGGCATCCAAGAGCTGGAGCGTTTCGACGGGGTCAACGTTGCGGCGCAAATCTGGAAGGCGATCGAGGCCAAGCGGGCCTGAGCCCGGTCCGGGCGGCGCGGGATGAGCTGGCAGCTGACCGCGCTCAATGCCGGGCTGCGGCTGCTGGCCAAGCCGCGGCTCGCGCGCACGCCCGGGCCCGAGGAAGCGGCGCGCGATCTCGACCAGCACGCGCCGCTCTTCATGCGCCAGCCGCGCCATCTTCTGCACTTGCGGCGGCCCGGCGGGCTGCACTGGATCAGTGCCGGGCCCTGCACGCCGCGGCAGGCGATTTTCTACCTGCACGGAGGCGGCTATATCTCGGGCAGCCCGCGCACCCACCAGGGGGTGATGGCGCGGCTCTCGCGCCTGTCGGGGGTCGAGGTTTGCGCGCCGGACTACCCCTTGGCGCAGGAGGCGCCCTTTCCGGCCGCCATCGAGGCTGCGGGGGCCGCCTGGGAGCGGCTCTGCGGGCTCGGCTATGCGCCGGGGCAGGTGGTGCTTGCCGGCGATTCGGCCGGCGGCGGGCTGGCGCTGTCTCTGCTGGCGCAGCTCTGTGCGCGCGGCGAGGCGCCGGCGGGGGCGGTGGTCTTCTCGCCCTGGACCGACCTTGCCATGCGCGGCGAGAGCCTGCGCCGCAACGCGCGCGCCGACCCCTTTTTGCCGGTGGGACGCATCCGGGAGCTTGTGGAGATCGTGGCAGGCGGCGCGTGCCGCGATGACCCGCGCCTCTCGCCGTTCTATGCCGACTTCCCGGGCTGTCCGCCTGTCCGCCTGTGCTGGGGAGAGAGCGAGATACTCTGCGACGACGGCCTGCGCATGGCGGCGCGCCTGCGGGAGGCGGGGGCCCGGGTGGAGGTCGAGACACACCCACTGGCGCCGCACGCCTGGCCGGTCTTCGATGGCTGGATCCCCGAGGCGCGGGCGACGCTGCGCCGGGCCGCGCGCTTCATTCAGGAGGTTCTGGGCGACACCAGCCGGTAGCTCAGGGCCTCGGCCACCTGCGGGCGGCGCACCTCCTCCTCTCCGGCGAGATCGGCGAGGGTGCGGGCCACCCGCAACACCCGGTGATAGCCGCGCATCGACAGGCCGAAGCGGTCGGCGGCGCGCAGCAGCAAGGCGCGGCTCTCGGCATCCGGCGCGGCGATCTCGTCCAGCCGCCGCCCGTCGACATCGGCGTTGGTGCGCAGGCCCGGGTGGCCCGCGTAGCGCGCCGCCTGCCGCGCCCGCGCGGCGGCAACCCGAAGCGCGACCGAGGCGCTGTCCTCGCCCGAGGGCTGCAGCGACATCTCCTCGAGCGGCACGGGCGGCACTTCGAGGCGCAGGTCGAAGCGGTCCATGAGCGGGCCGGAGATGCGCCCGAGGTAGTCCTCGGCGCAGGTGGGGGCGCGCGAGCAGGCGCGCGCGGGATCCCCGGCCATGCCGCACTTGCAAGGGTTCGCTGCGGCGACCAGCAGGAAGCGGCAGGGGTAGGTGACATGGGCGTTGGCGCGGCTGACAGTGATCTCGCCACTTTCGAGCGGTTGGCGCAGGCTGTCGAGCACGTTGCGGGGAAACTCCGGCAGCTCGTCCATGAAGAGGATGCCGTTGTGCGCGAGGCTGATCTGCCCGGGCCGAGCGCTGCGCCCGCCGCCGGTGAGCGCCGCCATCGAGGCAGTGTGATGCGGCTGCTGGAACGGGCGGGCCATCGACAGCCGCCCCTCGGCCAGCTCGCCGGCCAGAGAGCGGATCATCGCCGTCTCCAGCGCCTCGGACGCCCCGAGCGGCGGCATGAGGCTGGGCAGGCGGCGGGCGAGCATCGACTTGCCGGTGCCGGGCGGGCCGGTGAAGAGCAGGTGGTGCCGCCCCGCCGCGGCGATTTCCAGCGCGCGCTTTGCGCGTTCCTGCCCGGTGACGTCGCAGAGATCCGGCCCCTGCGGTGCGCGCTCCGCCGGGCCGGGCCGGGCAGGCTCGAGCGGTCCGGCGCCGGTGAAGTGGCGGATCGTCTCGGTGAGGTTGCGGGCGGCGAGGACACGGCAGGCCGCGACCCAGGCGGCCTCGGGGCCGCAGTCCGCGGGACAGAGCAGGCTGCGCGACTCGGCGGCCGCGGTGAGTGCGGCGGGCAGGGCTCCGGGGACGGCGACCAATGCGCCTTCGAGCGTCAATTCGCCGAGCGCGACGGTTTCGGCCACGGCATCCGCCGGGATCACCTCGAGCGCGGCCAGAAGGCCGAGCGCGATGGGCAGGTCGAAATGCGACCCCTCCTTGGGCAGGTCGGCCGGCGAGAGATTCACCGTGATGCGTTTCGAAGGCAGGGCGATGGCCAGCGCCTGCAGCGCTGCCCGGATGCGCTCGCGCGCCTCCGAGACCGCCTTGTCCGGCAGGCCGACCACGGCGAAGCCGGGTACGCCGGGAGTGACGGCGCATTGCACCTCGACAAGGCGCGCGTCGACTCCGTCAAAAGCGACCGTATAGGCGCAGGCCCCCATCCTCCGCGATCCCTTTCCAGACGGTGTACGCCAGGATGGCGGCAAGGAGCTTGATGAACGGTTAACCGCTGAGTGGGATACTGCCGATACATAGAAATTTTTTCGTGGCCCCCTAAATCAAGATCAAGGTGCCGGCGACGTCGCGAAAGAGCGCTGCGGACAATTTCTGATGTGCAATTGAAAACAGCGACTTGAGGTACATAAATGCGCGGGTGTGTTGCTCGTGTTTCGCGGTGGAGCCTCGTTGAGGAGGGTTCATTCGGTCGCCCGGACCGCCTTTGTTGGGGCGCGGATCTCCGCTTGCGCAAATTTCTCGGAAACCAAATTGCGTGACGCGTCGTTACTATATCAAAGAGTAACGAGGCCGGCGCGCCCGGCCCAGGCAACGGGGGCCTTGCATGGCTTTGGATTCAACTTTCAATGATCAGACCCTCTCGCGCCGGGCGATGAAGGCGGAACTGCTCGATGCTGAGACCGAGTTGCGTTTGGCCTATGCCTGGCGTGACCAGCGCGACGAGCAGGCCCTGCACCGGCTCATCACGGCTTACATGCGGCTGGCAATTTCCATGGCCGCCAAGTTCAAGCGCTATGGAGCGCCGATGAACGATCTCGTTCAGGAGGCGGGTCTTGGCCTGATGAAGGCGGCGGACAAGTTCGACCCCGACAGGGGCGTGCGCTTTTCGACCTACGCGGTGTGGTGGATCAAGGCCTCGATCCAGGATTACGTTATGCGCAACTGGTCGATGGTGCGCACCGGCTCTACCTCTTCCCAGAAATCGCTGTTCTTCAACATGCGCCGCGTGCAGGCCCGGCTCGAGCGCGAAGCCTCGTCCCGGGGCGAGGTGCTGAACCGCAACACGCTCCGCGAGATGATTGCCACCGAGATCGGTGTTCCCCTGCATGACGTAGAGATGATGGAAGGCCGGCTCTCGGGATCGGACTACTCGCTCAATGCCACGCAGAGCGCCGACGAGGACGGCCGCGAGTGGATTGACACGCTGGAGGACGAGGGCGAGCAGAGCTCGATGCTCGTGGAAGGCAAGCTCGACAATGCCCAGCTGCGCGAATGGCTGGTCAACGCGATGACCTCGCTCAATGATCGCGAAAGGTTCATCGTCCGCGAGCGCAAGCTGCGCGACGAGACCCGGACGCTGGAAAGCCTCGGTCAGGAGCTGGGTCTGTCCAAGGAGCGCGTGCGTCAGCTCGAGGCGGCGGCCTTTGCCAAAATGCGCAAGTCGCTTGAAGCGCAGTCTACCGAGGTGCAACACTTCCTCGCATGATGCGAGCCCTTGCACTGACCCTGATCTCTCTGGCTGCGCCCTCTCTCGCGCAGCAAAATCCTGTCTCTCCGCAGGATGGCACATCCGCCCTCATGGGGGCGGATGTGGTGTTTCTTGGCGAGATCCATGACAACCCCGCCCACCACGCGCGGCAGGCCCAGTTGGTGGCCCAAATAAAGCCCGTGGCCCTGGTCTTCGAGATGCTCTCGCCCGAGCAGGCGGCTCTGGTGACGCCCGAGCTGGTCAGCGACGAGGCGGCGCTCGAGGCGACGCTCGGCTGGAACGACAGTGGTTGGCCGGATTTCTCGATGTACTACCCGATCTTCGCGGCGGCGTCCGAGGCCATGGTCTTCGGCGCAGAACTGCCGCGAGATGAGGCGCGGGCGCTCGGAGAGGGCGATCTGGGCAAGGTCTTCGGCCCCAGCGCCGGTTTTTACGGGCTCGACGAGCCGCTGGATCGCGAAGAGGACGCCGCGCGCCAGCAGCTGCAGATGTCGGCGCATTGCAATGCTCTGCCGCTTGAGATGCTGCCGACCATGGTGGGCATCCAGCGCCTGCGCGACGCGCGACTCGCCGAGACCGCGCTCGAGGCCTATGCCGATCTGGGCGGGCCGGTGGTGGTGATTACCGGAAACGGCCACGCGCGCAGGGACTGGGGTGCCCCGGCGCTGCTCGCACGGGCGGCGGGCGAGGTCTCGGTGGCCGCGCTCGGGCAGGGCGAGACCGGGCAGGGGGCGCCCGAGGGCAGCTTCGATCTGGTCGAGCACAGCGCTCCTGCCGAACGCGACGATCCCTGCGAAGACTTCCAGATGCCCCAGAGCAACTGACCCGCCTTGCCACGACGTGGCGGGGCGGATTGAGTTTTCCCGGCGCGGCCTCTAACACTTGGGGCCGAAGGCGGGGCAGGCGGCCCCGATGGGCGAAGGGCGTGGCACCATGCTTTCCGGCAAACGGATACTTCTGATCATCGGCGGCGGCATCGCGGCCTACAAGTCGCTGGAGCTGATCCGGCGCCTGCGCGAACGCGGCGCCGCAGTGACGCCGGTGATGACCCGCGCGGCCGAGGAGTTCGTCACCCCGCTCTCGGTCTCGGCACTGGCGGGCGAGGAGGTCCACCGCGATCTTTTCGACCTGACGAAAGAGGCCGAGATGGGCCACATCCAGCTCAGCCGTGTCGCCGATCTGGTGGTGGTCTCCCCGGCGACGGCGGACCTCATGGCGAAGATGGCGCAGGGGTTTGCGGGGGATCTCGCTTCGACGCTGCTTCTGGCCACCGACACGCCGGTGCTGATCGCCCCCGCGATGAACGTGCGCATGTGGCAGCACCCTGCCACGCAGCGGAACCTAGCGACCTTGCAAGACGACGGTGTGCGCGTGGTCGGCCCGAACGACGGCGACATGGCCTGCGGCGAGTTCGGCCCGGGGCGACTGGCCGAACCGATGGAAATCCTCGCGGCGATCGAGGCGGCGCTGGCGGAGGGGCACTTGAAAGGGCGGCGGGTGCTGGTCACCTCGGGCCCGACGCATGAGCCGATCGACCCGGTGCGCTACATCGCCAACCGCTCCTCGGGCGCTCAGGGCACGGCGATCGCCGAGGCGCTGCGCGATCTCGGGGCGGAGGTGGTCTTTGTCACCGGCCCCGCCGAGGCGCCGCGCCCCACCGGGGTCGAGGTGATCGAGGTCGAGACCGCCCGCGAGATGCGCGCCGCGGTGCTTGCTGCCCTGCCTGTGGAGGCGGCGGTCTTCGCCGCGGCGGTCGCCGACTGGCGGATGGCCGCGGAGAATGGCTCGAAAATCAAGAAACAGGCCGGCAAGCTGCCGGTTCTGGAATTTGCCGAGAACCCCGACATCCTCGCCGAGGTCTCGCGGATGGCCGAGGGGCGGCCCGGCCTCGTCGTGGGCTTTGCCGCCGAGACCGACGACGTGCTCGCCAATGCGACCGCCAAGCGGGCGCGCAAGGGCTGCGACTGGATCGTCGCCAACGATGTGTCCCCGGCGACCGGCATCATGGGCGGCAGCGAGAACGCGGTGGTGCTGATCTCGGAGGGCGGGTCTGAAGAGTGGCCTCGCATGGGCAAACGGGCGGTCGCCGCGCAGCTGGCAGAGCGGATCGCCGCGGCACTTGGCAGCTGAACCGGGCGCGGCACCGCAAGCGCGGGCCGGACAAGAGTTTTTGTAGAATGACGAAAGGGGCGGGGCCGCGTAGGGCCGCCGCGCTGCGACAAGGAAAGGACGAGCCGTGGTTTCTGTGGCGATGATGTGGGACGAAGGGGCGGACCGGGAGCTGGGGCTGCCGCATTACGCGAGCGCCGGGGCGGCGGGGGCGGACCTGCGGGCGAATTTCCCCGACCGGGGCTCGGTCGAGTTGGCGCCGGGCGCGCGGGCGCTGATCCCCACCGGGCTGCGCATGGCGATCCCCGAGGGGTACGAGGTGCAGATCCGGCCGCGCTCGGGGCTGGCGCTCAAGCACGGCATCACCCTGCCGAACACGCCCGGCACCATCGATTCCGACTACCGCGGCCCGCTCGGGGTGATCGTGATGAACGCCGGGCAGGAGAGCTTTACCGTCGCCCATGGCGAGCGCATCGCGCAGATGATCGTCGCCCCGGTCGTGCAGAGCGCCTTCGAGCTGGTGGAGAGCCTGCCCGAGACGGTGCGCGGCGCGGGGGGCTTTGGTTCGACGGGCACGCGCTGATGCTGCTGGTTCTGGGTCTCGGCGCGGCGATCTGGGGGCTCGGGCATTTGCTCGGCGCGTCCAAGACAGCGCGGCTTTACATGCTGGGGCTGCTCTACGTGATCGTGCTGATGATCCAGGTGGCGCTGCCTGAAGGGCACGGGCTGCGGCAGGTCACCGGCGGCAGCCCGGCGCTGTGGCTGATCCTCGGCGGCTTCGTGGCGCTGGGGCTGGTCTATGCGCTGGTGCTGCGCCGGGTGAAGGCGCGGGCGCAGGCGGGTGAGGCGGCGCGGGCCGCCGAGGTGCCCTCGGGGCCCGGCCGCATGTCCGACAGTGAGCTCGAGCGCTATGCCCGGCACATTGTCCTGCGCGAGCTGGGCGGGCCGGGGCAGAAGAAGCTGCGGGGCGCAAAGGTGCTGGTGGTCGGCGCGGGCGGACTTGGCGCGCCGGCGCTGCAGTATCTCGCGGCGGCGGGGGTCGGGACCCTCGGGGTGATCGACGACGACGTGGTCGAGAACGCCAACCTGCAGCGGCAGGTGATCCACACCGACGCCCGCATCGGCATGGCCAAGGTGTTTTCGGCGCAGGCCGCCATGGAGGCGCAGAACCCCTATGTGACGGTCAAACCCTATCACCGCCGCATGGCGCCCGAGATCGCCGAAGAGCTCATCGCAGAGTATGACGTGATCCTCGACGGCACTGACGACACCGACACCCGCTACCTCGTCAACCGCGTGGCAGTGGCGCAGGGCAAGCCGCTGGTCTCGGGCGCGCTGAGCCAGTGGGAGGGGCAGGTCTCGGTCTTCGATCCGGCGCGGGGCACGCCCTGCTACCAATGCCTCTTTCCCGTGGCCGCCGCGCCGGGCATGGCCCCGAGCTGCGCACAGGCGGGGGTGCTTGGCCCGTTGCCCGGCGTCGTCGGCGCGATGATGGCGGTGGAGGCGGTGAAGGTGATCGCCGGGGCCGGCCAGCCGCTGCTCGGCGAGATGCTGATCTACGACGCGCTCTGGGGCGAGACCCGCAAGATCACCCTCAAGCGCAAGGAAGACTGTCCGGTCTGCGGCGCTGCCGCCTGACCCAGCGGCGCGCCGCGAGTCGCGATCTTGCCAAGTCACCGCTGCTCGCCATACTGGCGCCACAACAAGATTCCGGAGAGGTTCCCTGATGTTCAAGCCCCTAGCTGCCCCGGCGGTTGCCGCCGCGCTGCTCGCCGCCACCCCGCTTCTGGCGCAGGATCTGCCCGATCTGCAGGGGCGTGAGGTGGTGGTCGCCACCGAGAACGCCTACCCGCCGCTGCAGTTCGTCGATCCCAAGAGCGGCGAGGCGATCGGCTGGGAGTATGACGCCATGGCCGAGATTGCCGAGCGCCTGAACATGACCGTCTCCTACGAGAACATCTCCTGGGACGCGATGATCCCGGCGGTGAGCGAGGGGCAGTTCGACTTGGGCATGACCGGCATCACGATCCGCGAGGACCGCGCCGAGGTCGTCGATTTTTCCGAACCCTACATGCGCTCGGAAATGGTCATGCTGGTGCGCGGCGACGAGGAGCGTTTCGACGATGCCGCCTCTTTCGCCGCCGACGAAGACCTTCTGATGGGCGCCCAGCCGGGCACCACGCCCTTTTACGTGGGCGTTTACGACGTGCTGGATGGCAACGAGCAGACCCCGCGCATCACCCTTTTCGAGACCTTCGGAGCCAGCGTGCAGGCGCTGCGCACGGGAGACGTCGACCTCGTGCTGACCGATGGCACCGCGGGTGAGGGCTACGTGGCCTCCTCGGAGGGCGCGCTGAAGATCGTCGGCGAGAAGCTGGGCTCGGAAGACTTCGGTTTCATCTTCCCCAAGGGCTCGGACCTCGTGGCGCCGATCAACGCGGCGATCGCGGCAATGTCCGCGGACGGCACGCTGGACGCGCTGAACAAGACATGGTTCCTCGACTACAAGATGGGCGAATGAGCCTTCCGAAACCTTCTGCCGGGACCGCATGAAACCGCAGAGCAAGAAAGACTTCCCCTGGTGGCTCGTTGCCACCGGGGTGCTCGGGCTCATGGCCTATGGCGCGGTGCTCACCGACGAGGTGCAGGCGCAGGTGCTGCGCACGCTGCTCAAGGGCGTGCAGATCACCGTCTTCGTGACGCTGGTGGGTTTCGTGCTGGCCTCGGTGATCGGCATGGGTGTGGCGCTCATGTCGCTCTCGCGCAGCCTGATCCTGCGGCAGATCGCGCGGTTCTATACCGAGATCCTGCGCGGCATCCCGATCCTCGTGCTGCTGCTCTACGTCGCCTTCGTGCTGGCGCCGGGCATGGTAGCTGGCTGGAACTGGCTGGCCGGGTACCTCGGGATCGACCCCTTGCGGGTGCGGGACTTTTCGCTGCTCTGGCGTGCGATCCTGGCGCTGACCATCGGTTACTCGGCCTTCATCGCCGAGGTCTTCCGTGCCGGGCTGCTGTCGGTCGATGAGGGGCAGATCGAGGCGGCCGAGGCGCTGGGGCTCAGCCGCTCGCAGGTGTTCCGGCTGGTTGTCCTGCCGCAGGCGATCCGCACCATCCTGCCGCCGCTCGGCAACGACTTCGTCGCCATGGTGAAGGACAGCTCGCTGGTCTCGGTGCTCGGCGTGCTCGATGTCACCCAGCTCGGCAAGGTCACAGCGGCAGGGAACTTCCGCTACTTCGAGACCTACAACGTCGTGGCGCTCATATATCTGACGATGACAATCACCCTCTCGCTGCTCTTGCGGCGGCTCGAAGCGCGGCTTCGCGACAAGCCCTGACAGCGGCCCGGATGGCCGGGGTTGGGGACTCCGCGGAAGACATTTGGGCCTGGGAAGGTGGCCGGGCGCGGCGCGGCTTGCGCGGGGGCCCGAAGAAGCGCTGCCGGTGGGATTGCGGGCGCCGCGGGGGCGACCTACCTTGCCTGCAAAAGGAGTCCGCATATGACCAACCCGCTTCTCGCCGATTGGGATACCCCCTTCGGCCTCGCGCCGTTCGACCGCATTTCCGACGCTGATTTCGCCCCAGCCTTCGCGCAGGCGTTGGCGGCGCATCTTGCCGAGATCGAGGCGATTGCAGACAATCCCGAAGCGCCGAGCTTTGCCAATACCGTCGAGGCGATGGAGGGCGCGGGCGAGGCGCTCGACAAGGTTCTCTCGGTGTTCTTCTCGGTGGCGGGCGCGGACAGCAACGAGGCGCGGCAGGCCCTGCAGCGCGAGTTTTCGCCCAAGCTCGCGGCGCACAGTTCGGCGATCTACTCCAACGAGACGCTGTTTGCCCGGGTGCGCGATCTCTGGGAACGGCGCGATGCGCTTGGTCTCTCGGACGAGGAGGCGCGCGTGTTGATGCTGACCCACCGCGGCTTCGTGCGGGCCGGTGCCGCGCTGACCGGCGAAGAGGCCGAGCGCATGAAGGCGGTGAAATCGCGGCTGGCGGTGCTCGGGACGCAGTTCACCCAGAACCTGCTGAAGGACGAGGCTGACTGGGTCATGCCGCTCGCCGAGGCGGACCTCGAGGGGCTGCCCGACTTTGTCGTCGACGGCGCCCGCTCGGCGGGAGAGGCCGGAGGCCACGATGGTCCGGTGATCACCCTTTCGCGTTCGCTGATCGTGCCCTTCCTGCAGTTCTCGCCCCGGCGCGACCTGCGAGAGAAAGCCTGGCGCGCCTGGACGGCGCGCGGCGAGAACGGCGGCGAGACCGACAACCGCGGCATCGCGGCGGAAATTCTCGGGCTGCGCGAAGAGCGGGCCGCGCTGCTCGGCTACCCGGATTTCGCCAGCTACAAGCTCGAGACCGAGATGGCCGGCACGCCAGAACGGGTGCGCGAGCTGCTGATGCAGGTCTGGGCGCCGGCCCGTGCCGCTGCCATGGCCGACCAGGCTCAGATGGAGGAGATGCTGCGCGCGGACGGGATCAACGACGATTTCCGCGCGTGGGATTGGCGCTACTACGCCGAGAAGCGGCGCAAGGCGCTGCACGATCTCGATGAGGCCGAGCTGAAGCCCTACCTGCAGCTGGAGCGGATGATCGAGGCGGCCTTCGCCTGCTCCCACCGGCTTTTCGGCCTTGAGTTCCGCGAGTTGGATCAACCGCTCTATCACCCCGATTGCCGTGCCTGGGAGGTGACGCGGGGCGGCAAGCACGTGGCAGTCTTCATCGGTGACTACTTTGCCCGCGCGTCCAAGCGCTCCGGCGCCTGGTGCTCGGCGATGCAATCGCAGGCCAAGCGCCCCGTCGCAAAGGCTCCCATCGTGATCAACGTCTGCAACTTCGCCAAGCCGCCCAAGGGCAAACCGGCGCTGCTGTCCTACGACGACGCGCGCACGCTCTTCCACGAGTTCGGCCACGCGCTGCACCAGATGCTTTCGGATGTGGAGTTCGGCTCGGTCTCGGGCACTTCGGTGGCACGCGACTTCGTGGAACTGCCGAGCCAGCTCTACGAGCATTGGCTCGAGGTGCCCGAGGTGCTGGCCGAGTTCGCCACCCATGCGGAGACCGGCGCGGCGATGCCGAAGGATCTGCTGGACAAGGTGCTTGCGGCGGCAACCTTCGACATGGGCTTCCAGACGGTGGAATACGTGGCCTCGGCGCTGGTCGATCTGGAGTTCCACAGCGGCCTGTCCAGCGACGATCCCATGGCGAAACAGGCCGAGGTGCTGGCCGAGATCGGCATGCCCTCGGCGATCCCCATGCGCCACGCCACGCCGCATTTCGCCCATGTGTTCGCGGGGGACGGCTATTCCTCGGGGTACTACAGCTACATGTGGTCCGAGGTGATGGATGCCGACGCCTTCGCCGCCTTCGAGGAGGCGGGCGGGGCCTTCGATCCGGCCACCGCGTCAAGGCTCGAGGAATTCATCCTCTCGAAAGGCGGCTCGGTCGAGGCCGAGGAGCTCTACACCGGCTTCCGGGGTCGCATGCCGGGCGTCGAGGCGCTGCTGAAGGGGCGCGGGCTGGCGGCCTGACCGCTCGGCCCGACCGCTTAAAACGTTTCGCGGGTGAGGGTGTACCCCTCGTCCGCGAGCAGTTTCAGGATACCATCGGTGCCACTCAGATGGGCGGCGCCGAAGGCGGCGACCACGGGGGCCTCGGTTTCTGCCGAGGCCTGCATCAGCACCGGGATCCACGCCTTGTTGCGGGCGGTGAGGAGCTGCGCCTCGGTTTCTTCCATCATCGCGTCGACCTCCGCGGGTGCCTCGGGCAGCGCGCGCCGGGCGATCAGCCGCGAGATCACCCAGGTGTCGGCATGGGCTTCTTCGAAATAGGCGTCGAAGAGCGTGGCGAACTGGTCCTCGGCGGTATCGGTGTCGAGCACCCCGGTGCGCAGCATCTCGAGTTGGTCCTCGATCGGCTCGGCGTTGAACAGGCGGAAGACCGTATCGAAGGGCTCGAGCGCGCGGGTCGGCACCTCCGCGTCGTCGGCGATATCCTGCAGCTTCATGTCGAGCCCGCTCTTGCCCTTGAGTTGCGCCATGGCGCAGGGCGGGGTGGCGAGCATCATCGATAGGTACCAGGGCTGGAACTTGGCGGCCATGACGGCGGGAATGCCCCGGTCCCGCGCCGCGCTCGCCAGCGCCTGCCAGGCGGCCTCGGGCAGCAGTTCGGGCAGGGTGGGCCCCGAGAGGGTGAGCATCGTCGGGTCCTCGGCAAGCGCCTTCTGCAGGTGCTTTTCCTCGGCGCGGGTCATCTCGAGCAACAGCAGGCCGGCGTTTTCCACCAGCGGTGTCAGCCGGGCGACGGGTCCATCCAGCCGCGCGTCGCCGAGATGCATGGTGCCGACGATGTGGAGGACCTTGCCATCCTTCTCGGCGCGCCAGCGGTTGCCCTCGGGGTAGGGGATCCCGGCCAGCATCCGGCTCCGCTCGGCCTGTTCCGCCGGGGTGAGCGCGGGGCGCAGGTCGCTGCCTTCGCAGGCGGCGTGCAGCGCGGCGGGCAGGAGCAGGAAAAGCGATACGAGGAACGGGCGGACCATGAAGACAACCTGACTGGGAGGAGTATTCGCCTCAGGCTAGGGCAGTGGCTTGCCAGCGACAAGCCGCGGGGCGATGGTGGCGGCCATGTTGCGGGAAAGTGAACTCTATGCGCCGGTCAAGGCGCTTCTTCAGGCGCAGTGCTACGAGGTGAAGGGCGAGGTGGGCGCGGCCGACCTCGTGGCGGTGCGCGGTCAGGAAGAGCCGGTCATCGTCGAGCTGAAGTTGAAGATTTCGCTGGCGCTCTTCCACCAGGCGCTGGCGCGGTTGCGGGTCTCGGATCTTGTCTACATCGCCGTGCCGAAACCCGCCGGACGCATGGCGCGGCGGGCGCTGAAGGACAACCTGGTCATGTGCCGGCGCCTGGGACTCGGATTCATCACCGTCAAGGACGGGCGGGCCGAGGTGCAGTGCGATCCCGGCCCCTATGCGCCGCGCAAGAGCAAGCCGGGGCAGGCCAAGCTGCTGCGTGAATTCCGGCGGATCACCGGCGATCCGAACGATGGCGGCGCGACCCGGCATGGCATCGTCACCGGCTATCGGCAGGATGCCCTGCGCTGCGCCGCTTTCCTCGCGGAGGCGGGCGAGAGCAGGGGGCGCGACGTGGCGGCGGCCACCGGGGTGAAGGTGGCAACGCGGCTCATGGCGGACAACCACTACGGCTGGTTCGCCCGCGTCCGCGTGGGGGTCTATGCGCTGACCGATGCAGGGCGCGCGGGGTTGGTACACTGGGCCGGCAGCTGGGAGGAGCAGGCGGCCTAGTCGTGCCGGGCGCTCTTCAAGCCTGCCGAGGCGCCGCCTTGACCTCGGCCTGCGCTGTCGCCCGTCGGGCGCGCTTTGCCGCGACCCGCTCGCGGTAGAGCGTGTAGAACCCCGAGGCGATGATGATCCCACAGCCCACGAAGGTCCAGACATCGGGCAGGTCCGAGAACACGAGAAAGCCGTAGAGCGTGCTCCAGATGATCATCGTGTACTGCACCGGGGCCATGACCACGGCCTGTCCCACGTCGAGCCCGCGGATGATCAGGAATTCGCCCATGCCCGCCGCCGCCGCGATGGCAAGGCACATGGCCATGACCTCGAGGCTGGGCGGCGTCTCCCAGACGAAGATCAGCGGCACCGAGCACAGCAGGAACGAGGTCAGCGAGGTATAGGTCACCGTGGTGGCGATGCTGTCGGCGCCGCTCAGGTAGCGCGACAGCAGCTGACGCGCGGCGAAGCACAGCGCCGCGACGAAGGCGAAGGCGATGGCGGGGTGGAAGACCCCCATCCCCGGCCGGATCACCACCAGCATCCCGATGAAACCGCACAGGACCGCGGCCCAGCGGCGCGGGCCCACCGGCTCTTTCAGCAAGAGCGCGCCGAAGACGGTCACGAGGAACGGCGCTGTGAAGGTGACCGCCGTCGCATCCGCGAGCCCGACGTAGCGCAGCGACATGACGAAGCAGCCCGCCGAGGCGAGCGCGATGACGCCGCGGCTTATCTGCAGCAGAGGATGCGGCGTGCGCAGAACATGGCCGCCGCGCAGTGCCAGCAGGACCAGCACCCCGATGAACAGCCCCGACTGGCGGAACCAGATCACCTGGATCAGCGGCAGGTGCTCGGTCAGCAGCTTGGCCAGCATGTCGGTGATGCCGAAGCCGAAGAAGCCGAGCGCCATGAAAAGAAAGCCGCGCGTATTGTCATGCGTCGGCGTCTGCCGCGCGGAAGGCGCCGAAAGCGGCGCGTAGGGGATGGCCATGGGTATTTCCGAGTCTGTGATCTCAGGCACGTCACCACATTCGGCGGAGAGATGCCATGCTTCTCTGGGTCGGGGTTGTATCCGCCGGGTGCACTGCACATCTGGCGGGCACAGGTCTGCGGTCCTTGCCGGGATGTCATGAAATTTTCTCGGAGAGGACTGTTGACTCAAAACACGGGCCTGCCTAGCTATGCGTCGTTAGCACTCCACAAGGGTGAGTGCTAACGGCCCTCGATCCCGACGGAGTTCGGGTATCAGCGGGGGCCTACAGGGACAACCTTTGAGCTATGGAGACTCGAAGATGGCATTCAAACCGCTTCACGACCGCGTCCTCGTTCGTCGCGTTGAGAGCGACGAAAAGACCAAGGGCGGTCTGATCATCCCCGACAGCGCGAAAGAAAAGCCCGCCGAGGGCCAGATCGTTGCCTGCGGCGAAGGCGCCCGCAAGGACAGCGGCGAGCTGATCGCAATGGCCGTCAAGGCCGGCGACCGCGTTCTGTTCGGCAAATGGTCGGGCACCGAAGTGACGATCGACGGCGAAGAGCTGCTGATCATGAAGGAATCGGACATCCTCGGCATCACCGAGGCGGCCTGATCTTCTGATCGCCCGGGGGCCTCGGGCCCCGCTACGCCAGACATTCATTCAAATTTCAGGAGTACTTGCAGATGGCTGCCAAGGACGTGAAATTCAACACCGATGCCCGCACCCGCATGCTCAAGGGCGTCAACATCCTCGCCGACGCGGTGAAGGTGACCCTCGGCCCGAAAGGCCGCAACGTCGTGCTCGACAAGTCGTTCGGCGCGCCGCGCATCACCAAGGACGGTGTCTCTGTCGCCAAGGAAATCGAACTGGAAGACAAGTTCGAGAACATGGGCGCGCAGATGGTGAAGGAAGTCGCTTCCCGCACCAACGACGAAGCCGGTGACGGCACCACCACCGCGACCGTTCTCGCTCAGGCGATCGTCAAAGAGGGCATGAAGGCCGTTGCGGCCGGCATGAACCCGATGGACCTGAAGCGCGGCATCGACATGGCAACCGCCAAGGTCGTCGAAGCGATCAAGGCAGCTGCACGCCCGGTCAACGACAGCAACGAAGTTGCTCAGGTCGGCACCATCTCGGCCAACGGCGAAGCCGAAATCGGCCGTCAGATCGCGGACGCGATGCAGAAGGTCGGCAACGAGGGTGTCATCACCGTCGAAGAGAACAAGGGCCTCGAGACCGAGACCACCGTCGTCGAAGGCATGCAGTTCGACCGTGGCTACCTGTCGCCCTACTTCGTGACCAACGCCGACAAGATGATTGCAGAGCTCGACGACTGCATGGTCTTGCTGCACGAGAAGAAGCTCTCGTCGCTGCAGCCGCTGGTCCCGCTGCTCGAGCAGGTCATCCAGTCGCAGAAGCCGCTGCTGATCATCGCTGAAGACGTCGAAGGCGAAGCACTGGCGACCCTCGTGGTCAACAAGCTGCGCGGCGGCCTGAAGATCGCAGCCGTGAAGGCACCGGGCTTCGGCGATCGCCGCAAGGCCATGCTGCAGGACATCGCGATCCTGACCGGCGGCCAGGTGATCTCGGAAGATCTGGGCATGAAGCTCGAGAATGTCACCATGGACATGCTCGGCACCGCCAAGACCATCAACATCACCAAGGACGAGACCACCATCGTCGACGGTCACGGCGACAAGGCCGAGATCGAGGCACGCGTGGCCCAGATCCGTACGCAGATCGAGGAAACCACCTCGGACTACGACCGCGAGAAGCTGCAGGAACGTGTTGCCAAGCTGGCAGGCGGCGTTGCCGTCATCCGCGTCGGCGGCATGACCGAGGTTGAAGTGAAAGAGCGCAAGGACCGTGTGGACGACGCTCTGAACGCAACCCGCGCAGCCGTGCAGGAAGGCATCGTCGTCGGCGGCGGCACCGCTCTGGTGCAGGGCGCAAAGACCCTCGAGGGTCTGACCGGCGCGAACTCCGACCAGAACGCCGGCATCGCCATCGTGCGCAAGGCTCTGGAAGCTCCGCTTCGCCAGATCGCCGAGAACGCAGGCGTGGACGGCTCGGTCGTCGCAGGCAAGGTGCGTGAATCGGATGACCTGAAGTTCGGCTACAACGCGCAGACCGACGAATATGGCGACATGTTCAAGTTCGGCGTGATCGACCCCGCAAAGGTCGTGCGTACCGCACTGGAAGACGCAGCTTCGGTTGCAGGCCTGCTGATCACCACCGAAGCGATGGTGGCCGACAAGCCGCAGAAAGACGCGCCGGCCGGCGGCATGCCCGACATGGGCGGCATGGGCGGCATGGGCGGCATGATGTAATCTGCCGGTCCATACGGACGTCTGCCTTCGGGCAGCAGGCGGGGGGCTTCGGCCCCCCGTTTTGCGTTTGCGCGGTGCATGTGCCGGTAAGGCTGCCGTGACCGCGCGTCTGTTTTCCTTCGCCGCTCCGCGCGCTAGGCTCTGCTGCGACAACCGTGCAAGGAGCCACGTGATGAAACTGCTGCAGGCCGGACCCTCCCCCTTTGTCCGCAAGGTGCTTGTCACCCTGCACGAGACGGGCCAGTTCGATCAGGTCGAACAGGTGATGGTCGAAGCCTCGCCCGTCACCCCCGATCCGGCGCTGATCGCCGCGAACCCGGTGGGCAAGATCCCGGCGCTCGTGCGTCCGGACGGGCCGACGCTCTACGACAGCCGGGTGATCTGCCGCTTCCTCGACGCGCGCGCCGGCGGCGGGCTCTATCCCGAGAGCCGCATCTGGGACACGCTGGTGCTCGAGGCCACGGCCGACGGGATCATGGATGCCGCCGTGCTGATCGTCTACGAAGAGCGCTTCCGCGCCCGCGAGATGGTCTCGATGGAGTGGATCGAGGGCCAATGGGGCAAGGTCGCGCGCGCGCTCGACGCGCTCGAGACGCGCTGGATGAGCCACCTCGCCGGGCGCATGGACATCGGGCATATCGCCGTGGCCTGCGCGCTTGGATACCTCGACTTCCGCCATGACGCGCGCAAGTGGCGGGTTGGACGCCCGGCGCTCACCGCGTGGTACGACGGTTTTGCCAAGCGCGAGTCGATGGTGGCCACCGACCCCACGTCCTGAGCGGCTTTGCCCCGGCGCGGCCGCAAAACCCTTGCACGCAGGGCCGCTTCGGCTTAGCTGCCTGCACCCGAGAATTCCAAGCCCAGAAGGAACTTCCCCATGCGGATGCGCGACACCTTCATCAAGCCGATGCACCCCGAGGGGCGCAAGTTCGTCGGCATCTTCGCCGCGATCACCCTGGTGCTGTTCCTGATCTGGGATCCCCTGGGCTGGATCGGTGTCGGCCTGACCGTCTGGTGCTACTACTTCTTCCGCGACCCCGAGCGCGTGGTGCCGCAGCGCCCCGGCCTGCTGGTCTCGCCCGCCGACGGCGTGGTCTCGCTGATCGAGCCCGCCGTGCCGCCCGCCGAGCTGGGGATGCCGGACGTCCCGATGACCCGCGTGTCGGTCTTCATGTCGGTGTTCAACTGCCACGTGAACCGCACCCCGGTGACCGGCGAGATCGTTTCGGTCGCCTATCGCCCCGGCAAGTTCTTCAACGCCTCGCTCGACAAGGCCTCGGTGGACAACGAGCGCAACGCGCTGCGCATCCGCCTCGAGGACGGGCGCGAGATCGCCGTGGTGCAGATCGCGGGCCTCGTGGCGCGCCGCATCATGTGGTGGGTCAAGGAGGGCGACTGGCTCAACCGCGGCGATCGCTTCGGCCTGATCCGCTTCGGGTCGCGTCTCGATGTCTACCTGCCTGAGGGGGTGGAGCCTCTGGTTGCCATCGGCCAGACCATGGTCGCGGGCGAGAGCATCATTGCCAACCTGACGCCTGATCTCGGGAGCCCGCTGAATGAATGACGAGCAGCCGATCGAGGATCCGAAGGCCCGCGCCGCCGAGAAGGTGACGCTGATCCAGCTCCTGCCCAACGTGCTGACCGTTGTGGCCATCTGCGCCGGACTGACAGCGATCCGCTTCGGACTGCAGGGCTCCTACGAGCTGGCGGTGCAGCTGATCCTGCTGGCGGCGGTGCTCGACGGGCTCGACGGCCGCCTTGCCCGCGCGCTGAAGTCCGAGAGCGGCATGGGCGCCGAGCTCGACAGCCTCGCGGACTTCCTGAACTTCGGCGTCGCCCCGGGACTGCTGATCTACAACTGGGCGCTCGAGGACAGCCGCAACTTTGGCTGGATCGCGGTGCTGGTCTTCGCCGTCTGCGCGGTGGTGCGTCTGGCTCGCTTCAACGTCATGCGCAAGTCCGAGGACAAGGCGCATGACAACGCCTATTTCACCGGCGTGCCGTCGCCTGCGGGCGCTCTGCTGGCGATGCTGCCGATGTACCTCAGCTTCGGGCTCGGGGCCGGGCCGCTGTTCCCGGACCTCGTGCTGGCCGCCTGGCTGGTGCTGTCGGGGCTCGCGATGATCAGCCGCATCCCGACATGGTCGTTCAAGACCACCCGCATCTCGCGGCAGAACGTGAAATACGTGCTGGTCGGGGTCGCCTTTGTCGGCGCCGCCGTACTGACCTACGCCTGGATCAGCCTTGCGCTGGTCTGCGTCGCCTATGTGGCGGCGGTGATCATCATGCTGCCGCGCAAGCGGCGCACGAGTTGAGGAGAGCCGCTATGTCGGACGAGGAATGGGTTTACGACGAGGCAAGCGGCGAGTGGAAGCCCGCCTCGGACGTCGCCGCAGAGGCCGTGATCGAGGTGCGCGACGCGGCAGGGACCCTGCTCGCCGACGGTGACCAGGTCGTGCTGGTCAAGGACCTCAAGGTGAAGGGCGCAGGGCAGACGCTGAAGCAGGGCACGGTGATCCGCTCGATCCGGCTGACCGACAACCCCGAGGAGATCGATTGCCGGCATGACACCATCAAGGGTCTCGTGCTGCGCACCGAGTTCGTCAAGAAGCGCTGACGCCCGAGCGGTGGTGGCAAAAGAAAAGCGCTCCCCGAGGGGAGCGCTTTGTCGTTCCGGACGGTCCGCGGCTCAGAATTTCATCGAGACGCCGACGTTCAGCGCGTTGGTCTTGATGTCGGTTTCCAGCGTGCCGCCCTCGTCGAGATCGGCCTCGTTCCACGAGTAGGTGAACTGGTATTCGCCGTAGACCGACCAGGTGTCGTTGATCGGGTAGCTCACGCCGGCCAGAAGCCGCGCCGCCGGGCCGGTGTACTGGTACTCGAAGGTGTCATCGGAGCCATCGGTGGTGGCCACCTCGACGTGCGGCACCGCGATGCCGAGACCGGCGCCGACGAATGGCGTCAGCTTGCCCCAATGCTCGGGCCAGCGCTGCATGGCGTTCACGGTCAGGATGTTGATCCCGTCGGTGAATTCCAGCGTCTCGAAACCGGCATCGTCGCGATCGTCCTCGTTGGCGTAGACCTTGGCGTGGGTGAACTCGAGCGCCCAGCCGAAGGTGGCGCTCTGCCACCATGTGCCGCGGATACCCCAGTAGGGCGGCATCTCGAAGGACTTGCCTTCCCAGCCGATGAGCTCGTCAAAGCTGTCGCCGGTGCCGGGCATGTCGCCCGAGATGCGGCTGTGCGGGGCGGTCTGCCAGCCGGTGTAGACCGATGCTTCGAAATCCTGCGCGAAGGCGGGGGCGGCAAGCCCGGTGGCAATCAGCGCGGTTGGCAGAATCAGGGCTCTCATGGCCGTGGCTCCCTCGGGTAAAGTTCGTTAAAGGATTTGCGTCTTAACTGCCTAATATCTTCCGTCTGCACCGCGTTTCAACCGCGACACATCGGCACTCCCTTCAATGTAGCTGTTATGTTTGCTTTACGGACGTAGGGTGGGTCGGTAATACAACGAACGGAAATGCTGCGTTCCTGCGCGGCTTTATCTGCGTGTCGGCCGGCCGCGAACCCGGCCAATGAGGAATGGAGAAGACCCCGTGTCACAAGCAGAAGATCACGAAGGCACCCGAAGAGATTTTCTCTTCTACGCCACCGGCGGTGCCGGCGTAGTCGCCACTGGCGCGGCCGTCTGGCCGCTGGTCAACCAGATGAACCCGTCGGCCGACGTCCGGGCCCTGAGCACCATTCGAGTTGACGTGTCCGGAGTGGAGACCGGCACCCAGCTCACGGTGAAATGGCTGGGCAAGCCGGTGTTCATTCGCCGCCGGACCGAAGCGGAAATCGAGGAAGCCCGCGCGGTCACCATGGACCAGCTCGTCGATACCGAGGCCCGGAACGAAAATGTCGCGGCAGGTGCCGACGCCACCGACCAGAACCGCACCCTCGACGAGGCCGGCGAATGGCTGGTGATGATGGGCGTTTGTACGCATCTGGGCTGCGTGCCTCTGGGCAATGCCGGTGACTTCACTGCGGGCGGCGTGGGGGGCTGGTTCTGCCCCTGTCACGGGTCGCACTACGACACCGCAGGCCGCATCCGCAAGGGTCCGGCGCCGCAGAACCTTCACGTTCCCGTGGCTTCCTTCGTGGAAGAAACCACGGTCCTGCTGGGATAAGGGGAGGCGTCCATGGCTGGTATTCCGCACGACCACTACGAACCGAAGACAGGCGGCGAGCGCTGGGTGCACAAGCGCCTGCCGATCGTCGGTCTTCTCTATGACACCATCATGATCCCCACGCCCAAGAACCTGAATTGGATGTGGATCTGGGGGATCGTTCTGACCTTCTGCCTCGCGCTGCAGATCATCACCGGCATCGTCCTGGTGATGCACTACACGCCGCATGTCGACCTGGCCTTCGCCTCGGTCGAGCACATCATGCGCGACGTGAACGGCGGCTTCATGCTGCGCTACCTGCACGCCAACGGCGCCTCGCTGTTCTTCGTGGCAGTCTACGCGCATATCTTCCGCGGGCTCTACTACGGCTCGTACAAGGCCCCGCGCGAGATCACCTGGATCATCGGCATGCTGATCTACCTCGCGATGATGGGCACCGCCTTCATGGGCTACGTGCTTCCCTGGGGGCAGATGTCCTTCTGGGGTGCGACGGTGATCACCGGCCTGTTCGGCGCGATTCCCTTCATCGGCGAGCCGATCCAGACCTGGCTCCTCGGCGGGCCGGCGGTGGACAATGCCACGCTGAACCGCTTCTTCTCGCTGCACTACCTGCTGCCCTTCGTGATCGCGGCCCTCGTCGCCGTGCACATCTGGGCCTTCCACACCACGGGCAACAACAACCCCACCGGTGTTGAAGTGCGCCGCACCTCGAAGGCCGACGCCGAGAAGGATACCGTTCCGTTCTGGCCCTACTACGTGATCAAGGATCTCTTCGCCCTGGCGGTGATCCTGGCCGTGTTCTTCGCCATCGTCGGCTTCATGCCGAACTACCTCGGCCACCCCGACAACTACATCGAGGCGAACCCGCTGGCGACGCCGGCGCACATCGTGCCCGAATGGTACTTCCTGCCGTTCTACGCGATCCTGCGCGCCTTTACCTCGGAAGTCTGGGTGGTGCAGATTGCATCCTTCCTGACCGGCGGCATCGTCGACGCGAAGTTCTTCGGCGTGCTGGCGATGTTCGGCGCGATCATCGCCATGGCGCTGGCGCCCTGGCTCGACACCTCCTCGGTGCGCTCGGGCAAGTACCGTCCGCAGTTCAAGTGGTGGTTCTGGCTGCTGGTGATCGACTTTATCGCGCTGATGTGGCTCGGTGCCATGCCGGCCGAAGAACCCTACGCCAGCTTCTCGCTGATCGGCGCGGCCTACTGGTTCGGCTACTTCTTCGTCATCCTGCCGCTGCTCGGCGTGATCGAGAAGCCGCTGCCGACCCCCGCGACCATCGAGGAAGACTTCGAGGCGCATTACGGCACGTCCTCGGACAAGGGCGCGACCGCGTCGCACCCGGCCGAGTAAGAAAGGACTTGAGGACCATGTTCAAGAAACTCACCCTTTCCGCCGTCGCGGCCCTGGGTCTCTTCACCGGCGGCGCCTT
Organism: Salipiger sp. PrR007; assembly: GCF_010499845.1. Taxonomy (NCBI): domain Bacteria; kingdom Pseudomonadati; phylum Pseudomonadota; class Alphaproteobacteria; order Rhodobacterales; family Roseobacteraceae; genus Salipiger; species Salipiger sp. PrR007. The sequence continues at coordinate 16,204 of NZ_JAAGOZ010000032.1, read as the reverse complement.
CGCTGCCGGCGAGGGGGGCCATGTCGAAGACTATGACTTCTCCTTCGAGGGTCCCTTCGGGGCCTACGACCAGGCGCAGCTTCAGCGCGGCCTGCAGATCTTCACCGAGGTCTGCTCGGCCTGCCACGGCCTGAAGTTCGTGCCGCTGCGCACCCTTGGTGACGAAGGCGGCCCCGGCCTGCCCGAGGACCAGGTGCGCGCCTATGCGGCGCAGAACTTCGAGGTCTACGACGACGAGCTCGAGGATTTCCGGCCGGCGATCCCGACCGACCACTTCCCCGAGAACACCGGCGTCGGCGCGCCCGACCTGTCGCTGATGGCCAAGGCGCGTGCGGGCTTCCATGGCCCCTACGGCACCGGCCTGTCGCAGCTTTTCAACGGTATGGGCGGCGCGGAGTACATCGCCTCGATCCTCACCGGCTACACCGGCGAGACCAAGGTCGAAGCGGGCACCACCTTCTATGAAAACCATGCCTTCTCGACCGGCTGGATCGCCATGGCCCCGCCGCTCGCGGGCGAGGACGTGGAATTCGCCGACGGGCACTCGAACGAGCTGCACCACGAGGCACAGGATGTGGCGGCCTTCCTTATGTGGACCGCCGAGCCGAAGATGATGGCGCGCAAGCACGCGGGCTTCGTCGGGGTTCTGTTCCTGACGCTGCTGTCGGTGCTGCTGTACCTGACCAACAAGCGCATCTGGCGCCCGATCAAGCACAAGCCGGAGTGAGCCTCGGCTGACGCGAAACAGAAGGCCCCGCCGTTTGGCGGGGCCTTTTGATTCGGAATCGCTGCCAAGCCACCCGGCTCGGGCTGCACTACTGGCCCAGATAGGCCCGCAGCGCCTCCGGAGGGGCGTCGAACAGCGCCTGCGTCTCGACCGGGGGATGGGCGACACCCTCGGCGACCAGCACCGTTTCCTCGGCAAAGCGCCGGGCGTCCTGCGGGTCGTGGCTGACCAGCAGCACCAGCGCGCCGAGTTCGCCGGCCACCTCCTGCACCAGATCGAGCATCTGCACCTTCAGCGCCGGTCCCAGCGCGGCAAAGGGCTCGTCGAGGGCGAGGATGGGCCGGGCCTGCAACAGAACCCGCGCCAGCGCGGCCCGGCTCTGCTGCCCGCCCGAGAGCGCGCCCGGCTTGCGTTCCGAGAGGCCGCCGAGGCCCACGCGCTCCAGCGCCGACTCGAGCTTGCGCGCCTCCTCCGTCGTCAGCCGCCCGCCGCCGGGGCGCAGGGCCAGGCCAAGGTTCCGGGCAAGGTTCAGGTGCGGGAAGAGGTTGTTCTCCTGAAAAAGCATCGCCACGGGGCGCCGGTCGGGCGGGGTGGCGGTGATGTCCTGCCCCCGCCAGAGCAGGCGACCGTACTTTGTCGCAAGGAACCCTGCGATCAGGTCGAGCAAAGTCGATTTGCCCGCGCCAGAGGGGCCGATGATCGCCACCCGGCGCCCGGGCGCGAGAGAGAAGTTCGCCGAGAGGCTGTAGTCGCCCTCGGTGAAGCGCAGATTTTCAAGCGTCAGCATTGGCGCGGCCTCCCCGGTCGCAGAGCCAGAAGGCCCCGAAGCTGAAGATCAGCAGGAGCAGCGCCGCCCCCGCCGCTGCCTCCATCTGGTAGGAGCCCATCAGCCGGTAGACCTGCAGGGGCAGGGTCGCCCGCTCGGGGTCGGCAAAAAGCGCGATGACGCCGAGATCGCCGATCGACAGCGCTGCAGTCAGACCCGCGGCAAAGCCCAGCGGGCGGCGCAGGCGGGGCAGCAGCACCAGCCGGATCCAGGCCAGCGGCGTCAGCCCGAGCGCCTGCGCGAGCCGCGCATAGTCGGCGCGCACCGCCTCGGCCTCGGGGCGCAGGATGCGCAGGGCGAAGGGCAGGGCGACGAGCGCGTTGACCAGCGTGGTGACCGGCAGCGCCAGCGACAGCGGGTTGACGAAGGGGCGCACGATGAGGAAGAGCCCGGTGCCCAGCACCAGCGGCGAGACCGCGAGACCGACGAGCCCCATCCATTCGCCCCAGCGGGTCGAGAGGGGCAGCGCCCAGGCCAAACAGAGCAGCGTCGAGACCAGCGCCACGGCAAGCGAGTTCCACGCGGCCTCCCACGAGCCCGTGCCAAGCTGCGCCAGCCCGGGCAGGCCGCGCGCGACAACCATCCCGAGCGGCGCCAGTAGGAAAAGCGCGGCGAGGGCGATCCATACGGCATCCATGACGCGGGACAGGCCCGTGCGCCCGTCCCAGCGGGTGACCATCCGGTCGAGCCCCGCCCCGAAGCCGCCGCCGGTGCCGAGCCTCAGGGCCACCAGCCCGGCCGCCAGCGCGAGGCCGAGCTGGATCACCGAGAGCAGCGCCGCCCGGCCGAGGTCGAAGTCGAAGCGCGCCGCCTGGTAGATTGCCAGTTCCACCGTCGTGGCGCGCGGCCCGCCGCCCAGCGTCAGCGCCACGGCAAAGCTCGACAGGCAGATGACGAAGATCACCGCGAAGGCCCCGGGCGCGATGCGTAGCAGCATGGGGGCTTCCAGCGTGCGGAACATGGCCCGGGGCGAGAGGCCCAGCGAAGCGGCAAGCCGGAAGCGCTCGGCGGGGATCGCCAGCCAGCCCTGCAGCAGCAGCCGGGTCGCGAGCGGCAGGTTGAAGAAGACATGCGCCAGCAGCACACCGTGCAGCCCGTAGATGCTGAAGCCCTTCAGGCCGAGCGCCCGCAGGGTGCCGTTGATCAGGCCGTTCTGGCCGAAGACCGCGATCAGCCCCAGCACCGCGACGATGGTCGGCAGGATAAAGGGCGCACCCAGCAGCGAGATCAGCAGCCCGCGCCCCGGGAAGCGCCGCCGGGCCAGCGCGCGGGCGACCGGGATCGCCAGCGCCACCGAGAAGGCAGCCGAGAGCAGCGATTGCCAGAGCGTGAAGCGCAGCGCCTGCCAGTCGCCGGGGCCGAGCGTGCCCCAGCCTCCGGCGCGGGCCAGCACCGCGGCGACCGGGCCGAGCACCAGGGCCAGCACCAGCCCTGCCGCGATCAGCGCGGCGCTTATTGCGAGAGGCCGCGACGCCATGCCTCGATGGCCTCGTCGCGCAGCGCGGCGGCCTCGTCCTCGGAGTAGAACAGCACCTTGCTCGGCAGCTCGAGCTCCTTGAACCCCTCGGGCCACTCATCATGCGGCAGGGCCGCGGGGAAGGACCAGTTGCCGGTGGCGATCATCTGCTGGAAATCGGGGGTCAGGAGGAATTCCATGAACTCTTGCGCCAGCTCGGGTTGGTCGCTGGTGGCCACTTTCGCGGCCAGCTCGACCATGAAGTAGTTGCCCTCGGGGAAGATCAGCGCCTTCTTGCTGTGATCGTCCTCGGCGATGATGTGATAGGCGGGCGAGGTGGTGTAGCTCAGCACCATGTCGGCCTCGCCGTCGGTGAAGAGCCCGTAGCTTTCCGACCATCCCTTGGTGACGGTCAGGATCTTCGGGGCGAACTTGCGCCAGGCGTCCTCGGCCCTATCGCCGTAGATGGATTGCACCCAGAGCGCCATGGCAAGGCCCGAGATCGAGCTGCGCGGGTCCTGAATGACGATCTTCAGATCGTTTGGCGCGTCAAGCAGCGCGTCGAAGCTCTGCGGCGGCTCAGGCAAACGGCTGCTGTCGTAGACGAAGGCCGTCTCGCCGTAGTTGTACGGAAGGAAGGTGTCGTCGGTCCAGTCGATCGGCAGGGTCAGCGGCGAGAGGTCCACGCCATGCGGCGCGAAGAGGCCGCTCTCGCGCGCCCTCTTGGTCACGTCGGTGTTGAGGCCGAAGACCACGTCGGCCTCGGTCCGCTCCCCCTCGAGCAGCAGGCGCGGCAGCAGGTCGCCGGGCTTGAACTGCAGGTCGCAGCCGCAGCGCGCCTCGAACATCTCCTCGATCTTCGGGCCGGGACCCCACTCCGAGACGACGTAGTCGCCGGCGTAGACGGTCAGAACGGGCTCCTGCGCCAGCGCCGTGCTGGCAAAGAGACATCCCGCTGCAAAACTGATGGCCTTCATGGCATCCTCCAAATTTGCGGCGAGAGGGCAAGATGGGCCGAGGGGCGCTGCGCCCGGGGCCGTGACCTTCCCTCCGCCGGTGTTAACCGGGTCAGGTTCAACGGGTTCGCGATTTGCATCTCAGCCGGCGCTTGCGCGGGCGGCACCCCGAGGTAGCGCAAGACCTAGCCGGGGTGGGGGCGTCTGGCAAGGTCATTCGCCTCGGGCCCGGCCATGCGCGACCTCGGGGTGCGGCGAGACAATTCCCTTGAGGCATGGGCCGCTCTGGCCTAACAGACTGGCCTGAACGGCGAGCCCGCGGCGCGGGCTTTCGCAAGCTTGCACCCGGACGGCACGACACAGGAGACCCGACCATGAGCCTCAACACCTTCGGCCATCTCTTCCGCGTGACCACCTGGGGCGAGAGCCACGGACCGGCACTTGGTGCCACGGTGGACGGCTGCCCGCCGGGCGTGCCGATCGACGAGGCGGCGCTGCAGAATTGGCTCGACCTGCGCAAGCCGGGGCAGAACAAGTACACCACCCAGCGGCGCGAGCCCGACGCGGTGAAGATTCTTTCGGGCGTGTTCGAAGGGCAGACCACCGGCACGCCGGTGCAGCTGATGATCGAGAACACCGACCAGCGTTCAAAGGACTATTCCGAGATCGCGGCGAAGTTCCGACCGGGCCATGCCGACATCACCTACTTCCAGAAATACGGCATCCGCGACTATCGCGGCGGCGGCCGCTCCTCGGCGCGCGAGACCGCGGCGCGGGTGGCGGCGGGCGGTCTGGCGCGCGCGGCGCTGGCCGAACTGGCACCGGGGCTGCAGATCACCGGCTACATGGTGCAGATGGGCCCGCAAGCCATCGACCGGTCGCGCTTCGACTGGGAGGAGATCGCCCGCAACCCGTTCTGGTGCCCGGATGCCGAGGCGGCCGAGGGCTGGGCGGACTACCTCGACGGGCTGCGTAAATCCGGGGACAGCGTCGGTGCGGTGATCGAGGTGACGGCGCGCGGCGTGCCGGCCGGGCTGGGTGCGCCGATCTACGGCAAGCTCGACACCGATCTCGCGGCGGCGATGATGTCGATCAACGCGGTGAAGGCGGTGGAAATCGGCGAAGGCATGGCGGCGGCCACGCTGACCGGCACCCTGAACGCCGACGAGATCACCATGGGGCCGGACGGGCCGGTTTACAGCTCGAACCACGCGGGCGGCATTCTTGGCGGGATTTCCACGGGTCAGGACGTGGTGGTGCGCTTCGCGGTGAAGCCGACCTCGTCGATCCTGACCCCGCGCAAGACGGTGACAGAGAGCGGCGAGGAGACGGAGATCGTCACCAAGGGGCGGCATGACCCGTGCGTCGGTATCCGCGCGGTGCCGGTGGGCGAGGCAATGATGGCCTGCGTGATCCTTGATCACCTGTTGCTGCATCGCGGCCAGATCGGCGCGAACCGCGGGCATATCGGCTGAGCCCAGGCGACGACGATCTGGCTTTGTATCCCTGCGGGCGTGACTGCCGCCCCAGCGATGTGACGCAGCCTGGCGAAGGTGCGCCATCACCCCCGCGTCAGCTGCGGCCATTCTGAGGAGCGGCGCCGTGGGCCGGCGCGCGGCACCTCAGAACTCTTCCCAGCTCACGTCATCCCCGGCCCCCGCCCTCGCAGGCGCGGGCGTGGCCGGGCCCACGCTCGGCGGCGCGGGCTCGAAGTTCTCGATCGGCACCGCCAGCGGGGTGACTTCGGAGCTGTCGGAGAGTTCCGCGCCCGAGAAGCGGTTGAGTTGCGACAGCAGACGGTCGGCTTCGCTGTTGAGCTGGTCGCTGGCGGTGCTCGTCTCGCCGACCATGGCGGCGTTCTGCTGGGTGACCTTGTCGAGTTCCGCCACGCCGACGTTGATCTCTTGCAGGCCGGCGGCCTGTTCCTTGGCGGCGGTGGCGATCTCGGCGACAAGTTCGGAGACCTCGCTCACATTGCGCACGATGTCAGAGAGCGCCGTGCCCGTCTGTTCCACGAGTTGACCGCCATCCTTGACCTGTTGCGAGCTATTTGACACCAGCGCCTTGATTTCCCGTGCGGATTCCGACGCGCGTTGTGCCAGGGACCGGACCTCGGAGGCGACCACGGAAAAGCCCTTGCCCGACTCGCCGGCGCGGGCTGCCTCGACCCCGGCGTTGAGCGCCAGGAGGTTGGTTTGGAAGGCAATATCGTCGATGACGCCGATGATCTGGGTGATCTGGTCGGAGGAGGCGGCGATGGAGCCCATGGCCGCGAGTGCCTTCTCCATGACCGCGCCGCCCTCTTCGGCGCGGCGGCGGCCCTCTCCGACGCGGCGGTCGGCGTCCTCGGCGCGGTCGGCGGCGGCGCGGACGCTGGAGGAGAGCTGCTCCAGCGCGGCGGCGGATTCCTCGAGCGTGGCGGCTTGCACCTCGGAGCGGCGCGACATGTCGCGGGACATGTTGGACAGTTCCTTGGAGTTGCGCTGCACCGTATCAGCGGAGGCCCGCAGCGAGCTGACCAAAGTGCCGATTCCCTCGGAGAGCGCGTTGAAATCTTCGCAGAGCTGAACCGCGCTGTGATCGAGGCTGCGCCACTCTTCGGCGTCGAGCCGGTGGCTGGCATCCCCGCGCGAGAGGTTTCCCATAGCGGTGCCGAGGGCCTGGAACAAGCCGAGGCGGCGGTCGTTGGCCGCGCGTTCCTGGGCGCTGCTCTCGTCGGCCTGGAGCAGGCGGCCGCGCAACTCTTCGAGGTTGCGGGCGATAGAGCCGGCCTCGTCGCCGCGCGTCTGACCCTCGATCTCGGCCGCGTAGTCGCCCTGGGCGATGCGCTGGACCGCGCCGGCGGCGGTCTGGAACGGGCGGGCGAGCAGCTTGCCGAAGCCGATGATGCACACGAGCGACAGGGCCACTGCCACAGCATTGGCGCCGACCAGCATGAAGAGCCCGGTGTCCACCGCCTCGGTGGCCTGCTCCTCGGCGCGTTTGGCGAGGAGGTGAAGCTCGGTGCGCATGGCGGAAACTTCCTGCCGCGCCTTGTCGATGGTGGGCAGCAGGACCGAGCTGATGTGGGTGTCGCGTTCGAAGATGGTGAACCCGGGGATCGTCAGCGTGTCGATCTGCGGAACCAGCCCCTTCGCCAAGGAGGCGACCGCCTGGAGCCGGGTCTGGAAATCCGGGCGCCGGGCCTCGGGGGAGGCGGGGTTCATGAAGGCGTCGGCATTATCATCCACCAATGTCTGTATCGACAGAAGGTTGGCGCGGAGCTGGTCGAGCGGTTCGGTGCCGCCATGTTCGTAGTGCAGGATCGCCAGGCCGGAGTGATCGATCTGCGACTGCACGGTGTTCAGAACGGCGTTCTGGCGCCGAAGATCACTGCCGAAATCGAGGCTGTTTGACATGCGCATCTGGATAAAGCCCGAGGCCAGGGCGAGCGCCAGCGTCAGCAGCATGAAGACCGATCCTAGGATCAGCAATTGTACGCGGATGGTGAACCTGCTCATGACCCATTCCTGCTTGAGACATGGCGCTCGGCGCGCCGGACATGTCTTCGCTAGCAGCGCGGGGTAAACAAACCCTTCGTACTGCCGCAGATTGCAGCGAATTCGATCCGTTTCCCGCAGGAGCCCGTCGGAAGTGCAGGCGCCCCCGCAGGGGTCTGCGGAGGCGCCGAGGGTGGCCGGAGCTTGGCAAGCCTGCCGGGGCAGCCCTTACATGTTGCCGCCGAGCAGGGCCGCGTTGCCGCCGGAGGCGGTGGTGTCGATGCAGACGTGGCGTTCGGCGCGGGCATGCCCCTTGTCCGGCGCGCCGGTGATCAGCGTCAGGATCGGCCCCTCGCGCCCGGCCAGCGCCTGACGATAGGCCGCGGCTTCGCTGGCTCCCCCCCACCAAAGCGCCGCCGAGATGCCCTTGAGCGTGGCCAGCACCTGCGGCGCGATCTTGCCATGGGCAGTGACCGCCACGCCGCCGAGGGCGCGGATCGCCTCGGCCTGCGCCGCGGCAGCCTCCGGCCCCGGACCCATGCAGAGCACGGGCTCGCGTGCCAGCGTCATGTATTGGTTGGCCTCGCCGGTTGGACCGGGCAGGTCCTTGCGCTCGGGCTGCGGCGCGCAGCCGGCACTGCGCAGCGCCTCTTCGAGGCGCGCCGGGATCTCGTCGGTGCCCCAGTTCGTGCCCGCCTGCGGCGCCGGGTGGGCGCGGAAGCGGTCGACGTAAAGCGGACCGCCCGCCTTGGGCCCGGTGCCCGAGAGCCCCTCGCCGCCGAAGGGCTGGCTGCCGACGATGGCGCCGATCTGGTTGCGGTTGACGTAGATGTTGCCGGCGTGGACGCGCTCGGTGACGTGCTGCACGCGGTCATCGATGCGGGTCTGCAGGCCGAATGTCAGCCCATAGCCGCGGTCGTTGATCGCGTCGATCACCGCGTCCAGCTCGAACGCCCGGAAGGTGGCGAGGTGCAGGACCGGGCCAAAGATCTCGCGCTCCAGTTCGTCGATGCCGCCGACCTTGATCAGCGTGGGCGCAACGAAATGGCCCTCGGAGGGGACGGCGATCTCGTGCAGGAGGCGGCCTTCGCTCCGGGCGGTCTCGACATGGGCGAGGATGCCCTGCTTGGCCTCTGCGTCGATCACCGGGCCGAGGTCGGTCGAAAGATGCCACGGCGCGCCGGGCTTCAGCACGTCCATCGCGCCCATCAGCATCTCGGTGAAATGCGGGGCGATGTCCTCCTGCACATAGAGGCAACGCAGGGCCGAGCAGCGCTGGCCTGCCGACTGGAACGCCGATTCGACGATGGCGCGCACGGCTTGCTCGGGCAGGGCGGTGCTGTCGACGATCATCGCGTTGAGACCGCCGGTCTCGGCGATGAAGGGGGTGCCGGGAGCAAGGTGCCTGGCGATCGACTTGTGGATGATCTGCGCGGTTTCGGTCGAGCCGGTGAAGGCGACGCCCTTCACCGCCGGGTTCGAGGTCAGCGCGGCGCCGACCTCTCCGGCACCCGGCAGCAGCTGCAGGGCGGAGGCGGGCACGCCGGCCTCATGCAGCAGCTGCACGGCGCGGTGCGCGATCAGCGAGGTTTGCTCGGCGGGCTTGGCGAGCACGGCGTTGCCAGCCGCCAGCGCGGCGGAGAGCTGGCCGGTGAAGATCGCCAGCGGGAAGTTCCACGGGCTGATGCAGGCGAAGACGCCCTGCGGCGCGGCCCCCTCCGCGCGGGCGGCGTAGTAGCGCAGGAAGTCCACCGCCTCGCGCAGCTCGGCGACGGCGTCGAGCTGGGTCTTGCCGGCCTCGCGGGCGAGCAGGGCGAAGAACTCGCCGAAGTGCTGCTCATAGAGGTCCGCGGCCTTGTTCAAGATCGCGGCGCGCTCTTGCGGCGCGGCGCTCCACGGCTGGGCGGCGGCGGCGGCGGCGGCCACGGTCTCGGCGCTGGACCAGGTGATCTCGCCAGTCTTGGTGAGGCTTGCGGGGTTCAGCACGTCCTCGGTCGCGCCCATGGGGGCAGGGGCGGCGAGCAGCGGGCCGGCCTTCCAGATCGTCGCCTCGAAGGGCGCACGGGCGGCCTCGACGCGGGCGATCGTCGGACGGTCCGTCAGATCGAAGCCCTCGGAGTTGGCGCGCTCGGGCTGGAACAGCTCGGGGCCGCGGGCGAGGGTGCGGGAGTCCTCGGCGGTGAAGGGGTCGGCGGCGACCTCCTCGGGCGGCACGCTCTCGTCGACGATCTGGTTGACGAAGGAGCTGTTGGCACCGTTCTCCAGCAGGCGGCGGACGAGATAGGCCAGAAGGTCGCGGTGCGCACCGACAGGCGCATAGATGCGGCAGCGGGTCTTTTCCTGCTCGTGGACGATCTCGTGCAGGCGCTCGCCCATGCCGTGCAGGCGCTGAAACTCGAAGCTGTCGCGGTCATCGCCGGCCATCTCGAGGATCGCGGCCACCGTGTGGGCGTTGTGCCCGGCAAACTGCGGGTAGATGCGGTCGGTCATGCCCAGCAACTTGCGGGCGTTGGCGATGTAGGAAATGTCGGTGTTGTGCTTGGCGGTGAAGACCGGGAAGTCGGTCAGGCCCATGACCTGCGCACGCTTGATCTCGCTGTCCCAATAGGCGCCCTTCACCAGCCGCACCATGATCTTGCGGTCGAGCCGCTTGGCGGTCTCGTAGAGCCAGTCGAGGGTCTGGCTCGCGCGCTTGCCATAGGCTTGCACCACCACGCCGAAGCCGTCCCAGCCGGCCAGAGAGGGGGAGGCCAGCGCCGCCTCGATCACGTCGAGCGAGATGGCGAGGCGGTCGGCCTCCTCGGCGTCGATATTGAGGCCGATCTTCGCCTTGGCGGCCATTTCGCAGAGCTCGACGAGGCGCGGCACGAGCACTCGCATGACGTCGTCATGTTGGCCTTCCTCGTAGCGCGCGTAGAGCGCCGAGAGCTTGACCGAGATGCCGGGGTTGTCGCGCAGGTCGTCGGTTTCGGCCGCCGTGCCGATGGCTCGGATTGCGTCGGCATAGGCCTTGAAGTAGCGCAATGCGTCGGGTTCGGTGCGGGCGGCTTCTCCCAGCATGTCGTAGCTGTAGGTGTAGCCCTTCGCTTCCATCTGCGCGCCGCGCTTCATGGCGCTCTGGATGGTCTCGCCCAGCACGAACTGCGCGCCCATTTCCTTCATCGCGCGGCTGACCGCCTTGCGGATCACCGGCTCGCCCAGACGGCGCACGGCCGAGCGCAGGTGGCCGACCGGGCCGGGGCGCTGGTTCGGGTCGAGCACCTTGCCGGTCAGCAGCAGGGCCCAGGTCGAGGCGTTGACCAGCGGCGAGGTCGAGCGACCCATGTGCTTGCCCCAGTCCGAGGGAGCGATCTTGTCCTCGATCAGCGCGTCGATGGTTTCGGCATCCGGCACCCGCAGCAGCGCCTCGGCGAGGCACATCAGCGCGATGCCCTCGTCGGTCGAGAGGCCGTATTCGGCGAGGAAGACCTCCATCAGCCCGGGCTTGGCGCTGGCGCGGATGGCGCGGACCAGATCGGCGCCGCGCGCGTTGATCTTCGCACGGTCCCCTTCGGTCAGCGCGGCGAGATTGCGCAGCCGCGCGATGGTCCGGGCCTCATCGGCGTAGGTCGCGGCATCCATCTCGGCGCGCAGGTCGGGCAGGGGGTCGTAGGGCATGGTGATCTCCAGACGTTTGCCCTATGATACTGCAGGTTCGAAAGTCGATTTTCCTGAAGATGGTATTTCTGAAAGGCAGGTTCTCCGAAGATGATGGAAGTCACGATGCAAAACGTCACGGATGACTTTGACCGGTTCGATCGTGCGATTCTCACCACCCTCGCCGAGGAGGGGCGGCTGTCGATCACCGAACTCGCCAAGCGCATTGGCCTGTCCAAAAGCCCGACCCAAGCGCGTTTGCGGCGGCTCGAGGATCTTGGCGTGATCCGCGGCTACCGGGCCATCCTTGACCCGATCCAGCTCGGGCTCGACCACGTCGCCTTCGTCGAGGTGCGCATGTCCGACACCCGGGAAACCTCGCTCGAGGCCTTCAACAAGGCGGTTACGGCGATCCCCGAGATTGAGCAAGTGCATTTGATTGCCGGGAGTTTCGACTATCTTCTCAAGGTGCGGACCTCGGACATGCGCAGCTACCGGCGGGTTCTGGCCGAAAAGCTCTCGACCCTGCCGCATGTCTCGACCACGTCGACCTATGTCGCCATGCAGGCCGTCAAAGAGGACGGGCTGGCGGAGATCGCCGACTGACGCAGGTCGCGCCGCCTCGGACCCTGGCGCGCCGAGAGGAGGAGGAGTTTGGTATGATGATACGTTGGATGGTCGCGGCGCTGGTGGTCGTGTCCGGCGCCCCGGTCTTGGCGCAGTCCTCCGTGGACAGCTTGCCGGTGCACGTCGGCCTCGATTGCGGAGGCGCGGCGCTGGCGATGGTTCTCGAGGGGGACAGCGGCCGGCTCTTCTACAGCGGCGCCGAGATGCCCATGGCCCGGTCCCGCAGCGCGTCGGGGGTCAAATTCGACTCCGTCGACGACCCCGAGACCTATGTCTGGACCAAGGGCGACGAGGCGACGGTGCGGATCGCCGGCGCGGTTCTCGAGGCCTGCCGCGTGGATCGCGTATCGCGCGTCACAGGCGGCCCGTGGCAGGTCGCGCTGCTGGATGACGAGCCCCTCGAGGGCGGGCCGGTCGAGCTGAGCTTCGGCGCGGATGGCGCACTGTCGGGGGCCCTCGGCTGCGGCCATCTCGCGGGCAACTGGAGCGCCGGAGACGATGGCGTGGTCCGCATGGAGGTCACGGCGGAAGGCGGGGAGAGCTGCGCGCCCGAGGAGGCGGCCCGGCGGGATTCCATGATCGCGGCGCTGCGCGCGGTGACCGGGGTCGGGTTCACCTCGGACGGGGCGCTGGAGCTGCGCGCAGGTGACGTGGCGCGCCTCGTCGCAAGGCCCTGACAAGAGGGTCTGGTCAACCGCGGCTCGATGCGGCAGACAGGACGCGGGCCCGCGTGGTGGAATGGTAGACACAGGGGACTTAAAATCCCTAGCCGCATGGCGTGCCGGTTCGAGTCCGGCCGCGGGTACCAAAAATCTTCCCAAAGCATTGTTTTGCATCGGCTTTTGTCCATAGGCAGCCGAGGCGTAGTACATGTTGGAGTACAAATCCGCACCGTTTACCTTCCGCAAGGATGGCATCTTCTACTTCGCTCGCAGGGTTCCTTACGATCTCCTGCACCACTATTCGTCCGACAAGATTTCCTACTCTTTGCGGACGAGGTCTTCGTCAGTCGCAGCCGCGAGAGCAACGCAGGCCGCATGCAAGCTTGATGAATACTGGTTTCATCTCCGGTCGCAGGAAGCTGAGCTTCCCGGACGGCACCTTCTGCGTACTGGATTGGCCCGACCCAAGAAGCGTGCTGAGACGGATGCCGTCACCTCCGACGCATTGACCCTCTCCGAGGCTGTGGTGACGTACCTGCGGCAAAAGGGGCAGGGGAAGTCCAAGACTTTCCACAGGGCTGCGGAGCGGTCCTGTGGCTACGTTATCGATGCCTGCGGAGACAAGCCGTTGGCAGATTATAGCAAGAAGGATGCCAACTCCTTTCGAGACGCTTTGATCAAAAAAGGGCTGACTGGATCGAGCATTACTCGTGTTTTCGGGACCGTTCGCTCCGTGTTCAACTTCGCGGCGAGTGAAGAGGGCCTCTCGATCATCAATCCGTTCACCAACGTCTACTACGATCGGGAAGCTGGGGTGACTGGGCGGCTTCCGATCCCATTAGACGACATCCGAAAGGTGCAGCAGAAGTGCCAAGAGTTGGATGATGAGCTGCGCTGGTTGGTGGCCATAGTTTCGGACACCGGCATGAGGCTTGCTGAGGCGGCGGGTCTACTTCGCGATGACATCCAAGAGAGTGAAGATGGAATTCTTTTCGTTCGGATTGCCCCTCATCCGTGGAGACGTCTGAAGACAAAAGGCAGTGAACGTTCAGTTCCGCTGGTGGGGGTTGCGGAATGGGCCGCTCGACGCTTGATGGCTACTAGAGCGTCGGGAGAATTTGCCTTTCCGAGGTATAATAAGTGTGGATCGACAAATGCGAACTCGGCCAGTGCTGCCTTGAATAAGTGGATCAAGCTATTAGTGCATGAAAGTGTGAGCATGCATAGCTTTAGGCACTCGATGCGAGATCGCCTCCGGTTAGTTGAGTGTCCTTCTGATATTGCGGATCAAATAGGTGGTTGGCAGCCGGATAGTATTGGTCAGAGTTATGGTCGTGGATATCCTCTTTCCGTTTTGGAGAAGTGGATGAAGTTAACTGCGTAGATTATTGCAATTAGTTTGGAAATCTGGTATAATCTGAAGGGAAATTGTTAAAAAATGCATAGCTGAAATGGAGAAAGGTGGTTGTGGAATGGGTTCTGATGCTGAGCCGCCCACGGTGTTTTCGCTCTATTGGGCTAGACTTCCCAGTCATATCGATCCATATGCGGAGGGGTATATCGGAATAACTTCGGTCGGGTTAAAGGAGAGAAAGAAGGCACACTTCAAGAGCAAGAAGCGCCACCACTTCAAGAACGCGTTGAACAAGTATAAGTCCAAAGTCATTTGGGAGCTGCTCCACGAAGGTCTTTCGCAAGCAGAAGCCCTTCGCCTTGAAGGCGAATATCGCCCTCGGAATAATATTGGTTGGAATTCGATTCAGGGTGGTCTCTTGGGCGTCAGTGCAGACTGGTATGGCGACGACGCCAATAGCGAAGTTCATAGGTTGAGGACCGCTGAAGCTACCAAGATCGCAATCGCACAAAAAGACACTCCAGAGGCTCGTTCCCGCCGAGCAAAGGACATCTGGGATAGGCCTAAATATCGCGAAAAACGTGAAGGAATGTTCGCGGGGGAGAATAACCCACAGTTCGGAAAGTACGGCGCTGAACATCCTGCATGGGGACATCGCAAAACTGAGGAAGTCAGGCGAGCGATCTCGGAAGCAAACCGTGGCAAATCATTGTCTCCAGAGACCCGCGCGAAGCTTTCCAAAGCAAGAGTCGAGAAGTACGCCGATCAAAAAGCGGCGCGGTTGGCTCGTCTCGAGAAGGAGCGAGAGCAGAAAAAAATTCACCGCAAGGAGCTGAAGCGTTCTGGTAAGCTAATGGGCGAGGTGGCGGGGCCTTCAAAAGTGTCGGATGATGATCGTCGTAAAATTTGTACTCGGCGGAGGAACGGCGAAACTTATTTGGCTATTTCTAAGGACTACCCAATTGGACTGACCGGAATCCGTGCAATTTGTGAAGCTTGGGGTCCCCGTAATGGCATCCCTTTTGAACGGAAGATTGGGGCGTCAGAGCTTAAGAAAGTAACTCCCGATGAGATCAAACGAGAAATATGCAATAAGTATGCCGAAGGCCAAACCGCCATTTCGTTGGCTGAAGAGTACAACTTGTCGGTCTCAATGATTTACCGGTACATAGCGGAATGGGGGCCAGACAACGGCATACCTTACGTTAGGCAGGGACGACGGGCGGCAGGAGTGTGAACATCACGCGAAATGTACTACGCCTCGGCTGCCTATGGACAAAAGCCGATGCAAAACAATGCTTTGGGAAGATTTTTGGTACCCGCGGCCGGAGTTGGCTCCGCAGATTTGCGGTTCTACTCCCGTTACAGGCACTTCCGCGATCGTAAGCATCAGCAAAATAAGGGTTATCAGCACCGAGAGTCACAGGTCAACAGGAACGATCTGTACTACGGAATGTACTACGGTTCTGTTCGGTCCTCTGGAGGCGATACGGCAGCTTCTCTTTGGTCGTGTGCAACTTTTGGCTTCCGTACCTGAAAGCACAGAGTGGCTCGTAGAGTTGCGATACTCCTGTCTGCTAGGAGAGTTCATGCGCTGCCTTGGCGCTACCGCTTAGACCAGCTTGTCGGGCATGAAGGTGGGGGCGAGTGCCACCCCGGGGGGTATCCGGTCTCGTATATAGGTGCGATCACGGAAGAGGTCCCGTGTTCGTCAAGTTAGCCCCCGCTCAGAGTGGTGCCTTCTGAGGTCTAATGTGATTGTGAAAGCTGTGACGTGACGAAAGCTGCTTCCAAGGGTGGGAGGCAGTTGATGCACCTAAGTCCTATTAGTATGGGGAAGGGCGGCCCCCAAGGCCGCTCCTGACCCTCTACCCTGATCTAATACCTGCTTCACACGAGGTTTCTAACGTGGTCACAAACTCCCAGAGCCGAGATACCGTACGGGAAGACCGCTACAAGCGCTTCTACCAGATCGTCGACGATATCGCCGGTGAACTCCAAGCCCATGTCTGGCACGGAAGCGGCAAGCCAAAGCGGAAGCTTCGTGGTGACCAGCTTCGGAAGTTGAGGTCTTCTCTCGAGACCCTGATCCGAGACAGCGTTGCTGTGGTCTACCAGCGCAAGAGGAAGGGTGAAGCTTCCATCCAACTCAACGCGAACTGGTATGCTGGCCCCGCCTCTCCTGCGGACCTCAGCTACAACATCCATGTTGAGCGGGCTTATCAGGGGATGCTGGAGCTTGGCTATCTCGAGCAGACCCGAAAGGGAGTCTATGACCGACAGGTTGCCAAGACTGGCCCCAGCCGTAGCAGGCTCACACGGTACAGTGCGACTGATCACCTGATCGACAAGTTTACGGAACGGGAGCAGGAAGTCCTCCCGGTGATCGTACCTCCCGCCCGCGATGACGCTCCCATCCGAGTACGTCTGAAGCACGCCGACAAACCTGATGAACTGTTCCCGGCGGATGATGGCGACGAA
>NZ_JAAGOZ010000031.1:0-57630 GCF_010499845.1 Salipiger sp. PrR007 | reverse complement strand
CGCGAGGTGAGCTTCGTCATCGAAGGCCCGCGCGCCGCCGAGCTGATGACCATCGGATGCGCCCGCGACATCGACGCCATCCCGGTCGGCTCCGCCCGCCGCACGCTCTTCGACGGCGCCACCGTGATCCTCTGGCGCGACGCCGAGACCCGCTTCCGCATCGACGTGTGGAACAGCTTCGCCCCGCACCTGCTCCACCTCTTGCAGGTCGGAGCACGCGAACTTGCCGCTGAAACTCTCTGACCTGAAGGGATAATCCCATGTTCAACAGACTGCCCAAGGGCGGCATTTCGGATGCCGCTATCGCCACCGCCGTCGCCGCGGAACTGACCCGTCAGCAAAGCCAGATCGAGCTCATCGCTTCGGAGAACATCGTCTCTGCGAACGTCCTGGCGGCGCAAGGCTCGGTGCTGACCAACAAGTACGCCGAAGGCTATCCCGGCAAGCGCTACTACGGCGGCTGCGAGCACGTGGATACGGTCGAGCAGATTGCCATCGACCGCCTCAAGCAGCTCTTCGGCGCGGAATACGTCAACGTCCAGCCGCACTCCGGCGCGCAGGCCAACCAGGCGGTGTTCCTCGCGCTGCTCGAGCCGGGCGACCGGATCATGGGGCTGTCGCTGGCCCATGGCGGCCACCTGACGCACGGCTCGCCGGTCACCATGTCGGGCAAATGGTTCGACGTGGTCTCTTACGAGGTCGATGCAGACAGCCACCTGATCGACATGGAGAAGGTGCGCGAAAAGGCGCTGGAGACCAGGCCCAAGCTGATCGTGGCGGGCGCCTCGGCCTATCCCCGCCGGATCGACTTCGAGGGCTTCCGCAAGATCGCCGACGAGGTCGGCGCCTACCTGATGGTCGACATGGCGCATTACGCCGGGCTGATCGCCGGCGGCACGTATCCGAACCCGGTGCCCCATGCCCATGTCGCGACCTCGACCACCCACAAGACCCTGCGCGGCCCGCGCGGCGGTGTCATCCTCACCAACGACGAGGCGCTGGCGAAGAAGCTCAACTCCGCCGTCTTCCCCGGCAACCAGGGCGGCCCGCTGATGCATGTGATCGCCGCCAAGGCGGTGGCCTTCGGCGAGGCGCTGCAGCCGGAATTTGCCGACTATGCCGGTCAGGTCATCGAGAACGCCAAGGCGCTGGCCGACGTGCTGATGGTCGGCGGGCTGGGCATCGTCTCGGGCGGCACCGACAGCCACATGGTGCTGGTCGACCTGCAGCCCAAGGGGGTGACCGGCAAGGCCGCCGAGATCGCGCTCGAGCGGGCAGGGCTGACCTGCAACAAGAACGCGATCCCCAATGATCCGCAGAAGCCCTTCGTGACCTCGGGCATCCGGCTCGGCACCTCGGCGGGCACCACGCGCGGCTTCCGCGAGGCCGAGTTCGAGCTGATCGGCGGGCTGATCCTGCGGGTCATCGACGCCTTGGCGCAGGACCCCGAGGGGAACGCCGAGGTCGAGGCCATGGTGCGGGCGGAAGTGCAGGCGCTCTGCGACGACTTCCCGATCTACGCGACCACGGCCTGATCGCAGGCAAAGGCTCCTGTCCCGCCCGCACGTTCGGGCGGGGCCAATGAACGCAACCTCAAGCGCCCGGGCCCGTTTCCGGGCCGATGCTCAAACAGAGTCCAACAGACATGTCCAAGATCATCCTCACCGTTGCCTGCCCCGTCCGCTCTGGCGTCGTGGCCGCGATCTCCACCTATCTCGCCGAGCGGGGCTGCAACATCCATGACAGCTCGCAGTTCTCGGACATCGAGAATGACCGTTTCTTCATGCGCCTCAGTTTCGTGTCGGAGCAGGGGGTGACGCAGGAGGCGCTGAGCGACGGCTTTACCGAGATCGCCGCACGGCTGGGGGCCGACTTCGCCTTCCACGACCCGTCGGAGAAGATGAAGGTGGTGATCATGGTCAGCCGCTTCGGACACTGCCTGAACGATCTGCTCTACCGTTGGCGGATCGGCGCGTTGCCGGTGGACATCGTGGCGGTCATCTCCAACCACATGGACTATCAGAAGGTGGTGGTGAACCATGACCTGCCGTTCCACTGCATCAAGGTGACCAAGCAGAACAAGCCCGAGGCCGAAGCCGCGATCCTGCGCGTGGTCGAGGATACGGGCGCGGATCTGATCATCCTCGCCCGCTACATGCAAATCCTGTCGGACGAGATGTGCCGCAAGATGTCGGGCCGTATCATCAACATCCACCACTCCTTCCTGCCCAGCTTCAAGGGCGCGAACCCTTACAAGCAGGCCTTCGAGCGCGGTGTGAAGCTGATCGGCGCAACCTCGCACTACGTGACCGCCGATCTCGACGAGGGGCCGATCATCGAGCAGGACACGATCCGCGTGACGCATGCCCAGAGCGCCGACGACTACGTCAGCCTGGGCCGCGACGTCGAGAGCCAGGTGCTCGCACGCGCCATTCACGCGCATATTCACCGCCGGGTCTTCCTCAATGGCGACAAGACCGTCGTCTTCCCGGCAAGCCCCGGGGAGCATGCATCGGAACGGATGGGCTGAGGTTCCGCCTCAGCCCCCCGCGCGACGTGAGGGGCGGCGGCGGGAGTCCACAGTTCATGTGTCCGCATGCCGGGCGTCTTGCAGCACGTCGAAAAGCCTGGCCGCTCACGTCGGTTTTGCAGTTTTCCTGCCCTGCGAACCCGCCTAGGTTCGGCGGCGACGGAGGGACCCGATGACCAAGCTGCTGAGCCTCAATGATTTCGAAGCCCCGGCGCGGCGGCGCCTGCCGCGGCCGCTGTTCGGCTATATTTCCGGTGGCACCGAGACCACCGCCGCGCGGGCCGACAATCGCGCGGTGTTTTCGGAGTACCGGCTGGTGCCCCGCGTGCTGCGCGGCGTCGAAGGGCGCAGCCTGATGCATCCTCTGTTCGGCCGCGAGTGGCAGGCGCCTTTCGGGATCGCCCCCATGGGAATCGCTGCGCTCATGGCGCTGGACGGAGATGTGGCGATGGCCCGGGCCGCGGCGGCCGAAGGTATTCCCTACATTCTCAGTGGCTCGTCGCTGACCCCGCTCGAGCGGGTGCGTGAGGCCAATCCGCAAGGCTGGTTCCAGGCCTATCTGCCCGGCGAAGACGACCGTATCCGCGCCCTGATCGAGCGGGTCCGCAAGGCGGGTCACGAGACGCTGGTGCTCACCGCGGACACCGCGGTGCTGGCCAACCGCGAGAACAACATTCGCTCCGGCTTCTCGACGCCTTTGAGGGTCACCCCAAGGCTGCTCTGGGACTTTGGTCTGCACCCCCGCTGGGTTTTCGGCACCTTCCTGCGCGGCCTGATGACGCGCGGAATGCCGCATTTCGAGAATTCCTTTGCCGAACGGGGCGCGCCGATCGTGTCGCAGCGCGCTGCACGTGACTTCGGACGCAAGGATCATCTGAACTGGCAGCACGTCGCGCGGATCCGCGATCTGTGGAAGGGGCGGCTGCTGATCAAGGGACTGCTCTCGCCGCTCGATGTGGCCGAGGCGCGCAAGCTCGGCTGCGACGGGGTCATCCTGTCCAATCACGGCGGGCGGCAGCTGGACTACGCGATCAGCGGCGTGCGTGCGCTATCGGTGGCCCGCGAGGAGGCGGGCAGCATGGCCCTCATGGTCGACGGCGGCATCCGGCGCGGCACCGACGTGGTCAAGGCGCTGGCTCTGGGCGCGGATTTCGTCTGGGTCGGGCGGCCGATGCTCTATGGCGCGGTCATCGCAGGCGAGGCCGGCGTGACCAAGGCCATCGGCATCCTGAAGCGGGAGTTGCACCGCGACATAGGGCTGCTGGGGCTCATGTCGCCAAGCGAGCTTTCCGGCGCCGTGCTGGCGCCAGCGCGACAAGCTCACTGACGACCCGGCCACGTCTGGCCGGGCAGGGTGGTGCGGTGGGCGGCGTTCTTTTCGGAATGATCCGCTAGCCCCCCTGTGGCGGCACAATGATCGCGGCGCGCGGCGAGACCCTGCGCGCGACAAGTCCAATGCGCCGCATCTTGCCGTCGGCCCGACCGACGATGGCGCATGCCGAGCGTCTCCGCCGTGCACCAAGGTTGCGCATATTCGAACGGGACTTGAAGGCGCCGTCGCCGAGGAACTTGATGCCGGTGCTGTCCAGCAGCAGGTTCGCGAGACCCGGAGCGCGACGGGCAGAAAGCTGGATGGCAATCGTCTCTTGGCGATGGGAGAGCGCGCCCGCGCCCTCCCGCGTGGCGTGTCAGGCGCCGGGGTTCACTTCGCTCAGATCCACCGCGCGTCCCTCTATCATCGAGCGCTGCGCGGCGAGGCCCATGAGGACCGCCCACTTGCCATCCTGAAGCGAGACCTCGGGCGCGTTGCGCTCGCCGCGCACCAACTCGAGGAACCCGCGATGCTGGTAGAAGGTCGAGCCGTTGTGGTCCCCGGCCTCGAGGATCGTCGGATCGACGGGGATCTCGCGCACCTCGGGACCCTTCGGCTCGCGCGGCGAGACGATGACCTGCGGCACCGGCGGCGCGCCCAGATGCGCCGGCCAGAAGCGGCCCGGCCCCGGCACCAGCGCCTCGATCTTACCCTTGGGCCCGACCGCCGAGATCTCTTCCTGGTAGCGCGAGCCCTCGGCGAACATGCACAGCTCGAGCATGGCGCGCACGCCGCTCTCGAATTCGACCATCACGTAGCCATGGTCGAAGATGTCCGGCGTCTCGCCGGCGTAGGTCTCTTCAAGATGGTTGGCCGCCTGACCGCCCATCGCCATCACGCGCACAGGATCGGATTTCAACGTAAGCCGCATGAGGTCGAAGAAATGGCAGCACTTCTCGACAAAGGTGCCGCCGGTGTAGCGGTTGAAGCGGTTCCAGTCGCCGACCTTCTCGAGGAAGGGGAGGCGGTGCTCGCGGATGGTCAGCATCTTTACGCCGCCGGTGGCCGCCTCGGCCTCTTCCAGCAGTTTCGCGACGGGCGGCATGTAGCGGTATTCCATCGCCACCCAGACCGGCGCGGGGTAGCTTTCGGCAAAAGCGTCGATGGCAGCGGCATGGTCCGGATCAGTGAAGAGCGGCTTTTCCACCAGGACGGGCAGGGGGCGCTTGCCGGCGATGGCTTGCAGCTGCTCCACATGGCGGAAATTGGGGCTGGCGATGAGCAGGCAGTCGATCTCGGTCACCTCCAGCAGCGCCTCGATGCTGTCCACGAAACGCGCGTTTGGGGCGAACTGCCGGGCATGGGCGCGCATCTCGGCGTCGGGCTCGAAAATTGCGCCGACGGCGGTGTTTTCCAGCAGCGCGATGTTGCGCAGATGCTCCTGTCCCATCATGCCGCAGCCGATGATGCCGTAGGTGATGGTCCGGGTCTCGCTGCGCGCGAGGGTCTGGGTCGTCATAGGGAAATCCTCCTCCCTTCAGATGAGGCGCTGGACGTAAAGCGCCTTTTGCGTGTCATACCAGGTGCGCGAGAACTCGACCGCCTCGCTGCCCTGCGCCCAGGACAGGCGCTCGATGAAGGCGGTGGTGGTGCCGGGTTCCAGCGGAAAGGCCTCGGGGGCCCAGTCCGGGACCTGCCCGATCCCCACGCGGTCCTCGGCGCGGGTGATCCAGAGCTGCAGGGCGCGCTTGTAGGTCAGGTACAGCGAATCCTGCACCATCTCGCGCGGGACCTTGCCCGCGCCGCCGTCGAGCCAGATCTCCTCGACCGCGATGATGACGTCGTCGAGATAGCGTAGGCGGCGGAAGCGGGTGCCGTGGTCGGACGTGCCATAGGCAGGCTGCTGCGCATCCTTGGGCAGATAGTCGGCCGAAAGAATATCGGCAGTAGGCAAGCCGCCGCCGCCACGTGCGTGTTCGAGCCGGAACATCGAGTAGACCGAATCAACCTCGCCACTGGCCCGCACGTAGTTGCCGGAGCCCTGCCGGCGCTCCAGAAGCCCCTTTTTCTCTAGCTCCGACAGGGCTTTGCGCAAGGTCCGTACGGTTGTCCCATGCGCCTTCGCGAAGTCGCGCTCGGGCGGCAGCTTCTGGCCGTCGACCAGCCGGCCAGCGGCGATGTCGCGGATCACCAGCTCGCTGATCTGCATGTAGATCGGCAGCGCATCGGGCCGGTGAAGGGAATTCCTTTTTTTTTCCTGCATGTTTCCGCCTCCCCCTGCGGATGCTGCGAACGAAAAAATTGATACACCATTGATCTACATCAAGGACGCGGGTAGTGAAAGGGAAAGTTCGGAGGTTTTCAGGGAGGAAAACATGACGGTCGTACCCGTTACATCCGCCGATCTCGACGCGGTCGAGGTGGCCTGGTTCTCGGCGCTCTGCTCGGATGACTACCAGTTCCTCGGCGTGCCCGACGGCGACCTGCGCTCGTCGTGGGACCATTGCTCGGAAATCGTGAAGACCGCCGAGGCGCAGGGCTTCGGCAACATCCTGTGTCCTTCGTCCTATCAAGTGGGGCAGGACACGCTCAGCTTCGTGGCGGGCTGCGCGCCGATCACCAGCGCGATCAACCTTCTGGCTGCCGTGCGCTGCGGCGAGATGCAGCCGATCATGCTGGCGCGCACCATCGCGACGCTCGATCACATGCTGCAGGGGCGGCTGACGGTGAACATCATCTCGTCCGACTTCCCCGGCGAGAAGGCCGACAGCCAGTTCCGCTACCAGCGCTCGCGCGAGGTGGTCGAGATCCTCAAGCAGGCGTGGAACCGCGACGAGATCAACTACGAGGGCGAGGTCTACAACTTCACCGGCCTCACCACTGATCCCGCCAAGCCCTACCAGCAGGGCGGGCCGATGCTGTATTTCGGCGGCTATTCGCCCGCCGCGCTCGATCTTTGCGGTCAGCATTGCGACGTCTACCTGATGTGGCCGGAAAAGACCGAGGACATCGCGGACCGCATGAAAGCTGCCAATGCTGCCGCCGAGAAATACGGGCGGACGCTCGACTATGGCTTCCGAAGCCATGTCATCGTCCGCGACACCGAGGCCGAGGCCAAGGAGTACGCCCGCTATATCGCCAGCAAGCTCGACGACGAGCTGGGGCAGGCAATCCGCGAACGGGCGCTCGACGCGGGCAGCCTCGGCGTCAGCCACCAGGCGCGCAATCGCGAGCTTGCCGACCTCGAGGGCTATATCGAGCCCAACCTCTGGACCGGCATTGGCCGGGCGCGCTCGGGCTGCGGCGCGGCCATCGTCGGATCGACCGACCAGGTGCTGAGCAAGCTCGAGGAACTGCAGAAGATGGGCATCCGGGCCTTTGTCCTGTCGGGCTACCCGCACGTCGAGGAGGCCGAGCACTTCGGCTCGCGCGTGCTGCCGCAGCTCAAGACCTGCCAGCTCAACCAGGCCTGGGGCCGGGTCCCGCAAACCCTTCCGAAGACGCCGCTCGGCGCAGGAGATCGCCGCTGATGGATACTCGCAACGACTTCACCCTCGATCGCGTGAACATGGCCGAGGGGCTCAGCTTCTCGAGGCTGGTCTACGGCATGTGGCGCATCGGCGATGACACCGACACCTCGGTGGGTCACGTGCGCGCCAAGATCGACGCCTGCCTCGCGCAGGGGATCACCACGCTCGACCAGGCCGACATCTACGGCGAGTACACCGCCGAGGCGGTGCTGGGGCAGGCGTTCAAGGCCGACCCCGCGCTCCGCCAGAAGGTGGAAGTGGTCACTAAGTGCGATATCGTCGCGCCCTGCGGCAAATACGCCGATGTGGCCTGCAAGCATTACGACACCTCGAAGGCCCACATCGAGGCGTCGGTCGAAAGCTCGCTGCGCGATCTCGGCACCGATTATATCGACCTGCTGCTGATCCACCGCCCCGATCCGCTGATGGACCACGAGGAAACCGGCGCGGCGCTCGACGGGCTGGTGAAGGCGGGCAAGATCCGCGCCGCCGGCGTGTCGAACTTCCGGCCGTGGGATGTCGAGCTGCTGCAGAGCGCGATGGACACCAAGCTGGCCACCAACCAGATCGAGATCTCGCTGGCCCGCGTCGATCCCTTCACCGATGGCGATCTGGCGTTCCACCAGCGCCGCAAGGATCCGGTGATGGCTTGGTCGCCGCTTGGCGGCGGCAGCCTGATGACCGGCGAGAGCGAGCTGACCCGCCGCATGGACGCGATGGCCGGAGACTTCGGCGTCGACCGCGCGGCCATCGCCGTGGCCTTCCTTCTGCGTCATCCGGCGACGATCCTGCCGGTGCTGGGCACCAACTCGCTGGAGCGCATCGCGAAAATCTCGGACGCCCGCAAGGTCGCGCTGAGCCGCGTGCAGTGGTTCCAGCTCTACGAGGCGGCGCTCGGCCGCGAGGTGGCCTGATGCAGATGGCGCAGCCCCATAGCTTCGTGCCCGACCCGGGCAACGGGCGGGCGCTGCGCGATGCCTTCGGGCTTTTTGCCACGGGGGTGACCATCGTCACCGCCTGCGGCCCCGAGGGTTGCGCCGCGATCACCGCCAACAGCTTCTCGTCGGTCTCGATGGAGCCGCCGCTGGTGCTCTGGTCGCCGGCGCGCAGCTCCAGCCGCTTCGACCTGTTTGCCGGGGCCGAGCATTACGCCATCCACGTGCTCGCCGCCGACCAGCAGGATCTGGCGTGGGCCGTTGCCAAGGACGGCGCTGCGCTCATAGGCGCGGCGCTCGAGCAGAACGCAGACGGCGTGCCGGTGCTCGAGCGCTGCCTTGCGCGCTTCGACTGCCGCCGCCACGCCGTGCACGAGGCAGGCGATCACGCGATCGTCGTCGGCGAGGTCTTGCGCGCCACCATGCAACAGGGCGATCCGCTGGCTTTCTTCGCCGGGCGGGTCGCGCGGCTCGACATCAACTGACGGCACGCCGACGCCCTGGAGGAGGGCGCGGCATGACGGGGAGGAGAGAATGGTGCTACTCGACGGGCTGATCCGGCCCCTGTCCTGGGTCAACGACCACCTTCTGAAAGTCGGTCGCGGCATCGGTGTCGTGGCCATCGCGGTGATGGTGGCGGTGACCCTCGTGCAGGTGTTCTGCCGCTACGTGCTGGGCAACGCGCTGCCCTGGCCGGACGAGGCCGCGCGTTTCTGCATGCTTTGGATGACCGGGCTCATGGCGCCGACTGCCTTTCGCCGGGGTGGGTTCGTGGCGATCGACATCCTGCCTTCGCTCCTGCCGCGCCGCCCGGCGAGCCTGCTCAACCTCGTGTTGCTGACAGTCAGCCTGATGGTTCTGATCATCGCGCTGCAGATCGGCTGGAAGGAAGTCACCGGGCTCGGCGGGCGCTTCGCCTCGGCCTCGCTCTACATTCCCACGGCCTTTGATTTCAGCGAGTGGCACCGCGTGCCGCGCAGCTGGATGATGGCCTCGATCCTCGTGGGCATGGCGCTGCTGGTACTGGTCAACATCGAGCTGATCCTGCGCAACCTGGCCGAGCTCTGCTCGGGGCGGGCGCTGGACATTGTGCCTCAGGCGAACACGCAGGGAGCCGAATGACATGCTGATCTGGTTCCTTCCGCTCTTCCTCGTCTTCCTGATGATCGGCTTGCCGGTATTCTTCGGCCTGCTCGCCGCGCCGGGCATCCTGCTGTTCCTCAACGGGCAGGAGCGCGATCTGACGCTGCTCTACCGCAACCTCTACAACGGCATGGACAGCTTCCCGCTGATGGCGATCCCCTTCTTCATGCTGGCGGGCGAGATCATGAACCGTGGCGGCATCACGCACCGCCTCGTGGAATTCAGCCAGGCCTTCATGGGGCATCTGCGCGGCGGGCTGGCGCATGTGAACGTGATGTCCTCGATGCTCTTTGCCGGGCTCTCGGGCTCGGCGGTGGCAGACACATCGGCGCTCGGCTCGATGCTGATCCCGGCGATGGAGAAGCAGGGCTACACCCGCCGCTTTGCCGCCGCGATCACCGCTGCAAGCTCGGTGATCGGGCCGATCATCCCGCCCTCGGGGATCATGATCATCTACGCCTATGTCATGGGCGAGAGCGTCGCCGCGCTCTTCCTTGCCGGGCTGGTGCCCGGGGTGCTGGTCGGCGTCGGGCTGATGCTGCTCATCAAGGTCATGGCCAACCGCTACGACTTCCCCGTCGCCTCGCGCAAATACAGCTGGGGCGAACGCGGGCAAGCGAGCCTCAAGGCCTTCTTCCCGCTGCTGACGCCGGTCATCATCCTCGGCGGCATCCTCGCGGGCGTCTTCACCCCGACCGAGGCGGCGGCGGCGGCGGTGTTCTACGCGCTCTTCATCAGCCTCTTCGTGCTGAAGACGCTGCGCTTTGCCGAGCTGCCCGATGTGCTGGGCCGGGCCGGGCTGACCTCGGCGGTGGTGCTGCTGCTGGTCGGTGCGGCGATGTCGTTCAAGACCGTGGTGTCGCTCTCGCACGCGCCGCAGCAGATGGCCGACTTCATCCTGTCGCTGACAGAGAACCCGCTGCTGCTGCTGTTCCTGATCAACCTGCTGCTCTTTGCGGTGGGCATGTTCCTCGATGCGGGGCCAGCGATCATCATCCTTGGCCCGATCCTCGGCCCGGTGTTCACCGGCATGGGCGTCGACTCGGTGCATTTCGCCATCATCATGTGCGTGAACCTGACCGTGGGGCTGGCGACGCCGCCCATGGGGCTGGTGCTCTTCGTTGCCTCGGCCGTGTCGGGCGAGCGGGTGACGACCATTGCCCGCGCCATTCTGCCATTCCTCGCGGTCGAGATCGCGGTGATCTTCCTGATCACCTATTTCCCCGCGATTTCCATGACGATCCCGCGACTGACCGGGTTCGCGAATTAAGAAAATCCAGAGCTATCAGGGAGGATAACATGCTCAGGAAGACCCTTACGCTGGCGGCATCGCTGGCCCTTACCACGGCCCTCGCCATTCCGGCGATGGCGCAGGATTACACCATCCGTGCGGTCGCCAACTCGAACGAGAACGACGAGGATTACGACGGCCTGCAGGTCTTCAAGTCCTACGTCGAGAGCGCCTCGAACGGCGCCATCGGGGTCGAGATCTACATCGGCACGCAGCTCTGCTCGAACGGGGCGGAATGCCTGCAGGGCGTCGCCGATGGCTCGATCGACGTCTACATCTCGACCTCCGGCGGCGCGGCGGGGCTGTTCCCCTACGTGCAGGTGCTCGATCTGCCCTACCTGATGCAGGACGACCGGGTCGCCGAGAAGGTGCTTTCTGGCGATTTCACCCGCACCATGCGCTCGATGGCGCTGGAGGACTCGGGCGGCATGATCCGCCTGATGACCATCGGCAACACCGGAGGCTGGCGCAACTTCGCCAACACCAAGCAGCGCGTGCAGACGCCCGGGGATCTCAAGGGCATGAAGATCCGGACCGTGGTCGCCGACCTGCCGCAGGAACTGGTGCGCGCGCTGGATGCCGCGCCGACGCCGATCCCCTGGCCCGAGCTCTTCACCTCGCTGCAGACCGGCGTGGTCGAGGGCACGAAGAACGGCATCACCGACATCATGTCGATGAAGTTCCCCGAGGCCGGGCTGCAATATGTCACGCTCGACGGCCACGCCTACATGGGCGCGCTCTGGTGGATGTCGAACGAGAAATTCCTGGCCCTGCCCGAGGACATGCGCCGCGTGGTGGTCGACGGGTTCTACCAGCTCCAGCAGGCGACCTTCGCGTCGCCCAAGCGCAAGTCGATTCCGGCCTACAAGGAATTCACCGACGGCGGCGGCGATCTCTACGTGCCGACGCCCGAAGAGAAGCAAGCCTTCGCCGAGGCCGCGCAGCCGGTCTACGAGTGGTTCACTGCAAACGTCGAGGGCGGGGAGGAGATCTTCAACGCCATGCAGGCGGCGGTGCAGACCGCGACGGAAGAGCTTGACGCCGAGCGCGCCAGCGACATCCAGTAAACCCTTGCGGGCGCGTCCTTTTCAAGGGGCGCGCCCGCCGCGGCACGGGCCTCCGGGCCCGGCCCAAGACAAATCCAGAGCACACCGAGGACAGGACATGAGCGCCCTTACCGCCACCCTTTCGGACCCCCGTCGCATCATCGCACGGGCCAAGGCCCTCGCGCCCGGCACGGCGCTGGCGATCGTGCTGGCGATGGCGGCGCAGTTCCTGTCGAACCACTACGGCGCGCCGGTCATGCTCATGGCGATCCTGCTCGGCATCCCGTTCCATTTCCTGTCCGAGCATGAAAACACCGGTCCCGGCATCTCCTTCGCCGCGAAGGGGCTGCTGCGGATCGGTGTGGCACTGCTCGGACTGCGGGTCTCGCTCGACATGGTGCGGCAGATCGGCTGGGGCTTCGTGCTGATCATCGCGCTCTGCGTGGCGGTGACCATCCTCGCCTCGATCCTGTTGTCGCGCTTTGTCGGCAAGGACCGCGCCTTCGGCTTTCTGACTGGCGGCTCGGTGGCGATCTGCGGCGCCTCGGCGGCGATGGCGATCTCGTCGATCCTCCCGCAGCGCGAGACCGCAGAGCGGGATCTCTCGTTCACCGTGATCTCGGTCACCGCCTTTTCCACGGTGGCGATGATCGTCTACCCTATCCTTGCCGAGGCGCTGGGGCTCGACCAGCACCTGACCGGCCTTTTCCTCGGCGGCACGATCCACGACGTGGCGCAGGTGGTGGGAGCGGGCTACTCGGTTTCGGACGAGACCGGCGACATTGCCACGGTGGTCAAGCTGATCCGCGTGACCATGCTGGCCCCGGTGGTGCTGATCGGCGCGCTGGCCATGCGCCGCCACGTGCCCGCGACCGAGGCACGCCCGCCGCTGCTGCCAGCCTTCGTCGCGGCCTTTCTCGTGCTGGCGGCGCTCAATTCCTTCCACCTCGTCCCCGAGGCGGTGATCGCCCCCGCCTCGACCCTGTCGCGCGCGTTGCTGGTGACCGCCGTGGCCGCGGTTGGCATGAAGACCTCGCTGGCCAAGCTCGCCGACGTGGGCGGCACGGCAATCGCCATGCTGGCGGTGCAGACCGCGGCGCTCGCGGCGCTGGTGCTGATTCCGCTCATGCTCGGGCTGGTCTGAGCGGGACCGCTTGAGTTGGAGCGGGGGGCGGCCTGACGTCCTTCGGTCAGCCGGCTCTACGCCGCGCGGCGTGGGGCCGAATGTCGCAGACGATCCGCCTCCCGGTCCTGTCGGAGGGCATGGCGTTTTCGCCCGCATCGAGCGCGCGGCTGAGGGTGGGGGGAGTTCCTCCATAGGCGCCATCGGCGACGATCAGCTCTCGACCATGGGCAGCGAGAGGGGCATTCTGCCGCGGTTTGCACATCCTCGCGGGACTTTACGCCTGGGCGGTCACCGAGGTCCGGGCTGAGCGGCGCGTGTGCCAGCCGGTCCCGAAGCGCGCCAGTCGCCAGCGCCCTGTGCCGCTGCCCGAGTTCTGCCTGCGCTTGGCTTGACGGTGCCGCTCCTGCCGATCAGATGGCCGCGCTTCGTTTTCACGAATAGACTGATCCCAAACGGTATCGCGAGGCTCGCCATCGAAAACCCCACACGCCTTCTCGCCCGGCTTCGCTTTCGCCAGGTCCGCTGCTTTCTCGAAGTCGCGCAGCGCGGCAGCTTCATGGCTGCCGCAGATGTGCTGGGGCTGACCCAGCCTGCCGTCTCGCGCTCGATCCGCGAGCTCGAGACAACGCTTGATGTCACGCTCTTCGACCGCTCGCAGCGCGGCGCTGTGCTGACAGTGCATGGCCGCAAGCTCTTCGATGCCGCAGAGGCCGCCATGGCGCTGCTGACCGAGGGGCTGCAGGCGACACAGGGCATGGGCGGCAGCCGCGAACTCTTGCGCATCGGCGCGCTGCCCAACGTCTGCGGGCTGACGCTTCCGGGGATCGTCGATGATTTCCAGCAGCTCTACCCGCACACCACGGTGCGCGTCGTCTCGGGCTCCAACTCGGAGCTGCTGGCGCGGCTGCGGCAAGGGGCGCTCGACGTGGTGATCGGGCGGCTGTCGGATTCCACCGCCATGCACGGGTTGAGCTTCCAGCATCTTTACGACGAGTCGATCGTCTTCGCGGTGGGCAGCGCGCATCCGCTCGCGCAGCCCGGGGCGCGGGTCGATCTGGGCACGCTGCTGGAAGAGCCCATGCTGGCGCCAATCCCCGGCACGATCATCCGGCAGGAGCTGGAGCGCTTTTTGGTCAAGAGCGGCTTTGTCGCCCCCGACTTCGCCATCGAGTCCATCGACGCGGGGTTCAACATCAAGACCATCCGCGCCGCGACCCACGTGGTGGTGACGGTCGAGGCGCTTGTCGCGGACGCCAGCGCCGCGGGCGAGGTGGTGATCCTGCCGATCTCGGACGAGACGCTGAAGGGGCCGGTCGGGCTGACGACGGTGCCGGGCACGCAGGAGGGTCCGGCGCTGCGGACCTTGCTGACCATGGTCCGCGAGCGCCTCTCCCGCGCACCCATTCATACCGAAATTGGTATGTAACGGGCCGAGAAGGAATAGGTCATTCCCTCACGCATGATATAGTCTCGGGCCGCAGAGGAGAAATCCGAACCGGAGGAGAGCGGATGTTCAAGACCCTGAAATTCATGACCGTGGCAGCGATGCTTGCGGGCGCCAGCCTGCCCGTCAGCGCCGAGACGCTGGGTATCGAGGGCGGCGGCAGCGCCTCGCTCACCGGCATTGTGCCGCAAACCTGGGCGCAGTTCACCACGGACGCGGGCTATGATCTGCAGGTTTCGCTCGGTCAGGTGCTGACCCGCTCGGTGATGAAAGTTGGCGCCGGCCAGCTCGATCTGGCCGTGGTTCCGCCACCTGCCTATGGCGCGATGAAGCGCGGCGTTGGCCCCTACGAGAAGACCGCCGAGCAGGCGCAGGCCTTCGCCGGCAACATGCGCATGCTGTTCACCTTCCCGGGCGGCTCGTTCCACCCAATCGTCTGGGCCGACAGCGGCATCGAGAGCTGGGACGACATCAAGGGCAAGCGCGTCTACGTTGGCCCGCCCGCCGGCGCCGCCGCCAACCAGGCCCGCGGCATGGTGCGCGAGGCCACGGGCGGCTTCGAGGATGGCGGCGACTATGAAGGCATCCGCCTGCCGTGGGAAGCCTCGAGCCAGGCCTTTCAGGACGGGCAGTTCGACATGTTCATCATGTCCGCCGCCGTCGGCCAGCAATCGGTGCAAGAGCTGAGCCTGCAGCGCGAGATCCGAGTGCTCGGCGTGCCGGACGAGGTGGTCGCCAGCGACGGTTGGGCCGACTATCTCGCCGATCAGGCGGTGCGCACCGATGTCGTGCCGGCCGGCACCTACCAGGGCCAGGTGAATGGCGATGCCGACCAGAACATCATGGTGACGGTGATGATGATGGGCGCCAACAAGGACCTCTCGGACGAGGCGGCCTATGCGCTCACCAAGTCGTTCTTCGACAACCTCGACGCCATGAAGTCGTCCAACGCCTTGCTTGCGCGGCTGAACACCGACGAGCCCTTTGCCGGTGCCAACATGCCGCTGCACCCGGGCGCGGCGCGCTACTACGAGGAACAGGGCATCACCATCCCGGACGCGCTCAAGCCCGAATGACCCGCCCCCCCGGCGGACCGCCGGACCAGTTGAACCTTCCCCGGCCTGCGCAAGGGCCGGGGCACCGCCGAACCCCGGCGTAGGGCCCGCACCGGGCCAGGAGGACACCTCATGACAGTTTCGATCGCACGCAGGGTGAAGACCTTGCACTGGGCAGGTCTTGCCGTTGGACTTGTCATCGCCCTTGCCGGGCTTGCCAATGTGCTGCCAACCTACGGCGTGTTGCCGCGCGTCGGTCCGTTCGAGCTCGACTGGTTCCGGCCGTTGTTCTACTGGCTCTGCTTCCTCAGCTTCCTGATCTGGGACGCGCTGCGCCTGACCCGCGAGGAAAAGCTCACCGTCTTCCACCTGATCGGCTACGCCGTCGCGCTTGGGCTGATAAGCTGGGTGTCCTGGGACTACTACCAGGTTTCGATGGTGCTCAAGGACAGCTTCATGTTCTTCTCGGCGCGCGAGGCCTGGATGGCGGCGATCCCCGCCGTGCTGTCGATCGTCGCCTGCTGGCGGCTCTGGGGCGCGCCCATCGCCATCCTCGGTGCCGTGGTCTTTGCCTATCTCGCCACCGGCCCCTACTGGCCGGGGGTGTTCCAGACCATCGTCGGCGACATGAACGAGTTCATCGCCCAGAACACCTGGTACGACGCCAGCCAGGGTATCCTGGGCAACATCATGGGCATCGTGCTGTCGACCGTGCTGCCCTTCATCATCCTCGGCGCCGTGCTCGAAGGCTGCGGCGCGGGCGGCTCGATGATCCGCATCTCCTTCCACCTGATGCGCCGCTTTCGCGGCGGACCGGCCTACGCGGCGATCTCCGCCTCGGCGCTTTTCGGCACGGTCTCGGGCAGCGCCGTGGCCAACGTCGTGGGCACCGGGGTGGTCACCATCCCGATGATCCGCCGGCGCGGCTTTTCCGGCAACTTCGCCGGCGCGGTCGAGGCCGCAGCCTCCACCGGCGGGCAGATCCTGCCCCCCATCATGGGCGCCGCCGCGCTGGTCATGGCCGATATCGTCGGCGTCAGCTACCTCGCGGTGATCCTCGCCGTGCTGATCCCCGCCATCGCCTATTACGTCAGCCTCTTCCTCGCGGTCTTCTTCGAGGCCGAGAAGCTCGGCATCACCGCGCGCGAGGAAGACGAGGCCATCGAGCCGCCGACCGGGCAGGACTGGATCAACCTCGCGCTGGTCTTCGGGCCGATCGCTCTGATCGTCTGGCTGCTGGTCTCGGGCCTGTCGCCGGCCGGGGCCTCCATCGCGGCGATCTTCCTGCTGATCCCGATGAGCTTCATCAACCCCGAGATCCGCCGCGCGCCGTGGAGGCTGATCGAAGCATTGGCCGAGGGCGGCAAGACCGTCGCGCAGCTGGCCATCGCGATCGCCATGGTGGGCATCGTCGTTTCGACCCTGAATGCCACCGGCATTCCGACGAAGTTCGCCGTGCTGCTGGCCAATGCCGCGAGCAGCTCGCTGATGGCCGCGCTGCTGATCGCCGCCGCCGGCTGCATCGTGCTGGGCATGGGGATGCCGACGCTTCCGGCCTATATCGCCATCGTCGCCGTGATGGGGCCCACGCTCACCGGCTTCGGCGTCGAGCTGCTGACCGCGCATATGTTCGTCTTCTTCTTCGGCGTCGCCTCGGTGATCACCCCGCCGGTGGCCATCGCGGCCTATGCGGCGGCCTCGATCTCGAAGGGCAAGCCCATCGGCACGGCGGTCGAGGCGACGCG
The DNA here is from genome assembly GCF_010499845.1 of Salipiger sp. PrR007. Taxonomy (NCBI): domain Bacteria; kingdom Pseudomonadati; phylum Pseudomonadota; class Alphaproteobacteria; order Rhodobacterales; family Roseobacteraceae; genus Salipiger; species Salipiger sp. PrR007. The sequence continues at coordinate 40,473 of NZ_JAAGOZ010000031.1, read as the reverse complement.
GATCGGCGCGATGATCTTCCTCGTGCCCTTCGCCTTCGTCTACAACCCGGCGCTGCTGCTGGGCACCGAGGCTGCGGCCAGCGCCTCGCTTGGCTTCGTCGCCTTCTCTCTGCTGACGCTGGCGGTCTCGCTCTACCTCGCCTCGAGCGCGCTCATCGGCTTTGACAAGCAGCGCTTGCCGCTCTGGGAGCGCCTGCTGCGCCTTGCGTGCGCCTTCACCCTCCTGTCGCCCTTCGTGCTTGCCGGCACCGCCGCGCTGGCCCTGGGCGTTGTGCTCGCCGTCTGGCGCCGCACCGCGAAACTTCAACCCGCCGAGGCAATCTGATGTCCGACCGCCCGAGCTTCATCCTGTTCATCACGGACCAGCACCGCGCCGATTTCCTCGGCTGCTACGGTCACCCGATCGTGCGCACGCCGAACATCGACGCAATGGCGGCCCGCGGCACCGCCTTCGACCGCTTCTACGTGGCGAGCCCCGTCTGCATGCCCAACCGCGCCAGCCTGATGACGGGACGCATGCCCTCGGGCCACGGTGTGCGCTTCAACGGCATCCCGCTGTCGCAGCGCAACGTGACCTTTGTCGAGCTGCTGCGCGACGCGGGCTATGACACGGCGCTGATCGGCAAGAGCCACCTGCAGACGTTCACCGGGATTCCGCCGGTGCAGACGCCGCCCGAAGCGCGGCCCGGCTACCACAAGGCCAACGGCGCCCTGCGCGAGGCGGTGCGCAACGATTTCGCCACGCCGGTCTACCACGTCGAGGAGCCGGATTTCTGGTCGGGCGAAATGCCTGCGGTGCCGGTGCCCTTTTACGGCTTCAACCACGTCGAACTGGTCACCGGCCACGGCGACCACGTCGGTGGCGACTACACCCGCTGGGCGCTCGAGCGCGATCCCGAGCTGGGGTCCAAGATGGGGGCCAAGAACCAGTTGCCGCACGACTACACCTGCCCGCAGGCGGTGCGCACGGCGATCCCGGCCGAGCTCTATTCCACCTCCTACATCGCCGAGCGTGCCTGCGCCTGGCTCGAAGAGCGCCGCGACAGCGAAAAGCCGTTCTTCCTGATGGTGAGCTGGCCCGACCCGCACCACCCGTTCAACCCGCCGGGCGACTATTGGGACATGTACAAGCCCGAGGACATGCCGGTGCCCATTGCCTTCACCTCGAACGACTGGACGCCACCGCCACATGTGGCAGGCGTGCTGGGCGCGCGCGAGGACGGCAAGGCCAATCTTCAGGGAATGAACGCCATAGGCTGCTCGGCGCGCGAGGCGCAGGAGGCGCAGGCGCTGACCTGCGGCATGATCACGATGATCGACGACGCGGTGGGCCGGGTGCAGGGCGCGCTTGCGACCAGCGGGCGCGGCGATGAGACCGTCACCATCTTCACCTCGGACCACGGCGATCACCTCGGCGATCATCGCCTGCTCTTCAAGGGGTCCGAGCAATACGAGCAGATCACCCGCGTGCCGTTCATCTGGGCCGACCCACAGCGCGATCAGAGCGCGCGCAGTGACAGGCTCGGCCAGACGCTCGACATCGGGGCCACCATCCTTGAGCGGGCCAAGATCGAGCAGGCCTGGGGCATGCAGGGGCGCGATCTGATGTCCGAGGCGAGCGCCCCCGAGGGCGTGCTGATCCAATACGCGCACCAGGCAAAGATGGACGGGCTTGGGGTCTGCCCCAACGTGCACAGCCTGCGCGACGCGCGCTACCGGCTCTCGGTCTTCCAGGGGCTGGGCTGGGGCGAGCTCTACGATCTCGAGGCCGACCCGGGCGAGCTGCGCAATCTCTGGGATGCGCCGGAGGCGGCGTTGGTGAAGGCGCGGCTTCTCGAGCAGCTGCTGCAGGCCGAGCTGGCGCATACCGAAACCGCGCCCGCGCCGATCGCCCGCGCCTGATCCGATGGTGGACGCACGCACCTCGCCGCGCGCCCTGCGGGCGCGCGTCTCCGCTTTGGTTCCAGATTGGATCGGGCTGACCTCCCGCCACACGTTGCGCGCCGACCTCATGGCGGGGCTCACCGGCGCGACGCTTGTGCTGCCGCAGGGCGTGGCCTTTGCCGCCATCGCCGGGCTGCCGGCGGAATACGGCTTTTACACCGCGATGGTCTCGACCCTGACCGCGGCATTGCTCGGCTCAAGCTGGCAGGCGGTCTCGGGGCCCACCACCGCGCTGTCGATCATGCTCTTCGCGACGCTCTCTGGAAGTTACGTGCCGGGTTCGCCCGAGTATATCACCGCCGCGATCACCCTGTGCCTGATGGTAGGGCTCATCCAGCTTGCGTTTGCCCTCGCGCGGCTCGGCGCGCTGGTGGATTTCGTCTCGCATTCGGTGATGACCGGTTTCGTCACCGGCGCCGCGATCCTCATTGCGCTGAGCCAGATCCGCCATGTGCTGGGCGTGGCTTTGCCCTCGACCAGCGATCTCGGCGCCTTTCTCTCGGCCATCCCCGAGGGCGCGCTTGCGGCCGACTGGCGCGCGCTGGCGATCTCCGGCGCGGCCTTCGGCATCGGGCTCGCGATCAAGCTCTGGCGGCCACTCTGGCCCAACTACCTCGCTGCGCTGATGCTCGCCACCGGCCTCAGCCTGCTGCTCGGCGGCGCCGAGGCGGGCATCGCCACCATCGGCCCGCTGGGAGAGATCGTGCCCAGCATGGCCTTGCCCGACCTCTCGCTCGGCGATCTGCGCGAGTTCGGCGGCGGGGCCATGGCCATCGCCATCGTCGGCCTGCTCGAGGCGCTCTCGGTCTCTCGCGCGCTGGCCCTGCGGTCGGGGCAGATGATCGACGGCAACCGCGAGTTCTTCGCCCAGGGCGTATCCAACGTCATCGGCAGCTTGTTCCGCTGCTACCCCAGCTCGGCATCGTTCACCCGCTCGGGCATCAACTACGACGCCGGCGCGCGCACGCCGCTCTCCGCGATCTTCTCCTCGGCCTTTCTCTTCGGGATCCTGCTGCTGGTCGCCCCGGCCTTTGCGGTGGTGCCAATCCCCGGCATCGCCGGGGTGATCATGCTGGTGGCCTGGCGGCTGATCGACTTCCGCGAGATCCGCCACCTTGTTTCCTCCTCCTCGACCGAGACGATCATCGCGGGGGTGACCTTCGTCACCGTGCTGCTGATCGATCTGGAAACAGCGATCTACGTCGGCGTGCTGTTGTCGCTCGGCTTCTTCCTGCGCGGCGCGGCCCGGCCCTTCCTCGGGCAGGGGGCGCCGGATCCGTCAACCCCGGGGCGCGTCTTCAAACACGCCGCGCCCAATGGCCTGCAGGAATGCCCGCAGCTGATGGTCTGCCGTCTCGACGGGCCACTCTTCTTCGGATCGGTCGAGTTCCTTCGGCGCGAGTTCCGCCGACTTGAGCGCGAACGCCCGCTGCAGAAGACCATGCTCTTCATCGTCAAGGGAGGAGGCGACATCGATCTGGCGGGCGCGGACCTTATCCTCGACGAGGCGCGCCGGCGCGACCACCTCGGCGGCGCGCTGCACCTGCAGGTAAAGACTCCCCGCACGCTGACCAAGCTCGCACGCTTCAAGGTGCTGCGCAGTTTGACGCGCGATCGGCTGCACCTCTCGAAAGGCGACGCCATTGCCGAGATCGTGCCGAAGCTCGACGCGGGTATCTGCGCCAGCTGCGAGAAGCGCATCTTCCTCGAATGCGCCGGGCGACCCGCACCGGGCGGCGTTCGAAGCGACGGGAGATCGCCCCCAAGCTAAGCGCTCGGCGTCATCGGCGCCACGAGGGGCTGGCGGCGGAGACCTCCAAAGCCGCGGAGACCCTCGGCCAAGGAGCGCGCCTATAGCTCGCCCATCTGGTACGCGCCGTAATCTGAGGCGATTACGGGCGGGGCGGCAAAACGCCCCGCTCTTGCAGCAGCGTCAGGATGGCGATCATCGTGCCGGTGCTCAGATCGACCGACCCCTCCAGTCCGAAGCCAAGACCGCCGTTGCCGATTTCCACCGGCCCGCCGGTGCTGAACTGCGGGTCGAGCACGCGCAGCTCCTCGGGCAGGTCGGGACACAGCGGGCGATCCTTGAGCAGGGCATCCACGGCGTCGATGAACAGCGTCCTGGCCGCTTGGGTCCGCGCCCCCTGACGCCCTTCAGAGATCACCGGGAGCGGCGGGTCGCGGGCGATGTCGATAAGCTCAAACACCGTGCAGTTGTCCGACAGCGACGCCGAGACCTCGGCGCGCACGTCGACCTCCTCGGAATGCTCCAGCGCGCCGCGCTGCCATGCGCTGTCGCCGGTGCGCTCGCAGGTGAAGCTGCGCGCCTCGAGCCGCGCGAGGGCGACGAGGCTCTTCGCCTGCGCGATGGTCTCAAGACCGCGCAGCTCGATCCGCCTGCTGCAGTCGTCCACGAGCAGAGCGCCCTCGACAAGCTCGGGCAAACGCTCTTGCAGCGCGCTCAGGTCGAGCCTTGCGCGCAGCCCGATCCGTGTGGGGGCCACAGCGCTCATCCCGAGGTCGAGACGATAGGGCACGGGGGGCTCGAGCGTTTCGAGCCTCTGGTCGAAACGGAACGCGACCGCGCCTTGCTGCAAGGGGGACAAACCCTCGGCGGCCCCCGGCAGAAACCCTTTCTCCTGCCAGAGCGCCATGAGCCCGACCAGACGTTCGGCATCGGTTTCCACCGTTCCCGACAGCGCCGCGCCGAGGCCACCATCGCCGATCTCGATCGCGCCGCCGCTGCCGAAATCCGGCGACAAACGTTCGAGCGCCGGCGGCATGTCCGGGCAGATCGGTGTATCGCGCAGGGCCGCGTTCCCCTTGTCAAGAATGGCTTTGCGGACCTTTTCGGTGATCCCGAACGCGGTGCCCAGCCCACCGAGGAACCCACGCGGATCGAGCGCGAGCTCACGTAGCTCGAAGCCCACGCATTCGCCGGTGAGGCCTGCGCCCAGCACGGCGTCGAAATCGACCAATTGGGTCCAGAGATGGGCGCCGCGCGCCTCCCTTTCGGTGTCGCGGCCCTTGCAGCGGTAGAGATCGGCCTTGACGGTGCCGCGCGCACGCACAGCGTCACCCTCGGCCTGCGTCTGCGCGAGGCCGAGCTCGATCCCCAGCCCGCAATCCGGATCCAGCCGCCCCGAGAGCAGCGACGGAAGATCGCGCTGGATATCTCGCAGATCGACGGCGGCCTTGATCCCGAGCCGCGTGTCGCCAAGCGAGGACAGCCCGAAATAGGCGGTAACGGGCAGTGCGCGGTCTTGCGCCTCGATCCGCTCAGCAAGGCTGAACATCACGTCCCCGGAAAACAGCGCGACGTCCATCGGCGCATCTGAGACCGCTTGCCGAACGGGCGCTGGCAGGTCGGCGCGCTCGCAGCCTGAGAGCGCCATGACGACCGAAAGTCCCGCAAGTGCTGCGCGCCACCGACTGCGAGCTGATCCCGTGTCCGTCATGAGTGACGTCTCCCCTTGGGCCTGCGTGCACGTCCACCTTGCGTCCCTGGTCGAGATAGCATCGCACGCATTCGGTGTTCGGAACATGGAGTTGAACGGCGCCCGCAACGTACGGCCCATCAGAAATACCCGGCGCGACAAAGTGCCTTCGGGTCCAATGACGCACAGCTGCGCGAGGCGGGCCCTCGATGCCAGAAAGGGTGAGCGCAACCGAACCCGACACGGCCAGTTCAGCCGCGCTGCCTCGCCGTGCCGCCAGCTGGTCAGCCCGGTGTGTACCAGATGGGCGAGGTATAGGCGCGGTCCTGCTGCACCATCACCGCATCTTCGGGCAGATCGAGCGGCCCGTAAAACGCCTCGTCATACGCCAGCCAGGACGGCGTAGGTATCTCCAGCACCCGGACATAATAGTAGGCTGCATGGGCGGGATCGAACTCCGGGTCGGTCCAGAAGCCTCCGAGGGCCGCCGAGCCGATGGTGTTGGTGTACTCCGCGCCGTCGACGGTGCTGCCCACGGCAGGCAACTGACCCTCGGCGTCGGGCTCGCGATCCCCGGACCAGACCACGTCAAAGACCTTGGTCTGCGGCTCGCCCGCGTCATCGACCCAGCCCTTCACCATCTGGATACGGTCGAGGTTAGCCCCGTCCGGATCACGCAGGGCGCGCACCATGAAGTTCGGCGCCGCGCCCTCCGGCCCGGAAAACAAATCCGCCCCCATCGGCACGCCGCGGGCATAGCCCGTCTGCGCAAAATCGGGGCGGTGTACCTCGTCCTCTTCGAAATCCCAGCCGGCGAAAACGCGCACCGTGATGCGCGAGCCGGTGGTGGCATAGACCTCCTTGCGCTTGAACGCGTCCCATATCGCCTCCCGGGTGTTCTCCCGCGCCCAGACACCGGCCAGGCCCGAAGCGAGCGCCTCATAGTGCCGGATCGCGATATCCTCGCCAAGAATGACCGGCTGGACTATGAAGTCCTCATAGCGGTTCTCGCCGGTGCCCGGTTCGACGATGCTTGCTTTACCGAAGAAATTGTCTTCGCGGGTGGTAGCGAGCGAGGTATGGCTGTCGGTCGCGCCGATCATGCCGAATTTGAAGGGGTTCGCGCCGATCTCCTGCTCGTACTTAAGCCCTCGCGCCAACGCCTGCCGCGCATATTCGCGCGGCAGCATCTCGGGGGTCTTCAGCTCGGTTCCGAAATTCCCACGGTCCCAGGTGTAGTAGTCCGCGAACTCGTCGTTGGGCGAGAGCATCGGATGCGTCTCGCCGTCGCCCTTCATCTGCGTGACCTCGTAGACGGGCTCCCAGCGCATGCGCCGCTCGGCGTAGTCGACGTCGATCGGCTCACCGTTCATCTTCTCGTCGTCGAACATCAGGCCATTGGAGAGGTTGCCATTGTGGGCAAAGGCCATGACCTGACCGCCGGTCTTCTCTTCGTAGCGTTCAAGCCAGTCCCACAGGTCCTCGGGGTCGCTGCTGTCATAAGTGGAAAAGGGCACGAGGTCTTCGACCTTGTCGGCATCGTCGCGAAACATGACAACACGATGCAAATTGTTTGCATTCGGTCCCGACGACCATTCGAACCCATGGATGGCGGAAAAAGTGCCGGGCTGATTGAACCTCTCGGCGCTGTCGACGATCCGGTTCCACATGGTCCGCTGCAGGCCGTCGTCGTTTATCATGTCAGTTGCCTCGTTGAGGGCAGCGCCCCACTCGACGTAGGCGCCGATGGGGTCTCCGCCCTTGACGAGATCGTGGAGCTTCCGGCCCCAGATATTTGCCAGCAGGCCGGGGTTCGACTCCGAGATCATTGGCGCAAGACCGAGGTTCTCGGCGTGGTCGGCGACAACCAGGAAATCCAGTGGACGGATGAGCTGCGCGAAAGTCCCCGCCGACGCGCGCACCTTCTCACCGCGGGCGAAGCGGAACGCCTCGTCCGGGCCGAGGACATTCCCGATCATACCCGCGTCGGTGGAATAGGAGGTGTGCAGATGGGTGTCGCCCCAGAAGACCCGGTTCGGGTAAGCCTGATCGACAAAGGGCGAATACTGCGCAACCCCCAGCTGCAGGTCGTCTTCGCTGATCGCGACATCTCCGGCGTATCCCTGCGCGAGAGAGGCACTGGCCCATACCGCTGCGACGCCGATGCCCGAAACTACAGCCTTCATGTCCTTTCCCTCCCGCCGCTCAGATCACCCCTGGTCGAGGTTCCGATTGCAAGGACGGAGAGTCATTGATGCATGTCATAGAACTGGTCATTTCGATCGGCACGCCGCTGCGCTTGCGAAATTAAAGAGATTTTCGACGACGGCTTCGGGCTCGATGCCCACCTGGGGCGGCGCAGCGGGCCGAGCACCTGGTCCGTCCCAGTTCCAGGTCACTCCCGCCCCTGACCTTCCGTTCGACAAGATTGTCATCGCTGCGGCACGGCTTGCGGTCTCCTACCAGGCATCAAGACCGTCGACCCTGTCGTCGATGACGCCCTCAATTCGCGGAAGGTTTCTCGACGCGCGGCAGCAAGTATCGGGGTGCGGGCCATACATGCGCGGCGATGGGACCTCAAGCGAACCCTCGCCCCGCCGCGCCTTGTGCCACGGACTTGGCGTTCTCCTCAGGGCAACGCGATGGGGATATTTTCGCTCTTGTGCGCAGCACTCTACTCGGGGCAGCTTCGTGGAATCCTTCGACCACCCGTGAGGCGCCATGAGCGGACATTCCCTGCAGCAGACGCTTCTCCCCGACACCCGTGACCTGCTCGCCAACGAGCCGGGGCTTTCGGTGCTGCTCGGGATCGAGGCTGGCGAGCTGACCGATCTGCCCGACCTGATGGCCGCCGCGCTGACCGCCTGCCTGCCCGAGGGCAGGGCGCGGGCGTGGCTGCGCGGGCTGACGGTAGAGCTGTTTCGCCACGATGCCGAGATGTTGGAGACCGCGCTCGACGATCTGCTGGTCACCAGCGCGCGCGACGATCAGCCCGGCGGGGCGCCGCGCGTGCTGCTTTTCGCGAACGGCTATCACGCGCTCTTGTCCTACAGGGTGAGCCGGGCGCTCTGGTTGGTCGGGCGCGAAGAGCTTGCGCTGGCGGTCAAGAGCCAGTTCACCCGGGCGCTCTCGGTCGAGATCTGGCCGCAGGCAACCATCGGTCGCGGCGTCTGGTTCGATCACGGGCTCGGGCTGGTGATCGGCCAGACCACGGTGATCGAAGACGATGTGAGCCTCTGGCACGGGGTCACGCTGGGTTCGAACTTTGTCGATATGGGGGAGGGGCGGCATCCCAAGCTGCGCCGCGGCGCGGTGGTCGGGGCGGGCGCGATGATCCTCGGGCCGGTCGAGGTGGGGACAGGGGCGACGGTGGCTGCCGGAGCAATCGTGACCAGGGATGTCCCGCCCGGCCATGTCGTGACCGGCCCTCGCGGCATTGATCGCGGCGTCGGACGTTTTTCTGGATTTGCAAAGCTTGCCGAGTTGAAAGGCCGGGCGGAATGACCTCGCTTGGGATCGACCACCCGTTGGTCTGCGTGCGCGACCTGGCCGAGGCGCGCGAGACCTACCTTTCGCTCGGGTTCCTGATGAAGCCTCCGGGGATGCACCCTTGGGGCACCTCGACCGCGCTGGTGATCTTCCGCAATCAACTGCTGGAACTCGTGGGGATCGGCGACAAGAGCCTGCTCGACGGGCACCCGGCGGGCGACTTCCGTTTTGGCCGACACGTGCAGAACTGGCTGGCCGAGCGTGAAGGCGTCTCCCTCACGGCGCTCAACTCCGGCGACGCCGCGGCGGACGAAGCGGCCGTCGTCGCGCGCGGCGGTCACTGCGAGGGCACCATCGAGTTCGGCCGCGATGTGACCCGCGATGACGGCGCGCGTGACCGCACTGCCACGACACTGAAGATCTTCACCCGGCCCGGCCTGCCGCGGCTGTCGATGTTCGCCTGCCAGCAGCACCGGCGCGACCTCATCGAATTCCCCGAATGGATGGACCACCCCAACGGCGCGCAGGGCTTTGTCTCTGCCACGATCCTCGCCGCGCCGGTGGACCAACCTGCGGTAAGGGACTGGCTCGCCACACTGCATGGCTCCGAGGCAGTCACCGAAACCGGCTGGGGCTTCACCGTCGCCACCGGCAAGGGGCACTGGCGGGTACTTGGCCGAGATGCGGCCCGGGTCTTCTTTGGCCCGTTGCCCGAAGACCTTGCTCCGGACGGCGCGCCCTCGGTGATCTCGCTCGACATCGGCTGCCGGGCGCTGGATCGGGTCCGCCCCTTCGTGGACTCGGGCGGGTTCGCCAGTCATGAGATCGGCGGCGCACTTGTCCTGACCGAGCACGCACGGCTGGGCGGCATCCTGCTGACCTTTCGGGAGGCGCCCTCGGCGCCCTGATTTAAGACGGGTCGCGAGAGCGCGTCCCCAAGGAGACCTCATGTTCGACCAAGACCACATCGCCGAAGCCATTGCCTGGCGCCACGACCTGCACCGCCACCCCGAGCTGGGTTTCGAAGAACACCGGACCTCGGAGATGATCGCGGGGCTGCTCACCGGCTGGGGATGGCGCGTGCACCGCGGTCTTGCGGGCACCGGCGTCGTGGCGCAGATGGGGCAGGGCGCGCCGGTGATCGGTCTGCGCGCCGACATCGACGCGCTCCCCATCGTCGAGGCGACGGGCGCGGCCCATGCCTCGACCATCCCCGGCAAGATGCACGCCTGCGGCCATGACGGGCACACCGCCATGCTGCTGCTTGCCGCGCGGCAGATCGCGGCGGAAGGCGTCGAGCAAGGCACCGTCACGCTGATCTTCCAGCCCGCCGAGGAAAGCGAGGGCGGCGCGCGGGTCATGGTCGAGCAGGGGCTTTTCACGCAGTTTCCCGTCGACAAGATCTTCGGCATCCACAACTGGCCCGGCCTCGCGCCGGGGCGCTTCGTGGCACGCGACGACAAGATGATGGCGGCCTTCTCGGTCTTCGACATCGAGATCCTCGGCAAGGGCGGGCATGGCGCCATGCCCGAGCAATCCGACGGCGTGATCGCCGCCGCCGGGCGCGCCGCCGCGGCGCTGCAAGAGATCCCGGCCCGCGCGCTCTCGCCGCTCGAGCCCGGCGTCGTTTCGGTCACCCAGATCCACAGCGGCTCGGCCTACAACGTCTGCCCCGACCGCGCGGTATTGAGCGGCACCTGTCGCTGGTTCGGGGCCGAGGCCGGTGACATCATCGAAGAGCGTGTCCGCCGGGTGGCCACCGCCGAGGCCGCCGCGCAGGGCTGTACCGCCAACATCGACTACCAGCGCCGCTACCCCGCGACGATCAACACCGCCCCCGAGGCCGCGCTGGCGCGCGACGTGGCGGCGGAGATGGGGCTCGATACCGCGATAACCGGCCCAAGCATGGCCTCGGAGGATTTCGCCTTCATGCTGAACGAGGTGCCCGGCGCCTACCTCTGGCTCGGGGCCGCGCGCGAGGGCGAGAACCCGGGGCTGCACTCGGCGAAGTTCGACTTCAACGACGCGGTGCTGCCCGCCGGCGCGGAGTTCTGGGTGCGCCTCGCCCGCCGCGCCACGCGGGACTGATGGACGCGCTCGACAGCCGTTTCCTGCGCGAGTTTCTCGCGGTCGCGCAGGAGGGATCGATCCGCCGTGCGGCAGATCGGTTGAATGTCGTGCCCTCGGCGATCTCGCGCAAGATCGCCGAGGCCGAGGCCCGGCTTGGGGTGACGCTCTTCGAGCGCAGCTCAAAGGGCGTGACGGTGACCGAGGCCGGGGAACTCCTGCGCGAGCACGCGCTGCATCTGCAGGACGAGCAGACCTTCCTTCTCGATCAGATCGGCCGCTACCGCGCGGGACGCACGCAGACCGTGCGCATCGCGCTCGGAGAGGGGTTCACCGCCGACCTGATGGAGAACGGCCTGTCGGAGCTGAGCCGGCTGCAGCCCGACCTGCGCTTTGCCATCGACCACGCCGGCACCGACGAGCTGCAGCGCCGCGTGATCGAGGGAGAGGCCGATATCGGAATCGCCTATAACCCGCTGGTGACCGAGGCGACCCGCTCGCTGGCCATGGGGCGTCAGCCGCTCTGCGCGGTTGTGCCTGCGAATTCATCATTGGCGTGTCGGCAGAGCGTCGGGCTTGCCGAGGTGCTGGAGCATCCCGTCGCCATGCTCGATGCGCGCCACGCCATCCGGCACCTCGTCGGGCAGGTCGCCGCCGACCGCGGGCTGGCGCTGCGGGTGCATGTGGAGACCGCCTCCATCGCGCTGTTGATCCGCTACGTGAGCGCGGGCATGGGCGTGACCTTCCTGCCGAGATTTTCCGCGTCCATTCAGGCGGATCGTGGGGATCTGGCGGTGGTCGAACTGGACGAGCCGGCGCTCCACCGGGTCAGCACGCACCTCATGGTGCGCGCCCGCCGCCGCCTGCCGAAATCGGTCGACCTGGTGGCGAGCTTCCTGTCCGACCGCATGGTGGCCTTCCGCCCGTGATCTCTGGTGTTGCCCTGAAAGCAACGCGATGTGCGCAATGTGCCCTCTACCTGTGAACGCCTTTCCTCCGGTTAGCTAAGCGAAACGCCAGCCGAACGTGGCCGGCGACGCACAACGACAGGAGATCACATGGCGACAGGGACAGGCAAACGGGCCGGGGTGATCGGACTTGGGGCGATGGGCTTCGGCATGGCGTCGAGCCTTGCTCGCGCCGGGTTCGAGGTCGCGGGCTACGATCCTTCTCCCGCGGCGCAGGACCGCGCCCGCGAGGCGGGCATCGCGCCCAAGGCGAGCCCGGAAGACGTCTTCGCGACAGCGGACGTCATCGTGCTTTCGCTGCCCACGGCGGCGCATGTCGAAGGCGTCATCGCCGCGGCACAGGGCGCGGGGCTGCTGGGCTCAGAAGCCGGGACCAAGGTCATCATCGACACCTCCACCTCCGAAGCCGAGGTCAGCCGCAAGCTGGCGGCGGCCCTCGACGCGGCGGGTCACGGCTTCCTCGACGCGCCGGTGAGCGGCGGGCCCTCGGGTGCGGCATCGGGCCAGCTTTCGGTGATGCTCGGCGGCGACGAGAAATGGGTCGGCGCAGCGATGCCGGCGCTCGAGGCGATGGCGGCGAAGATCCTGCACGTCGGCCCGAGCGGCGCCGGCAATGTCGCCAAGCTGGTCAACAACATGCTGGTGGCCAGCCACATGGTCACCACGCTCGAGGCGCTGCGGCTCGCAGAGGCGGCGGGCGTTGGCGCGGAAGACGCGCTGCGGGTGATCAACTCGGCGACGGGCCGCAGTGCCATCTCGAAAATCCACTTCCCCAACTGGGTGCTGCCACGCAGCTTCGACAGCGGATTCAGCACCGGTCTGATGCGCAAGGACGTGCGGCTTGCCCGCGAACTGGCGCGAAGCGTCGGCTGCGCCATGCCGGTGGCGGACCTCGTGGCCGATCTCTGGGCCGAGGAAACCTCGGGGCTCAAGGACGGTGATGATTTCATGCATATGGGCGATCCCGCGGTGGACCGCCTGAGCCAGAAGGACAAGATGTGATGGCCAAGGACATCGTCGATACCGCCGCCCGCGTGGCCGAGCTGCTGAAGGAGCTGACGGGCTCGTCCGAGGTGCACTCCTGGGTTGGCGGCGAATTGGTGCCGGGCACCGGCCACGCGCTGGAGCTCACCGATCCCGCGACGGGCAAGGTCTTCGCCCGCTACAAGGACGCAGGCGCCGAGGTCGTCGCACAGGCCGCCGAGGCCGCGACGCGGGCACAGAAAGAATGGTTCGCCAAGACCGCCTCCGAGCGCGGCCGCATCATGTTCGAGATTGGCCGGCAACTGCGCGCCAATGCCGCCGCGCTGTCGGAGCTGGAAGCCCTCTCCTCGGGCCGCCCGATCCGTGACACCACCGGCGAGCCGGGGCGCATGGCCGAGATGTTCGAGTATTACGCGGGCTGGTGCGACAAGATCACCGGCGACGTGATCCCGGTGCCCTCGACGCACCTCAACTACACCCGTCACGAGCCGCTCGGCGTGGTCAGCCAGATCACTCCGTGGAACGCGCCGCTCTTCACCTGCTGCTGGCAGGTCGCCCCGGCGATCTGTGCGGGCAACGGCGTGATGATCAAACCCTCGGAGTTGACGCCGCTGTCGTCGATCGTGGTTGGCATCCTGTGCGAGAAAGCGGGCGCGCCGAAGGGCCTTGTCAACGTCATCGCGGGCGATGGTCCGGGCTCGGGTCAGGCGATGATCGAGAACCCGGCGACGGCGCTGGTGGTCTTTGTCGGCTCCGCCGAGGCGGGAGCCAAGATCGCGGGCGCAGCGGCCAAGCGGCTGGTGCCCTCGGTGCTGGAACTGGGCGGCAAATCGGCCAACATCGTCTTCGGCGATGCCGATCTCGACCGCGCCGTGGTGGGGGCGCAGGCGGCGATCTTTGCGTCCTGCGGTCAGAGCTGCGTGGCGGGCTCGCGTCTGCTGGTGCACCGCTCTGTGCATGCGCAAATGGTTGAAAAGCTGAGCATTGCGGCTGACAACATTCCCGTCGGCGCACCGATGGACCCGGCGACCCAGATCGGCCCGGTGAACAACCAGCGGCAATGGTCGAAGATCGACGAGATGGTGCGTGAGGCGGTGAGCCAAGGCGCCCAGATCACCAGCGGCGGCGCAAAACCCGCGGCGCTGGCGGCAAGCGGCGGCTTCTTCTTTGCCCCCACGGTGGTCGATCAGGTGACGCCGCAGATGACCATCGCCAACGAGGAAGTCTTCGGCCCGGTGGTCTCGGTGCTGCCCTTCGAAACCGAGGACGAGGCCATCGCGCTGGCCAATGCCACGCCCTACGGGCTGGCGGGCGCGGTCTGGACGCAGGACGTGGGCCGGGCGCATCGCATGGCGGCGCAAGTCCGCGCGGGCACCTTCTGGGTCAACAGCTACAAGACGATCAACGTCATGTCGCCCTTTGGCGGTTTCGGCCGCTCGGGCTACGGCCGCTCGTCGGGACGCGAGGCGCTGGCCGCCTACACCCAGACGAAATCGGTCTGGGTCGAGACCGCGGAAAACCCCGCGCAGGGCTTCGGCTACGCGCCGGGCTGATCGGCGGAGTTTCGCCTTCAATTTCTGCCGCGGACCGGGTAGCAGCCCGGTCCCGGCCAATGCGCCCCCCCAACGGGGCGACAACAGAGAGGTCCCTCATGCCAATAAAAGACATCCTTCTGGACTGGCGGCTGCATGGCAGCGTGCTGGTCATCACCGTGATTGCCGAGCTTATCGGGGTCATCGCCGTGCCGATCGGCATCGGCTCGATCCTGCTCTTGCCGCTGCTCTATGCTTTTGTCATGGGGCTGCTGATCAACCCCAACGTGATCTCGGGTGCGCGCGCGCTGATCCGCGACCGCGAGGTGCACGCCGCCTCGCCGCTGATCGTCATCGCGATCATGCCCTTCATTGCCAAGTTCGGCACGATCATCGGCCCGTCGATGGAGCAGATCATCGCCGCCGGTCCGGCACTCATCCTGCAGGAGCTGGGCAACCTTGGCACCATCCTGCTGGCCTTCCCGGTCGCCGTGCTGGTGCTGCGCATGGGCCGCGAGTCCATCGGTGCCTGTTTTTCGGTGGCGCGCGAGCCCAATATCGCGATCATCGCCGACAAATACGGCCTCAAGAGCCAGGAGGGTGCAGGCGTCATGGGTGTCTACGTGATCGGCACGCTCTTCGGCACCTTCATCTTCGCCATCCTCGCCTCGATCCTCGCCACCACCGGGGCCTTCTCGGTCGAGGCGCTGGCCATGGCCTGCGGCATCGGCTCGGGCAGCATGATGGCGGCCTGCTCGGGGGCGTTGGTGCACGCGGTGCCGGATATGGAGGAGCAGATCCTCGCGCTCGCCGGCGCGTCGAACGTGCTGACCTATGCCACCGGTCTCTACCTCTGCGTCTTCGTGGCGCTGCCGCTGACCGAAAAACTCTACGACCTGCTGGGCCGCAAAGAGCCCTCGAACGCCGGAGCCTGAGCCATGAGCGATATCCGTACTGACGACATCGATCTGACCGAAGACCCCAAGTTCGGCCTCGGCGCCCACGCCGCGGCGCTGGCGGTGGTCTGCGTGATCGCCTTGGTTGGCAACACCGTGGCGACCGAGAACACCGTGCCGCAGGGGCTGGTGGGGCTGATCATCCTGTGGGTGATGTGCATGATCGGCATGGTGCTGACCAAGGTGGTGCCGTTCAAGCTGCCCTCGGTGGCCTGGATCTCGCTGGTCGGCATCCTTGCCACCATGCCCTGGACCCCGGGCAGCGCCTGGATCCTCGACAAGGTCAGCCACGTCAACTTCCTGACGCTGGCGACGCCCTGCCTTGCCTATGCGGGCATCGCGATTGCCCGGCGCGAGATCGAGATCGCCAAGACCTCGGGCTGGAAGATCGCCGTGGTCGCCGTTCTGGTGATGACCGGCACCTACGTCGGCTCGGCCATCGTGGCGCAGGCCTTCCTCTGACCGCGCCCTGATCCCCACCACAGGCCGCGCTGCGCGGCCCGTGGACGCCGTGCTCCGCCGGGAACGAAGTTCGAAACGGTCCGCATGAAAGCGCGGCAGGTCAACGCCGGACTGTCTGCGATGAGAATGAGGTGTAGACCCCGAAATGGATCGAAACGTCTTCATCTGAAGTCGATCAGCGCGCTGACCAGCAGCTTGGGCGAAATGGCCAGCCCTTGGCGAGGCCCGAGCAGACCCCGCGGTCCGCAGTCGGGATATCCAGTTCCATCAAAGGGGGTTTGTTAGTCATCTCTCCTCCGTTCAGACAAATGGGGAGCGGGCAGCCTCCTCCGTTTGCCGCGCAGGGCAGCGCGACAGGAGGGGACCGGGCCGTTGGGAGAATGCGGCGCACCGCAAGGCAGGGGCGGGCATCTCTGCCCGCCCCGAACTGCCCTCAGCTGGGCAGGTATTCCGTGCTCCAGCTTTCGCTGAGCTGTCCGGATTTCAACATCTTCTCGATGGCCGCCTCGGAGTAGCCGAGGTCGGTCAGGATGGCGCGCGTGGACGCGCCGAACTTCTCCGTGGGCGACAGGGCGTAGACCTTTCCGCGTGTCGGGCGCACGGCGTAGGGATCAAGCTGGGTCACCTCGTGGCCGCTGGGATGGTCGCTGTAGTGCGAGAAGGAATAGCTGCCGCGATCGGTGCCGGGCGTGCCGTCCGGTTCGCGCGTGTTCTCGGAGCGCAATGCGTCGATGTTGTTGCAGATCGCGCAGCCGATGTCCGCCGCGCGCAACCGGGTGATCCATTCTGACGCCGGATGCATCTGGAACGCCCCGGCCAGGTAGGCCGCCCGGTCGTCCGCGGGCAGGTCCGGCAGATCCGACAGATCCTCGACATTGCGGAAACGGGGGAGGTCGCTTTCGTAGGCGCAGAGCAGGATGTAGATGCCCGACGCCGTGCTGTAGAAACGGGACAGTGAATCGTAGCCGTTGACCTCCGGACCGGAGGGCTCGTCGAAGAGGCCCCTGCCGCGGAAGTCATAGGCGAAGGGCACCTGCAGCAGGCCGCTGTTCGCTGACAGCGACGTCCGGCCGCGCCCGATCCGGCCAAAGCGGTTCTTCTGGTAGAGCGCGGCGGCCACGGCCAGCGCCCCGCCGAAGCCACACATCACGTCGATCGTGCCGACGTGGGCGTGTTCCTCGGGGCGGTCCATCGAGCCGCCGAAGCGCAGCATGATGCCGGTGGTGGCCTGCACGAGGTCATCATAGCCGATGTAATCGGTGCGCGTGCCGCGCCGCACGCCGCCGAAGCAGTCGAGCTTGCAGAAGATCGCCTCGGGGTTCAGCTTGCGCAGGCTTTCCGCGTCCAGCCCCATGCGCCTGATCTGGCTGTCCGGGGCGTTCCAGAAGATCACGTCGACGGATTTCACGAGGTCTTCGAACACCTTGCGCCCGTGCTCCGACTTTGCGTCGGCAAGGATCGACTTCTTGCCCCGGCCTTGGCTGAGGCCGTAGATCACCGTGTTCCAACTGTCATAGAGGGGCTGCGCCGGGTCGATCTTGATGACCTCGGCACCAAAGCGCGCGAGGTAGCTGGCGGAATGCGGACCGGCGATGACGTTGCACATGTCGAGCACGCGCACGCCCGAGAGCCACCCCTCCTGTTCGATGCCGTCTTCGGCATCCGGGATCTCGGTGCGCAGCTTGCGCAGCACCTTCAGCGCCTCGTCGACCGTCACCCAGCGGCGCGGTGCGGGGCTCAGGGCCTCCTCGCCGCTTTCTTCCATCCAGACCACCGGGCCGGGCTGGATCATCTCGCCGTATTCCGGATCCCAGACGTCGATCATCAGGCCCGAGGTCTCGGCGTATTCGTCGTTGATCCATTCCTGAAGCCAACGCTGCGGCGCCCCGGGGATGCCGGCCCGGCCGAACATCCGCTTCCACTCGTGGGAGGTTCGGGTCATGAAAACCTCCTTCATCCGCGCCGCGATCTTGTCGGCCCAGAATTTCGGCATCGGATAGACCCCGAGCGATGTATCCGAGACCCACTCGGACTGGGGCTTGTAGGTGTCGTCCTCTTCCTGAAGACCCTCCGCGACCATCTCTTCATAGAGCCCCAGAACCTCGAGGCAGCGGCGCGCGTGGTGCTTGTGGCTCGGGCAGACGACGTAGAAGCCGCGCCCGTCCTTGCACATGTAGCTGCGGAAGAAGGGATCGAGCAGTTCCTGCAGCTCCGGGTAGGAGACGTTCATCGGCAGGCCTTCGATGCGGCGTCGCTCGATCTCGATCTCGCGCTGGGTCAGGTAGCGCTCCGGCATGTCGCCAACCTTGATGGAGTTGTAACACAGCCCCTCCATCACCGCCGCCGCCAAGGGCACTTCGATCTGGTCGCCGAGGCCGGTCAGCTGCCGCGACTGCAGGGCCAGAACCGTCGCCGAGGCGGCGATCTGCGAGGCATAGGCCGAAGCCAGAGGCAGCGGCGAGAACGAGGGGTTCAGACCCATGAGAACGCGGTTCAGCCCCATGTCGGTGAAGACCCCCGAGCTGGCGGCGACAACGCTTTCGAAGGCGCGCTGCTCGCGGCGCTCTGCGTCGTTCGACGCAAACCCCGGCAGGGAAACCGTGATCAGCTCGGGGCGCTCCTTGCGCATCTCGGCAAAATCGAGCCCCAGCGCGGCAAGTTTTCCGGGGCGGAAATTCTCGACGATAATGTCGGCCTCGGCGCAGAGCGCCCGCGCCTCGACCAGCCCCTGTTCGGACTTGAGGTCGAGGTTCACGATCAGCTTGTTGCGCATCAGCGTGGCGTTGGCCGGGCTGTCCCACATCGGGCCGTCCAGCGGATCGACGTGGATGACCGTCGCGCCCAGATCGCCGAGCAGCATCGCCACGGCGGGGCCCGCGATATACTGCCCGAAATCGATCACTTTGACTCCGGTCAGGGGCAGGTTCGAGAAAGAAGTGCGCATGGTTCCTCCGCGGTTGAACGCAGGTGTCATTGGCCGGCCAGGATCCAGCGTGCCGCTTTTTCCGCGATCATCAGCGTCGGCGAGTTGGTGTTGCCGCTGGTGATTTCCGGCATGATGCTGGCATCGACCACCCGCAGGCCGGCCACGCCCTTCACCCTCAGGTGCGGGTCGAGCACGGCGGTGTCATCGTCATCGCGGCCCATTTTCACGGTGCCGACCGGGTGAAAGATCGTGTTGGCGATGTCCCCGGCCAGCTTTGCGAGGTCGTCGTCGCTCTGGTACTGGATGCCGGGTTTGAATTCCTCGGGGCGGTAGCCCGCCATCGCAGGCTGCGCCATGATCCGCCGCACCTGGCGAAGGCTGTCCGCCGCGACCTTGCGGTCGTCCTCGGTGTCCAGATAGTTCGGCGAGATCATCGGCGCATCGCGGAAATTGCCGGACCGGAGGCGCACGGTGCCTCGGCTGCTGGGGTTGAGATTGCAGACGCTGACCGTGATGGCGGGGAAGGCGTGCAGAGGTTCCCCGAAGGCGTCAAGACTGAGCGGCTGGACATGGTATTCGAGGTTGGCGTGCGCCCGCGTCTCGTCGGAGCGGGTGAAGGCGCCGAGCTGGCTGGGTGCCATGCTCATCGGGCCAGACCGCCGGAAGGCATATTCCATGCCGATGTTCGCCTTGCCGAACAGCGTGCTGGCGAGGGCGTTCAGCGTCCGTGTGCCGGTGACCTTGTAGACCGCGCGGATTTGCAGGTGGTCCTGCAGGTTCTCTCCGACCGGGGCGTCGCGCAGAACCTCGATGCCATGGGTGCGCAGCAGACCTGCCGGCCCGATCCCGGAAAGCTGCAGGATCTGCGGCGAGTTGATTGCGCCGGCCGACAGGACGGTCTCGCGCCGCGCGGTCACGCTCACCGTGCGGCCCTTGTGGCTGACCCGAACGCCGGTACACCGGGCAACGCCATCCGGTCCTGTCTCGAAGGTCAGCTTCTCGGCCTGGGCCTCGGTCCAGACCGTCAGGTTGCGCCGCTGCCGCGCGGGCCGCAGGAACGCCTTGGAGGTGTTCCACCGCCAGCCAGACCGCTGGTTGACGTCGAAATAGCCGACCCCCGTGTTGTCCCCGCTGTTGAAGTCGTCGGTCTTCTCGATGCCGGCCTCTTCGGCGGCGTTGGCGAAGCTGTCGAGCACATCCCACCGCAAGCGCTGCTTTTCGACGCGCCACTCGCCGCCATGACCGTGCATGTCGGAGAACCGCTCGTTGTCGCCCGTCTTCGGGTCGGCACCTCCGTCCAGCTTGTAGTGATCCTCATGCGCCTTGAAATCGTTCAGCGAACTATCCCAGGACCAGTCTTCTTCGCCAGTCAGGGCAGCCCAGTTGTCGTAGTCGCGGGCCTGACCCCGCATGTAGATCATGCCGTTGATCGAGGAGCAGCCGCCCAGCGTCTTGCCTCGGGGGTAGCGCAGGGTGCGCCCGTTCAGGCCCTTGTCGGCTTCGGTGTTGTACATCCAGTCGGTGCGCGGGTTGCCGATGCAATAGAGGTAGCCGACGGGGACGTGGATCCAGGGGTAGGTGTCGGGCTTGCCCGCTTCCAGCAGCAGGACGCGGTTTTGCGGGTCGGCAGAGAGGCGGTTGGCCAGGAGGCAGCCTGCGGAGCCGCCGCCAATCACGATGAAATCGAATTCGGATGCAGGTTTAGCCATGATGTCCCTCGCCGTTTGGCAGGACATGCACCCCGCCCTGCATCGCGCCGCGACAGCGGACGATTGGGTCGAAGGCTCCTCCCTGCGCTTCTGTGGATCGAGGTTAAAAAGGCCGGATGCGTTTTCCCAATGACTAATTTCTGTGACTGATATTAAGATTCTTAATATGGAACGGATTTTCAATCTCAATGGCCTTCTGGCCTTCGTCACTGTCGCGCGGGAGGGCAGCGTTTCGCGTGCCGCCGAAGTGCTGAACCTGACGCAACCTGCGATCAGCCATCAGATCAGGCGTCTGGGTGAAGAGACCGGCGTCACCTACTTCAAGCGCGCGCCGCATGGGCTCGACCTGACGCCGGACGGCAAGGCGTTGTTGCCCAAGGCCGAAGCCGTCCTGAACGCCATGGCAGACTTCCGGCAACACGCCGTCGGGCGGGTCGGGCAGGTGTCCGGGGCGCTCCGCATCGGGACGATCGTGGACCCCGAGTTCATCCGGCTCGGCCGGCTTCTGAGCCAGTTGGGCGCGGCGCATCCCGGCATCACCACGGAACTGGTGCACGGCATCAGCGGCGAAATCCTCGAGAAGCTGCATCGCCGCCAGATCGACGCCGGGTTCTACCTGACGGACCCTGGCGCGGTCGACGCGCTTGCGTCGCAAGACGCCATGCACGTGAAGCATCTCGCCACATTCACCTACCGCATCATCGCCCCGGTGGGCTGGGACTCCCGTGTCGCCACAGCCGATTGGAGCGACTTGGCGAAATTGCCGTGGATCGGAACGACCGCGGCCTCTGTCCACAACCGGCTTCTGGGTCGGATCTTTGCGGACCATGGCTGCACCCAGAACGTCGTCGCGCTGGTGGACCACGAGGCGTCGATGCTGGAGATGGTGCGCGCGGGCGTGGGCCTGTGCCTGTGCCGCGAAACCATCGCCCTCGACCAGCAGCATTCCTTCGGCCTCAGCCTGTGCGAGACCCAAAGCGTTCCCGCCTGTCTCGTCATGTTGTCGCTGAAATCACGCGAGGCAACTCCGGTCGTCGCCGCGCTCTTCAGCCAGCTCGCGATCATTTGGGGATGACGCCCGATGGGAGAGAACAAAGGGTCGGGCCTGGAGAAACGACCGGGTCGAGGCTCGGTTCCGAGGCCGCTCGCACGCGCGAGGCGTCACCAAGGTGCAGCCAAGGACCGGCTCATCGACCTGTTCCTGACTGCCGGACCCGTCGGCGACTATATCGGGGCGCATGCCCTGGTCAGCGGGATGCCCAACGTGAAATGGCTGCTCGGAAATCGTGGCTACGATGCCGATTGGTTCAGAGAAGCGGTGCAGGGCACAGACCCCAAGGCATCCAAGGCCCGGACCTGAGCCACACTCCCCATAGCACCGAAAGCTGCCCGCGCTTTGCTCCTTGTCAGATTTATCGCCGCTGGATCGCAAGCATCCAGCAGCCACAAACCTTGGACGAGGACGAAGCGGTCATTCCCTGCACAAGATCGCATGTCAGCTCTCCAAGCGCTGCAAGAAGTGGTGTGCTCTTCTGAAGACGCCGCGCGTCATCTGCCTGTCCTCACCCCCTCAAGAAGGATATCGTTCAAACTCTCACCGTGTAGAACCGAGATGTCTCCGGTGGATTCGAGCACGACCGCTCGCACTTCCCTGAGGTCCAAAACATTGGCTTCGCGGAGTTTTGCGATGACGTCGCTGCGGGAGGTTCGCGTGCGCAACAGCGAGGCCTCCTGAAACTCACCGTCACGCATGAGCAAGGTCGGGGTGTTGCCGATCAATCCCTCGAAATCGTCACGCCGTGCGCGCGTCCGCGAGACGCCATACTGGATTCCGAGAAGAGCAGAAACGGCGATGAGAGCCTGCGCGACCCCGCTCCAGGTCGTCGCTTGGACGCATCCGGCCAGAAGTGACCCGATGGCGATCGTGGTGACGAAATCGAATGATGTCATCTTTGAGAATGCGCGCAAACCGATGACCCGAACGCAGATCACCACCCACGCCAGGCCGACCAGGGCAAGCAGCGTGCCGCGAAGGACAATATCGAGAGCAGCAATATCCGTGAACATCAGGTCGCCTTCCGCTGCTTGGCGCGTTGGTGAAAGAGGTGTGCAAGGGTCAGGACCAGCACGTAGGAAACGGCCCCAAGGTAGCGCTCGTAGATGCCGTCGACCGCCGTGGGCAGAAAGAAGAAGATGGGTGCCGAGGCACACCAGACGACGCCGGTACCAATCAGGATCGTGCGATACCTTGGGCCGACCCGGGCTGCCCCGCGCGCCAAGGCAAAGCAGGCCGTGGCCATGGCGAGACCCAGCGCATAGACTAGGTAGGTGTGGATCACCCAGCCCTCGCTGTCATTGTCGCCGTATTCGTTGCGGGCCCCAATGAGGAAAACCAGAAGGCCAAAGACGATGAGTGCAATGATCCCGACACTCCAATCCCAGGCGCCGAGGTGGACATGCGCCGCCAGCACCGCAAGACCGATCAATGCCGCGGAAAAGGCGTAGAGGCCTGTATCGACGATGAACTCATAGCGCCCTGCGCCGAGATCACTGATGGTGTCCGCAATCCAGTCGTGGTCGGGAACAACGAAATCAGCGATCAAGATAGAGGCGGTGAGCGCTACGCAACCGAAGATCGCCAGCAGAACGAGAGCATGCATAAGGGCAGGTCGCTCGGCGGTTTCGGCGGGCAACTGGCGGGGGGTCTCCGCGGTTAGTGGCATCTGAGCTCCTCGGGATAAAGGACCAACGTTCCCGGGGCTCATTGGTTCATTTATTAAAGATGTGCTCTGATCCCACCCCTCCCGACAGCGTTTTTGCTTGTTGGGCCGATGTCTTGGGTCGATGTCGCAGCAATTGCGCTGGCGGCAATTGCTGCGCGCGATATCGGGTGTCGACCCGACGCTTCAGCCAGTCTGCCGCGTGGACGGGTTGAAGAAGAAGCGGACCATCTCGGCGCTCGCATCCGGGCCTTTCGGATCGGTGTAGCTGCCTGCGGACTGTCCGCCGGACCATGCATGTCCCAGACCCTCGACAACCCAGTGTTCGACCGCTTCCGTGCCGGCGTCGTCGTAGGTCGTGCCAAGTTGATAGGACCGCCCCCCCGCGGCGCCCGCAGCCTCGGTCTGAAGGCTCTGCGCCGGGCCCCCATCGAGCGCCTGCCGGACGATACCCACGCCGTTGGACGGGTGAACGGTGGTATCGGCATCGCCGTGAAAGACGATGGTTCGCGTGGGGGCCTTGCGCGGTGCGCTGCCGGCCTCACGACCGGCCATGGCCGAAAAGGCCGAGGGCACATCTTTCGCGGCCCCCGCGGGCAGACCCGAATGCGCGCCCACGGCGCGGAACAGCTCCGGGTAGGCGCCGCCGAGAATGACCGCCATTGCCGCGCCCGCCGAGAGACCCGCCACGAAGACCTTGTCCCCCGGTATGGCATGGCGCGCGATGACCTCGCGCGTCAGGCCGGCAAGGATCGCTGGCTCACCCCGATCCCGCGTCTGGTCACCGCGGCTGAACCAGTTCCAGCAGGACTGGGCGTTGTCGCCGCGCGATTGATGCGGGTAGACAACGACAAACCGATGCTGCTCGGCGAGGGCGTTCATGCCGGTCCCGGCGGCAAAATCCTCCGGGGTCTGGGTGCAGCCGTGAAGCATCACCACAAGGCCGGTGATCCCCTCCCGGGCCGAGGCGGGCACGTAGGTGCGGTAGCGGCGCGTTCCGGCGGCGCAGGTGAAACTGTCCTCGGCGAATTGTGCGCCGTCCGGAAGATCGGCGGGCGGCGTGGCGGGCCGGCCGTCGGGGTGTAGGCGCGCCATCAGCCCGGAAAGCGCCGAGGTCAGCGTTTCATTGCCGTCGCCGGCGGGCGGCCCGGCCACCGGTCCGGCCGTCAGGCCGTGCTGGGCGAGGGTTCGGGTCACGAGGTCGTTGGCGGAGGCAAGCCGCGCAGCGCGCGTTTGCCCGTTCGCCGGGCGCCATGCGCCGGCGTTGAGATTGATCATCTGGTCCGTCCTTGTAAGAGCCGACGCTACAGGATGCGGTCGGCGAGGGCCTTCTTGATGTCCGCGGACGCCTGGAGGCTACCGAGAACGGTGATCGAGCCGATGGTCGCCCGGGCGAGGTCGGGCGTGACGTCTGAGCCGATGCGGGCGAGGCCCACGACCTTGATATGCAGGACCTCGCCCGCCGCACGAAGCTGCTCGAGCTCCGCCCGACCGAAATCCCGAAGACCGAGCTCCATGGTGTGGCGCTCGATGGAGCGGTCGACAGCCTCTCCATGCGTATCCAGTTGCTTGCGGATCGCCGTGCGGATGAAGTCGCTGCGGTTCGAGTAGAACCCTTCCTGCACCAGCAGATCGATGCGACCCAAGTCGACAAAGCCGAGATTGATGGTGATCTTCTCGTTGTCGGGCTGCTTGCCCCTGAGCTGTCTTACCTCGGCCATCATCGTTTCTCCATCTGCATGGATGGTATATGGATGTTCTCTTGTGGAGTGCAAGGGGCCAGGTACGTTTGTCTGTAGTGAGATCGCGCCACGAGCGTACCTAAGCCCGCTTAGGGGCATGGCGTTCGCCATCTGCCTTTGCCGCAGGGACAGTGCAGCAGGGCCCGCCTTTGTCCGCCGCCTCAAAACGCTCAACAGCCTCACGCCGTAGGAGTACATTATCAACCCGATCCAAAGGACACCGGGACTGAACACTTAAGCCTGCTTATCTCAGCTATCTCTCAGGGCAGGCGGACCAAGGATTATCCGGCAAGGTGAATTTCCGACGCAAATCTTGGGTGACACGTCGATAACGCAGAGCTTTGCGGAAAAATCGAACTGGATGGGTCAGCATATCGCTAAGCGGCGTCATAACCGCGGCCAATTGCCCGCTGCCGCTGGTCGATTGCGGATTGCCAATGCGGTAGACTGCCCCCGCAAAGGGCAAGTCCTGCAGCGGATAGCCCTGCGCTGCCAAATCTTCGTGGATGAAAATATGACTGCCCAAGCGGCGTTTGATGGCTGCGATGTCTGGATCTCCATTGGCCATGGAAAACGAACCCAGCAGGTCGCGCCGGATAATATGCGACGTGCCGCACATCATGTGAAATCCGGGTTTCGCAAAACACCAGCCGCCCCCGCTCCAGACATAGCCTTCGTTGATGTTCCAGCCTGGGGCATCGCGGTGGGCATCCACGAACGCAGCCAGCCCGCAATGTACGAAGTCGTCGAAATCAACAACCATAACATAGGACGTGTCTGCGATACCCTTCAATCCGGCGTAGATCCGTAGTCCCTTGTCGTGGCGAACGGCGTCGTAATACAATTGCCGGTCCGCTTTCCTGTCGGGCAGGTCCGGCAGCGGCAGGTCCACTCTGACGATGCGGCAGTTCCGGGGCATGTCTGGCAATGGAGCCCCGGCATTGGCAACCACGACACATTCCCAGTTGGTCGACGTCTGCGCCGAAACAGATGCTAGCGTCTGACGAAGATAGCTCTGCAGCGCGCTCCAATCCGTGACGGATCTAGGGTGACGGACTGGAATGATAAAGACAAGGGATGTCGTCATGGCGGACATAGCTTTCATTGGGGCATGGTTTTCAGCGCCCTGTGCCCAGGGTCTGGTGCAGGGCGCAAGTCTCGGAGTGACGACAATCAGCAATGCCATGCCATAGGTATTTAACCCCGGCATGTGACAGATCATATTTGGGATGAATATTTATAAATCGGGTATACAGATCCTTCACGGTTATTCGAAAGACGTGAGGTCGCATGAAGTTTTGAGTCAATTCGGAAAAAATAAATATTTCATTAAATCGGTGAGTGCCTGTGGGGTTGCTTGGGATATCAATCGATGGGGGCTGATCTGAGCGGAAGAACCACGATGGCGTCGTTTGGGATCAGACGCGTATGACCCTTCCCCGGAAGTGCCAAAAGGCACATCAAGGAAAGCAGGAAGTCATCCTTCGGGTTGGCGAGTGGGCTCTGCCGGGCCTGGTTGACGTGACGCTCCAACTCTTTGCGTCCAATCAATCGGAAGCTGGGGTCGGTCGGCAGGACCGTTGTCACGATTTTCTCTAGACCTTGGATCAACGTCGTGCGCCATTGCGCAGTCATCCGTGCTGCAAACTCCAAGATGCGCACCAAGCGTTCATCCGGCGCTGCCGCAGGTCGCGTGACCACCTGGCAGAGCACGATAACGCTCACGTCCAGAGGCCGACCTTCGTGCCAAGCACGGCGGACGACCGGTGTAAGCTGATTAGCGCATGCGTTGGTCGCCATGCCAATGTCGGCATAAACGTCGAATACGGCAAACCCGGGGGCATCCACACACGCCCCGGGACACCCTGATTGTCTCCGAGGGACGGGCAGGGGCAAGTTGGGGCTCAAAATCTCCTACCGCGACGCCTCTTTAGATAGAGCTTTTCCGTTCCAACTTGCGCCCAAATACTTGTCAAAATGTCCGGTGGGGTCACTTTCATTTGCGCTGTCGTCTCGACTGGGTAGTGTGAACGGGTGGGTTGTGGAGGTCACCTATGTCACGCTTCTGGATTGTTGCGCTGTCGCTTCTGTCGAATATTCTTGGCCTCGCGCTGCCGCTGTCGCTCATCCAGGTCTACGATCGCATCATTCCGAACCAGGCGCTCGGCACCGCGGCGGTGCTGTTTTCAGCGGTCCTGATCGCACTCTTGCTGGATGGTCTCGCGCGTTTCGCGCGGTCTGCGATCTTTGCGCGCATTGGCAGCGCGGAAGAACATCGCCTGTCGCTTCGCGTCGCCAGACATGTCCTTGCGATGCCGCGCGAAGAGTTCCGTCGCATGGGCGCCGGGCGGATCGATGGTCTTTTCGCCACCGTTGCACGCTCGCGCGAGGTTCTCGAGGGGCGGACCCTCATGGGGCTGTTCGACGCGCCCTTTGCACTCGCCTTTCTTGCCCTCGTTTGGTTTCTGGGCGGGGCGGTGGTGTTTGCGCCGCTTGCGGTGATCGGCGTCATCGGCGTGCTGGCCTTTCGCGCCGCATATCGCAACAGGCAGGCCGTGGCTGATCGGTTCGCGGCACACTCTCTGCGGACGTCACTGCTGACGGCGGCGTTCGCGCGCATTGAGCTGCTGCGCACGCAGGGCTTGCCGGGACGACTCATGGCCGGTCTTCGTCAGACCGCCAGGGCCGAGGCCGCGGCAACCGAACGCTCCGAGCGCCAGACCGGGCGGCTCACCGACCTCACGCAGATTTCCAGCTTGGCAACGGCGGTGTTGGTGCTTGGTCTTGGGGCCGTGAAAGTGCTTGAGGGGAACATGACCGTCGGCGCTCTGGCGGCTTGCCTGATCCTTGGCCAGCGCGCCGTCGCGGGGCTGGTCGGGTTGCTTGCCGGGCTGGCGCGCCGCCAGACGGCCGCCACGGCGCATCGGGTGCTGCAGGAGGTGATGGCCGAGACCGTCTCAGTCTCCCCGCCTGCAATCGACGAAGCGGCCTCGGATGCGCCGCTTGGCCTGTCCTGGGTCGGGCCAGAGGAGCGTCGGATCGAAGTCGCTGCGGGCGAGGTGGCGGTCGTGACATTTCCGAGCTTCGACGAGGCGGATGCGGCCTTCGTCGCCTTCTACGATGCGCTGCGCGAGGCGCAGCAGGACGGGATCGATCCGTTCTCACTGAATGTCGCTGGGATCGATCGGGCGGTGCCGCAAGCGCACGCATCCCGGATCGCCATGGTGAGAGCGATGCCGAGCCTGTTTCGCGGTACGATTCTGGGCAACATAACAGGCTTCGATCCGTCGCGGACCACCATCGCCATGGAGATGAGCGAAGCGCTCGGCTTGCAGCGGCCTTTGGGGCGACTTGCCAAAGGGTACCAGACAGAGGTCGGCACCCGGCTTGCTGCGCCGTTGTCGAGCGGTGCCATCAAGCGGATCGGTCTGGTTCGTGCCTTCGCCGGGGCACCCGGGCTGGTGGTCCTGAACCATCCCACCTATGCCCTCGACAGGGACGGCGTCGACCGGCTCCTTGCCTTTCTGCGGCAGGTTTCGGCCCGCACCACGGTTCTCATTCTAACGCGCGAGGGCGTGCTTGACGGGCAGGAACTTTCGCCAGGTGATGCCGACGGCTCTCCAGCACCCGCGCAGGTGGCGGCATGAACGTCGCAAGCGGAACCGCGGCAGCGGATGCCCTGATGACGGAGGCAGGGCAGCAGGCTCGGCCTGAGCACTCCGGCCGACGTCACAGCGCGCTCGAGCATCTGCTGTCGGAGGTGCTGGGCCGCTTGGGATGGCAGCGGGACCCCGCGGTGTTCGATAGCGCCCTGCCACCGCAGGGTGCGCTGGACACGCTCGATGACGCTTCGATGCTTCTGAACGGCCTCTGCCTGCCGAGCGAGGTTGGCAGCGCGCCGCCGCGCACCTGGCTGGATGGCGGCGATGGGGCGGTGGTGGCGCTCTGCGGGGAGGAAGCGGTCGCCATGGCGCGGATCAACGGGCAGGAGATCACCCTCGCCAGTTTTGAGGCCCCTCAATCGGACATTCGCAAGGTGCTCGGCGATGCAGGGCGCGTGCTGTTTATCTACCGGTCACCGGAGCCGGACCGCGATCGCATCACGCGCGACGTCCTCTTGCGCCGCCTGCGCCACGGGCTCCGGACAGGGCTGGTGCTTTCCTTCTTCATCCATGTGGTCGCGCTGCTCGTGCCGCTGTTCACTATGGCCGTTTTCGATCGGGTACTCGGCGTGGGGGCGGCTGGTTCGCTGCTGCCGGTCCTCTCGGGGGCGGCCCTCGCCGTAGCCTGTGTGGCATTGCTACGCCTGGTGCGCGCGCGCTATCTCGCCGCCCAGCACGCCAGACTCGCCACGCTCGCCGGTGCCGCCGCCGAGGCCCGGCTGCTGAGCTTGCCGTTGCGGGCGGTGCTTGCGCAGTCCAGAGAGAGCATTGAGACACGCATCACGGCGGCGCGGCGAGGCGCGGATGTCTTTGCATCGTCTAATACGGCAGCCGTATTTGACGCGCCCTTCGTGCTGTTGTCGATTGTCATGATCGGGCTGCTCGGCGGCATCCTCGTGTTGGTCCCGGCGCTCTATCTGCTGCTCATGATGGGGGTGGCCCTGCTGGTCTCGCGCGACCGTTCCGGCGCTGATCCGATGCTGGCGCAGGCTGGCAGGGAGCGCGCTGCCATGCTGCACGAGGTCGGGGTAAAGGCTCCGGAGATCATGGAAAACCGGCTTGGCGCCGTCTGGCTGGGTCGGCTGGCGGAACAGGCCGCGCATGCGGCCCGTGGGAGCTACACGCGCGGGCTGCGCTCGGCTGGCATTATGGCGCTGGGAGCGATCCTCGGCACCGGTGCCGCGCTGGCGACACTGGCTGTTGGTGTCTGGCTTGCCATCGGCGGCACGATTACCTCGGGCGCCCTCGTGGCGACCATGTTGCTGACCTGGCGGATCACCGGCCCGGCGCAGGCGCTCTTCATCGCGCTGCCGCGTCTGCGAGCCATTCGTCTGGCCCTGCGCTCGCTGGAGACGCCGGTCGCGAGCGAGCTTGAGAGCGCCGCACCGGTGGCCCTTCAGCCGGTGCCGCGCCGCGCGCCACAGATCGACGTGAAGGGCGCTTATTTTCGCTATGATGCCGAGACTGAGCCGGCGCTGAACAACGTGTCGTTCAGCGTCTCGCCGGGAAGCGTCAACGTGATCATCGGTGCCAACGGCGCCGGAAAGACCACGCTTCTACGGCTGCTCTCGGGTGGCCTCGCTCCGCAATCGGGGCAGGTGCTGCTCGATGGTGTCACGCTGCGCCAATACGACCCCGCAGAGATTGCGCTGGCCTCCTTGATCCTGCCGGCGCTGGCCGAGCGCGGATCGGGAGCCGGGGTGCCTTGGGCATTGTCAGAGGCCGGCACGTGGTCTCCGCGCGCCACCATCGATGCGGTTCTGGCCGGGGAGCTTGCGCCGCCGGACCGCCCCGCGCCCACGCGGTGCGATCCGGTGCTGGTTCTGCTGGACGATCCGACCGGCTGTGCAGATCGCGCCGAGCGGGACTCGTTCCTGGCATTCCTGCGCGGCGTCCGTGGTCATGCCACGGTCTTCTTTTCCACCCATGATCTCTCGCTGGTTCCCGCCGCAGACAACGCAATCTACCTCGACGACGGGCTGCTGCGTCACTTCGGCCCCGCCGGTCGCGGCGAGGGCAACGAACAGGGGGCTGCCTGACAGCATGGCAAATCGAGCCGAAATCCCGCCGCTCGAGCGGTTTGAACTGAACGACGCGCCGGTGGCGCGGCTGGCCCGGATCGCCAGCCTTGCGGTGCTCGGTTGCCTCATCCTGCTGCTGGGCTGGATGATAATCACCCCGGTGGATGAAGTCGTGCGGGCGCGCGGCGCGGTGGAGCCCGAAAGCTCCACCCAGCGTCTGCAAAGCGAATTTGGCGGCGCTGTTGGGGCGGTTCACGTGGCGCTCGGAGAGCAAGTCGAGGCGGGGCAGCTCATCGTCGAGTTCGATGCGGCGGAACTCTTGTCGCAATTGCGCGAGGCGCGCAGCCAGGCGTTCGGGCTGGCGCTGGAGAGCGAGCGGCTGACCGCGCTTGTCGAGGGCAGAATGCCAGATTTCGGTCCGGTCCGGACGCGCGCGGTCGAGCCTGATTTCCCCTCGCTTCCTCAGGTTCCCAGTGCGCGTGAATTGGGTCTGCCTGCCAACGATGTGGACGACGCGATCGCACGAGAGATGGCAGTCTTCGAGGCCCGGAAGGACTACCTGGACAATGCGCGAACCCTCGTGCAGCAGCAGATCATTTCGGCCAGCGCCGAGCTTGACGCAATTGCCTCGGAACGCCCGGCGGTGGAGCGGCAGCGCGCCGCGGCAAACGAACGCGTCAGCATGCTCGAGGGCCTTCAGCAGCGGGGACTGGCGCCACAGGCCGATCTCGTCGAGTCGATCCAGATCGAGGCGGACTACGACTTCCAGCTCGCCGAGCTGACCGGGCGCGCCGCGGTCCTGCAAGCCCGCATGGCGGAGCTCGAACAGCGCCTTGCCGAGGTCGACGTAGGCGAAGCCGACACCGCCAGCGCCCGGATCGCCGAGGTCAACAGCGACCTTTTCGAGGTGGCGGAGCGCATCGCGCGGCTGATCCGGCGCCTTGCTCAAACCGAGTTCAGAACCCCGGTGGCGGGCATCGTCCAAAGCCTGCCGGAGACCGTGGTCGGCCGCTTCATCGAGGCGGGCGGTCTGGTGGCCGAGATCGTGCCCCGCGACGTGTCGCTGCGCTTCGAGGGCGCGATCACGCCGCGCGACGTTGGCTTCGTGACGGTTGGACAGCCGGTGAGACTCAAGATCGACGCTTTCGATTTCAGCCGGTTCGGGGCGCTCGAGGGGCGGGTCTCCGAGGTCTCTCCGACCACGGTGACCGATGACCACGGGGCGTCTCATTATGAGGTGCTGATCGAGCTGCCGCGGTCCTTCTTCGGGGACGATCCTCAGCGCTTCGCCCTGCTGCCGGGCATGACGGGCGAGGCCGATATCACCACCGGCAGCAAGACCGTCTTTGCGTATCTGTGGAAGCCGGTCTTCACCAACCTCGATCTTGCGCTGACCGAGCGATAGGGGGACGACGACATGACCGGATCATCGCCCGAGGACGACAAGCCCGCCACTGGTCTTCTGCACCGGCTTTGGTCGCGTCTGGCCGGAACGCCGGAGGACGCGAGGGACCCCCGTCATGGTCAATCCGAAGAGGCTTTTGGCTGGCGTGACGAGACCAGGGTGCCCGATGCTGCGGGCGGCGAGGGCGAGACGGCGCCCCATGGGCCGCCGGACCTTGGTCCACCGGACCAAGACCGCACGCAGGGGGTAGGCGGCCTGCAGCCGGGCCTGCCCGACGACGTTCCCGAGGGTCCGACCCGCGATCCCCATCTACCGCCGCCGGTCACGCCTCAGCCAGAGCCGCGTCCGACCGTTCCTTTCCTTCCGCCCAATGACCCACGGCTGCCTCCGCATGTCACTCAAGACCCGGTGCTGCAGCCAGTGGATCAAGGGACACCCACGCCGGGGCCTCATCCGACCCCGCAAGGCACTCCACTGCCGGAGCCTCAACCGGTGGAGCAAGGGACGCCGACGCCGGGACCTCAACCGACCCCGCAGGGCACGCCGCTGCCGGGGCCTCAACCGGTGGATCAAGGGACCCCCACGCCGGGCCCTCAGCCGACCCCGCAGGGCACGCCGCTGCCGGAGCCGCAGCTGGTGGATCAGGGGACACCCACGCCAGGTCCTCAGCCGACCCCGCAGGGCACCCCATTGCCGGAGCCGCAGCCGGTGGATCGGGGGACGCCGACGCCTGGGCCACAGCCGGTCCAACAGGGCACGCCGCTGCCGGAGCCGCAACCGGTGGATCAAGGGACGCCGACGCCGGGACCTCAACCGACCCCGCAGGGCACGCCGCTGTCAGAGCCGCAGCCGCTGGATCAAGGGACCCCCACGCCGGGCCCTCAGCCGACCCCGCAGGGCACGCCGCTGCCGGAGCCACAACGGGTGGATCAAGGGACGCCGACGCCCGGGCCGCAGCCAGTCTCACAGGGCGCCCCTGAACCACGGCCTCAGCCGGTGGAGCAGGGAGCCCCTACGCCGGGGCCACAGCCGACCTCGCAGGGCACGCCGCTGCCGGAGCCACAACCGGTGGATCAAGGCACACCCACGTCGGGCTCACAGCTGACCCCGCAGGGCACGCCGCTGTCAGAGCCGCTGCCGGTGGATCAGGGGACCCCCACGCCGGGCCCTCAGCCGGTACCACAGGGCACTCCGCTGCCGGAGCCGCAGCCGGTGGATCAAGGCGCACCCACGCCGGGCCCTCAACCGACCCCGCAGGGCACTCCACTGCCGGAGCCACAACCGGTGGCTCAAGGCACACCCACGCCGGGCCCTCAGCCGACCCCGCAGGGCACGCCGGTGTCAGAGCCGCAGCCGCTGGATCAAGGGACACCCACGCCAGGTCCTCAGCCGACCCCGCAGGGCACCCCATTGCCGGAGCCGCAGCCGCTGGATCAAGGGACGCCGACGCCGGGGCCGCAGCCAGTCTCACAGGGCGCCCCGGAACCACAGCCTCAGCCGGTGGAGCAGGGAGCCCCTACGCCGGGGCCACAGCCGACCTCGCAGGGCACTCCCCTGCCAGAGCCTCAACCGGTGGATCAAGGGACGCCGACGCCCGGGCCACAACCGACCCCGCAGGGCACGCCGCTGCCGGAGCCGCAGCCGGTGGATCAAGGGACGCCCACGCCACAGATAGATCATCCTGCCGTGATTGGCGGGCAAGACGCAGGTCAGGTGACCGAGGACAAGGACGTTGTTCAGGGCATGCTCACGACCGGAGGTCAGCTGTCGCTCCAAGACCCCGACCCCGGGCAGGCGGCCTTCGTGCCAATTTTCGGCCAAGCCGGCAGCTACGGCAGCTTCACCCTGCTGCGCGACGGCTCATGGACATATCAGGCGGAGAACGCGCTCGCGCAGATCCAGCAGCTTGGCTCCGGAGATATCCTGTTTGATACGGTCACCGTGACCAGTCTCGACGGGACGCCCCACGACATCACAGTCACCATACTGGGCACCGATGATGCGCCAGTCGTGACCGGCGGGACAGGCACCGTCAGTGAGCTTCCCCCGAATGTCGATGCGTTGATCGGTGGACTTACGGATGCTGGAAACCCGGAGCTCGGCCAACATTTGGAACAGGTGCCGCCACAGGTGCAGTCGGCGGTCGCACAGGAGGTGCTCTGGCAGATCCAGCAGAACCCGAAGGCCTTCGGCATCCCGCCTGGGCAGGCCATGCATCTGGCGGACCTTGACCCAAAATTTGTCGCCCGATGGTCAGATACAATCAACGATATTGTCCTGCATAAGCTGATGGACATGGGCTATCATCCGTCCATGGGGCAGGGGCTGATCACCGTCCAGAGCCTGCCTTTCTCGGACTCGGACAGGTCAACACCCCAGCCTGCGGCAGCAGAGACCATTGAGATCACGGGGCAACTCACGATCAGCGATCCCGATCTCGGCGATAACGGGTTCCGGGCGGATCAGATCGTCGGTCACTACGGCACGCTCGAGATCGCCGCCAATGGGCAGTGGCGCTACGTCGCGCTGGAAAACCAAGACGCGATCCAAGCGCTTGGCCCCGATCACCGTCTGACCGACCTCATCGAGGTCGAGACAATCGACGGCCATCGGAGCGTGGTGACGATCACCATCGAAGGTGCGATCGACACGCCGACCCTGTCCGTGCAGACGCTCGCGGCGGGGCAGACGGCTGCGGAAACCGTCACCGCCGGGATCGCGGAGCTAACCATCGACGCCATCGAGGATCAGCCCATTTCGCTCAACCTCTCGGGACATATCCGCGATACCGACTCGAACGAGACGCTGGCGCTCACCCTGTCGGGCTTGCCGCCCGGGGCACAGGTGGCCAATGCGACACGAAACGCGGACGGAACCTGGAGCGTCTCTGTGCAAGCGCGCGGGCAGGTCGAGGTGACGCCGCCGCCGGACTTCAATGGCAGAATGGACATCCTCATCGAGGCAACCGCCGAGGCCGGGGGGGAGGTGGCGCGCAGCGATCTGCTGCTGCATGTGGACGTTGGACCGGAGAACGATGCTGCCCTCATCACCGGTACCGACAGCGGCAGCGTGACCGAAGATCTGGACGTCATCCAGGGCGCTCTGATCACGTTCGGCGTGTTGGACATCACGGATCCAGACGCTGGTGAGGCCACCTTCGTGCCGCACACGGACATCCGCGGCAGCTACGGCAGCTTCGCGCTGGCTGCGGATGGGCGCTGGACCTACAGTGCGTTGAACAGTCAGGCCGCGATACAGGCGCTCGGCGTGGGCGATAGGCTGACAGACAGCGTCACGATCAGCAGCGTCGACGGCACGACGCACGACTTAACTGTGACGATTCAGGGCAGCAACGATGGCCCCGTT
This sequence comes from Salipiger sp. PrR007, assembly GCF_010499845.1. Classification (NCBI taxonomy): domain Bacteria; kingdom Pseudomonadati; phylum Pseudomonadota; class Alphaproteobacteria; order Rhodobacterales; family Roseobacteraceae; genus Salipiger; species Salipiger sp. PrR007. The sequence goes on along the minus strand of NZ_JAAGOZ010000031.1, from coordinate 5,080 downwards.
CTGACAGCCGACCCCCTAGAGGCATATGAAGACGGGCCGGTCGTAACCGGACATTTGACCGGATCGGACATCGACGTCGGCAAGACCCTCGCTTACCGCCTTGAAGGCGCGGCGCCGGCCGGATTTGCCTTGTTGCCGGATGGGGCCTGGCGTTTTGATCCGTCGGATGCGGCCTACCAGTCGCTTGGTGAGGGCGATCATCTGCTCTTGAAGATCCCTGTCAGCGTGACCGACGATCAGGGCGCGCAGGCGTCCGCAACGCTCGAAATCACGGTCGTTGGGCAGAACGATCAGCCCGTCGTGTCAAGGGCGGTAACATTGCCTGAAGGGTATGAGGACAGTCTGCGGATCATAACCGCGACACAGCTGCTGGCGTTGATGCAGGACCCAGACGCAGGTGATGGACTGCATATCGTAGGCACTCCGACCGCGGATCATGGGACAGTGACGCCCAATGTCGACGGCTCCTGGACCTTCCAGCCCGACGCGGATTACGCCGGCCCGGTGACCTTCACCTTCGAGGGTGCCGACACCCATGGGGCTGTGGTTTCGGCGACCGCCGTCATGGACCTGAAACCTGTCGGTGACCCTGCGGTCATTGCGGGCGCGGATAAAGGCGCCGTGACCGAGGACATGGTGCCAACCGCTACCGGTCAGTTGACCGTGCTCGACCCGGATGCCGGGGAGGCGACGTTTAATCCGGTGTCCGGGGACACAGGCTCCGGCGGCTATGGTCGGTTCTTCATGGAGGAAACGGGGCAGTGGCGCTACGAGCTGGATAACCACTTGTCGGAGGTGCAGGCGCTGGTGCCCGGCCGAACGCTCGAGGACCGGCTTACCGTCACCAGCACTGACGGCACCACGCATGATCTTGCCGTGACCATTTCGGGAACGGGGGATGTTCCGGTCATCACCGGCATCGACAGAGGTAGCGTGACCGAAGACCTCGACGTGATCCAGGGCTCACTGATCACGTATGGCAATCTGGACATCGCGGATCCGGACAGCGGCGAGGCCGCCTTCGTGCCGCAAACCGATATTGCAGGAACGTATGGCAGCTTCGCGCTGGCTGCGGATGGCCGCTGGACCTACAGTGCGCTGAACGGTCAGGACGCTATCCAGGCGCTCGGCTTGGGCGAGAGCCTGACCGACAGCGTCACCATCACCAGCGTCGACGGTACGCCTCACGCGCTGACCGTGACGATCGTGGGCAGCAACATGGGGCCGGTGGCCACGCCTGGAGATCTGGGAGCCACCGCAGAGGACGTGCCGCGCACCTTCACCGCCGCCGAGTTGTTGCAGGCCACGAACGCCAGCGATCCGGACGGGGATTCATTGTCCATCGCGGGCGTGAGTGTCGATGCCGCACATGGAGTCGTCACGGATAATGGCAATGGCACCTTCACCTTCACCCCGGCTCCGGATTTCGCGCAGGACGCAGTGCCGTTAAACGTCACGATCAGCGACGGCTCAGAGCAGGTGGCCGTGCCCGCCCTGATCGACGTCACACAGGTGACCGACGGCACTGCACCACGGCTGGTGCTTTCCGCGCAGCAGGAGGTGATCAACACCGGCCCGTCGAGCGAGTTGGGCCGCATCGAGATCGATCAGGTGCAAGGCTCTGCCGTGCGCGAGTTCACCATCGAGTTCACGGTTGTCGCCGACCCGGTCCCCGACACCAAGAACTATCAGGGCCCCGTCGTGTTCAACATGGGCTCCCCAAGCGATCCGATCCCGAACAACCAGAACAACTTCCTGACGCTGTGGAACCCCGGCAACCTCAGGGTTGGCGGGGCGAATGACCATATCACCGGCATCAATCTCGGCGACGGAGACAGCCACCGCATTACGCTGACATGGGACAGCCAGTCGGGCGATCTGAACCTTTATGACAACGGAGTGCTGCACGCCACGATGGGCGACTATCACCGGGGCGAGACGATGCCCGATGATCTCTACCTGGTCGTCGGCGGCAAGGTGCAGCACGTGAACAGCGACAACCCGGTCTTCTACCCGCACGAACATTACGAGGGCGATATCTTCAATCTCGCCATGGCCGATCACAAGCTGGACGACGGGCAGGTCGCAGCGGGGCCGTTGGCGTCCCAGGTGGACGTCGGCGAGGGGCTGCTGGTAGATGTGCGCAGCGTCGGCGGGCAGATCATCGACGCGGCGGGGGTTCACGACCTGTCCGAGTTCGGCGGACTCAGCACCCGTGCCATTGCAGTCGACACGGGCCTTGCCGTTCCGCCACCGGGCGCGATGTTGCAGCTTGAGATCGATCCGGGCGCACCGACCGATCCCGATGATCGCGTCACCGGCGTCGTGGTGTCGGGCTTTCTTGCCGGGACGGTGGTGAGCGACGGGATGACCTCCGTCACGGTGAACGGACCGACGCAGCAGATCGACCTCGCGGGATGGGCGACCGATGCCATGACGGCGCAGCTGCCGCCGGGGGACAACAGCGATTTTCAGGTGTCGCTGCAGGTCGAGAGCACCGGGCCGGATGGCTCGGTCGTCGTGACCACGCTGGACGAACCCGTCGCGATGGATCCGGGCCCGACCACGCCTGCTCCGGCGCCGGGTGCCGAAACAATTTTCGACGATGCGCCGGATACTGCGACAGCGTCGGAGGAGATCCCCGACCTTGCAGAGCAAGAAACGCCGTCTGTGGACGCAGATGATGCGGAGCCGCACGCGGCGTCATACGGGGGCGACGTGACGGTTCCGGAAGCAGAGGGCCAGGTTGATATTTCCTCCTTGTCAGGGGAGCCGGATGCGCCGGAGGCTCCTGTGGTCTCGCCGCAACCGGCTGACCCATACCTCAGCGCGATAGTGGGCAGCGCTCCGCCGGAGGCCGCGCCGACCGACCCCTTGCCCGATGCGACCGCGGATCCCTACGCAGAGGCTCTTGGCATTCCAGCAGGCGATGGTTTCCTCCCAGACGGGGTGGATGGCGCCCGGCTGGTCGCGCTCGACGAGGGGTCAGGATCAGCCTTTGATGAGACTCCCACGCCGGACCCCGGAACCTCATCTGCCGAGGACGTGATCGATACCGATCCATCCGATCCGCCGCAGGACGACCATCAGGGATGAGACAGCGCCTGCCTTCCTATCCGTCGCGCTGGACTGGACGCAGCCACCACGGTTCCGAGCGGAGGTTGACCGCTCCCAATGTCCGATCGAGGAGACCTCAATTATGACTTTTCGACCTATGCTCGCGGCGCTGTGCCTCGCAGCGACGCTGGCAACGCCGGCGCTGAGCCAACCGATGGAGACCCGTCAGGTGCAGTTCGATGCGGGCACGTCCGGCACCGTCATTCGGGACAGCATCACTGGGTACGAGGGGATCGACTACAAGCTCGGTGCCAGCGCAGGTCAGCGCATGGTCGTCGACCTAAACACGTCGAACCTCAGCAACTATTTCAACATCATGGCCCCCGGTGCGGACAGTGCGCTGTTCGTCGGAGCATCGGATGGCACGCATTTTGACGGCATTCTGCCAGCGAATGGGGAGTACACCATCCGCGTCTTCCTGATGCGCAACGCGGCGCGCCGCGAGGAGACCGCCGACTATTCCCTGTCGATTCATATCGGCGGCGCGATTACCCCGCCGGAACCTGACTTTGCCGACGGAAATGCCGGCGGCCCCGACTTCTGGGAAGTGACCGCGAGCGGGCTGAACATCCGCTCCGGCCCGTCCGCTGATGGCGCGGTTGTCGGGCGCGCGAACCACGGTCAGGTCCTGCGCAACCTCGGCTGCCGGGGCAGCGGCGATGGCCGCTGGTGCCATGTCCAGACGCCTGACGGGGCGCTGGATGGTTGGGTTTCGGGAGCCTACCTGCGCGAGAGCGGCGGGCCGGCGGCGTCGGGCCAGCCCGGCGTGAGCATCCCCAGCAGCAGCCCCGTGGCTCCTTCGCTCTACGTTCGCCCGACGGGCGAGGTCGAGGCAAGCTGGTCGTCGGGCTGCACGGTGCTGTTCAACCCGGAGAAACAGCGGATCAACGCGGGATCCAGCTGCTCGGAGGCGGAGCTGATCGCCTCGGATCTCTGGGTCGCCCGGATGCAATGAGAGAATGGAGCGCATGATGAGCTTTCGCTGCAGAGTTTACGCACTACTGAGCCTCGCAGTGCTGGGGTTGTTCGGTTGCAGTCCCGACACGCCTGACTCCAACTGGCAAGATGCCCCGGCCGAGCGACCTGCCTACGATCAATCCTCCGAGGCCACGCAGGTGGCGGAGGCCGCGTGCCGCGCAGCCCTGGCGGCAGAGGCGGGCCAGCCGGTTGACGAGACGCGGGTCGATTACGTGTTGCGCGCAGAGGCTGGGCTGGGCGTGTGGATGAGCCTGCGCGGCAGCCAGACCCAATGGGTCTGCCAATCTGACAGCGCCGGCAACGTGGCAGGCTTGGGGGAGGCGCCGGTTCCCTGATGACGACCCCCACCTGATCCGACAAGAAGGACGAACAATGATGCTGAACCGACGCATGTTCGCCAAGGGCGCCGCCCTTGGCGGTCTGTCCCTGATGGCGGGTCCTCTGGCCGGCCAGCATGTCTTCAAGGAAGTGAATGCGCTGCACCCTGGTGAGTTCACATGGCACCCGGAGCGCTCGCCATACGGTCCGGTGTCCGTTGTCGTGTCGATCGACGAACAGCGGGTGCATGTCTACCGGGGCGGGATCCGCATCGCCGTGTCGACTTGTTCCACTGGCAAACCGGGGCACGAGACGCCCACCGGGGTTTTCGTTGTGCTGCAAAAGGACCGCGATCACCACTCCTCAACCTACAACAACGCGCCGATGCCGAACATGAACCGGCTGACCTGGGGCGGCATCGCGCTGCACGCGGGCAATCTGCCCGGATACCCGGCGAGTCATGGATGCATCCGGCTGCCGCTTGATTTCTCTGCGCGGCTGTTCGAGGTGACGCATCTGGGCACACCGGTGATTATCGGTCGATCCGGCAGCGCACCTCAGAGCGTGGTGCATCCCGGGCTGATCCTCGGTATAGCGCGACAATCAGGGAGAGACGGCAGCGACAATCAAGATGAGATTCTATGTCGCGACATCGGTGACGGTATCA
>NZ_JAAGOZ010000030.1:0-66865 GCF_010499845.1 Salipiger sp. PrR007 | reverse complement strand
GCGCCCAGACCGTGCCCCCCCGCCCCGACGATCACCACGTCGTACGCGGCCTTCGGCTGGCTGTCCGGCCATTGCTCGGTCCAGTCCTTGTGACCGGTCACGGCGTTCTTGAGAAGGGAAAAGGCGTTGAAACGAGTCATCGGCGGGCCCCGGATTGGAGGAGAGTGCTGGGGACCCTTGCTAAGCCATCCGGGTCGCTTACACGTGAAGAATTGCGCCACCAAAAATGAACTGAAGCGTCATGAGCCGGATTTCCGACGCTGTGAGGCCGCTCTCTCGTGCGGCGCGCGGCGCATCTTCCCCTGCCCGCCGCATCTCTGTAGGATTACGCCAGCCCATGAAGAATCCCGCCATGCCGTCTGCCTTGCCCACCAAACGCCTGCGTGTCGCCTTCCTTCTCGCGGGGCGCTTCACCCTCTCGGCCTTTGCCAATTTCGTCGACGTGCTGCGGCTCGCCGCCGACGAGGCCGACCTGTCGCGCCCCATCCTCTGCGACTGGACTGTGCTTTCGGACACGCTCGGACCGGTCCGCTCGAGCTGCGGGGTGCGCGTTCAGCCCGACACGCGCCTGCGCAACGCCGGGAGCTACGACTACCTGGTGGTGGTCGGCGGGCTGATCAGCGACGAGGTGGCGCTGAGCCCGGCGGAGCTCGCCTATCTCAGGCGGCAGGCGGCGGCAGGGGTCCCGGTGGTCGGTCTCTGCACCGGCGTCTTCATCCTGCAGGAACTGGGGCTACTCAAGGGCTACCGCTGCTGCGTGAGCTGGTTCCACCACCAGGATTTTGTCGACCGGTTCGAGGCGGAGACGCCGGTGTCAGACCAGATTTTCGTGGTCGACCGTGACCGGCTGACCTGTTCGGGCGGGCACGGGGCTGCGCATCTCGCCGCCTTTCTCGTGCAGCGCCACATCGGCCAGTCGGCGGCGGTCAAGAGCCTCAACATCATGATGATCGACGAGGCGATGAGCGGCGAGAAGGCACAGCCCGGTCAGGCACTCACCCGGCGCGCCCGCGACGAGCTGGTGAAACGCGCGGTGCTGCGCATGCAGCAGCACATCGAATTGCCGAAACCCATCGACGAGATCGCCCGCGAACTCGGGACCTCTCGCCGGACGCTGGAACGGCGGTTCCTCGCGGATCTCAAGCAGACCCCGCTCAAGGCCTACATGGAGCTGCGGCTCGAGCGCGCGCTGATCCGGCTGCGCAGCAGCGATGCCTCGGTGACCGAGGTGGCGCTGGCCTGCGGCTTCTGCGACGGGCCGCACCTGTCGCGCACCCTCAAGGCCGAGCGCGGTATCACCCCGGCGGAATACCGCAAGGCGCAAGGCGGCGGCAGCGACCAAGAGCTGGCCGTGGGGGTGCTGCTGCCCCGATCCGAATAGCGAGCCGCGCGGCCCGCTCAGCCGAGATACTTGTTGAACCACTCTATCGTGCGCGACCACGCCAGCTCTGCCGCCTCGGCGTCGTAGCGCGGCGTGGAGTCGTTGTGGAAGCCGTGGTTGGCCCCCTCGTAGATATACGCCTCGAAGGTCTTGCCGTTGGCCTCCAGCGCCTCCTTGTAGGCGGGCCAGCCGGCGTTCACCCGCTCGTCGAGCGCGCCGTAGTGCAGCAGGATTGGCGCCTCGATCTTGGGCACGTCCTCGGCCGCAGCTTGCCGGCCGTAGAAGGGCACCGCGGCGCCCAGCTCGGGATAGGCCACCGCCGCGGCATTGGCCACGCCGCCACCGTAGCAGAAGCCGGTGATGCCGACCTTGCCGGTCACCGCGTCATGGGCCATGAGGAATTCGACAGCGGCAAAGAAGTCGTTCATCAGCTTCTCGCCATCGACCTGCTGCTGCAGTGCCCGGCCCGCCTCGTCGTTGCCGGGATAGCCACCAAGGGGCGTCAGCCCGTCCGGCGCCATGGCAATGAAGCCGGCCTTGGCGAGGCGGCGCGCGACGTCCCGGATATAGGGGTTGAGACCGCGGTTCTCGTGCACCACCACCACGCCCGGCGCGGTCTCTTGGCCCGTGGGGCGCACGAAATAGGCGCGCATCTCGCCGTGGCCGTTGGGCGAGGGATAGGTGATCCACTCGGCGAGAATGTCGGGATCGTTGAAACTGACCTGCTCGGCAAGCGCGTAGTTCGGGCTCATCATCGACAGGATCGCGGCGGCCGTGAGCCCGCCCACGGCAAACTTGCCGGCACGATCGAGAAACTCTCGCTTGGTGATCATGCCATGGGCGTAGAAGTCGTAGAGCTCCAGCAGCTCCGGGCTGAAGTCCTTTGCGGTCATGCGGGTCTGTTCGGTCATCGGGGGCCTCCTCTGCACACGCCCGCAGGGTAACACGTCCAGAGACGCGTGCAGTCACACAGGCGTGTGCGCGGGGCGCCGAGGTGGCGCCCGGTCATTCGTGTCAGGCCGACGCCTTGGCGTAGCCGAGTGGCGTCACCGCCTCGCGGATCTCGCCTAGGATTGCGGGATCGTCGATCGTCGCAGGCGTCTTGAACTCGGCGCCATCGGCGATCTTGACCATGGTGGCGCGCAGGATCTTGCCCGAACGGGTCTTCGGCAGGCGGTCCACCACCGTGCAGAGCTTGAAGGCCGCGACCGGTCCGATCTGGTCGCGCACCAGCTTCACCGCCTCGCGGACCACCTCGTCGTGCGGCCGGTCGCAGCCAGCGTTGAGGCAGAGGAACCCCATGGGCAGTTGGCCCTTGAGCGGATCGGTCACGCCGATCACCGCGCATTCGGCGACATCGGGATGGTTCGACAGAATCTCTTCCATCGCGCCGGTCGAGAGCCGGTGCCCCGCCACATTGATCACGTCGTCGGTGCGGGACATGATGTAGAGATAGCCATCCGCATCCTTCATCCCCGCGTCGCCTGTCTCGTAGTAGCCCGGGAAATGGGTGAGATAGGCGGACTTGAAACGCTCCTCGGCATTCCACAGCGTCGGCAGCGTGCCCGGCGGCAGCGGCAGCTTGATGGCGATGGCGCCCAGCTCTCCGTCCTTCACCTCGTGGCCGCCCTCGTCGAGGATGCTCACGTCATAACCCGGCATCGGCACCGAGGGCGAGCCCAGCTTGACCGGCAACTGCTCGATCCCCAGTGGGTTGGCAGCGATGGCAAAGCCGGTTTCGGTCTGCCACCAGTGATCGATCACCGGAACGTTCAGCTGGGTCTGCGCCCATTGGATGGTGTCGGGATCGGCACGCTCCCCGGCGAGGTAGACCGCCTGAAGGCAACTGAGGTCGTATTTCTTGACGAACTCCCCCTTGGGATCCTCGCGCTTCACAGCGCGGAAGGCGGTGGGCGCGGTGAAGAAGCTCTTCACCCTGTGCTCGGAGATCACTCGCCAGAAGGTGCCCGCGTCGGGGGTGCCGATGGGCTTGCCCTCGAAGACGATGGTGGTGTTGCCGTGGATCAGCGGCCCGTAGCAGATATAGCTGTGACCGACGACCCAGCCCACGTCAGAGGCCGCCCAGAAGCGGTCGCCCGGCTCGACGTTGTAGACGTTCTTCATCGTCCAGTTCAGCGCCACCAGATGACCGCCGGTGTGGCGCACGACGCCCTTGGGCTGGCCAGTGGTGCCGGAGGTATAGAGGATATAGGCCGGGTGGTTGCCCTCGACCGGGACGCATTCGGCAGGCTCGACGCCGTATTGGAAGCCGTGCCAGTTCACGTCGCGGCCGGGGGTCAGCGTTGCAACCTCCTGCTCGCGCTGGAAGATGACGCAGAAGTCGGGCTTGTGGGTGGCGGCGTCGATGGCACCGTCGAGCAGCGGCTTGTAATGCACAACGCGGTTCGGCTCGAGCCCGCAGGAGGCGGCGATGATGCACTTGGGCTTGGCGTCGTCGATGCGCACCGCCAGCTCGTGCGCGGCAAAGCCGCCGAAGACCACCGAGTGGATCGCGCCGAGCCGGGCGCAGGCAAGCATCGCCTCGAGCGCCTCGGGGATCATCGGCATGTAGATGATGACCCTATCGCCCTTCTCGACGCCCTTGGCCCGCAGCGCGCCGGCCAGGGTGGCGACGCGGTTGCGCAGCTCGACATAGGTGATCTCGCGCTTGGTGTGGGTGATCGGGCTGTCCCAGATGATTGCCACCTGCTCACCCCGGCCGTTCTCGACATGGCGGTCGACCGCGTTCCAGCAGGTGTTGGTCAGCCCGTCGGCGAACCATTCGAACATGCCCGCGCCCCGGTCGAAGAGCGCCTTCGAGGGGGCCTTGTCCCAGTCGATCGCCTCGGCGGCCTGCATCCAGAACCCCTCGGGGTCCGACGCCCAGCCGGCATAGATGTCCTTATAGCCCATGGTGCCTCCTCCTTGCGCCCGTCTCCACAGCGGTGCGCAATTTTGATACGGCTCGAAGCTGTCACCCGGCAAGTCTGTTACCGCGCACAGGGACAGAAGGACGCAGAAGTTTGCTGTTTTTTGCGAAGCACCGGCGAAGAAAATTTGCAAAGCCGCGAGGCCTGCAAATTCTTCTGCAAACCGCGCCATTTTTTGCAAATTCGGCGCAACCGTTCCATGGAGAACGACCAGCGCGGACGGGAGAATCGCAATGACGGCGGAGCCTGGAGTGTCGGCCGCGGCGCCAAGGCGCCGCGGCCGGGCTCGGATCAGCCGTAGTGCGCCACCGGGGTTCCGGCGACGGCGGCCATGTTGAGCAGCCCGCGCGCGGTGATCGAGGGGGTCACGATATGTGCGCGGTTGCCCATGCCCATGAGGATCGGCCCGACTTCCAGACCGCCCGCCTTCACCTTGAGGATGTTGCGCACGCCCGAGGCGGCGTCGGCCTCGGCGAAGACCAGCACGTTGGCCGCGCCCTGCATCCGGCCGTTGGGCAGCAGCCGCGCGCGCAGCTCGGGGTCGAGCGCGCTGTCGACATGCATCTCGCCCTCGTAGACGAAGTCACGCGGTGCACTGTCGAGGATCTCGAGCGCCTTGCGGATACGCGGTCCGGAGCCGTCGGCCTGATTGCCGAACTGCGAGCGCGAGCAGAGCGCGACCTTGGGCTCGAGGCCGAAGCGCCGAACGTGACGCGCGGCGCCGATGGCGGTCAGGGCGATCTGCTCGGGTGTCGGCTCGATCCAGATCTGCGTGTCCGAGATGAACAGCGGACCGTCTTCGAGGATCATCATCGACAGCGCGCCATGCGGCTGCGCCCGTTCGCTGCCAAGCACTTGCGTGACGTAATTGAGGTGCCAGCGGTACTCTCCGAAAGTGCCGCAGATCAGCGCGTCGGCCTCGCCACGATGCACCATGACCGCGCCGATGGCGGTGGTGTTGGTGCGCATCACCGCACGGGCGAGATCCGGCGTCACGCCGCGCCGCGCCATGATCCCGTGGTAGGTTTCCCAGTAGTCGCGGTAACGCGGGTCGTTCTCGGGGTTCACCACGTGGAAGTCGCGGCCCGGGCGCACCGTCAGGCCGAGCCGCTCGCAGCGCATTTCCAGCACCTCGGGGCGACCGATGAGGATCGGCGTTTCGGTGGTCTCTTCGAGGATAGCCTGCGCCGCGCGCAGCACACGCTCGTCCTCGCCCTCGGCGAAGACGATCTTGCGCGAAGCGGTGGCGGCGGCCTCGAACACCGGCCGCATCAGCAGGGCCGACTTGAAGACGCTGGCGTTCAGCTTGTCCTTGTAGGCCTTCAGATCGGCGAGCGGACGCTGCGCCACGCCGGTCTCCATCGCCGCCTTGGCCACGGCCGAGGAGACCACGGCGGAAAGACGCGGATCGAAGGGCTTGGGGATCAGGTAGTCGGCGCCGAAGGTCAGCTGCTCGCCATGGTAGGCAGCGGCGGCCTCGGCCGAGGTGGTGGCGCGGGCCAGCGCCGCGATCCCCTCGACGCAGGCGACCTGCATGGCGTCGTTGATCTCGGTCGCGCCGACGTCGAGCGCGCCGCGGAAGATGAAGGGGAAGCACAGGACGTTGTTGACCTGGTTCGGGAAATCGCTGCGGCCAGTGGCGATGATCGCATCCGGCGCGACGCTGCGCGCGAGGTCGGGCATGATCTCGGGCGTCGGGTTGGCCAGCGCGAAGATGATCGGGCGCGCGGCCATCTTGGCCACCTGCTCGGGTTTCAGAACGCCGGGGCCGGAAAGCCCGAGGAAGAGGTCCGCGCCCTCGATCACCTCGTCCAGCGTGCGCTTGTCGGTGGCCTGAGCAAAAGCGGCCTTCTGCGGGTTCATGTCTTCCTCACGGCCCTCATGGACCAGGCCGTGGATGTCGCAGAGCCAGATATTCTCGCGCTTGACGCCGAGCTTGACCAGCATGTTGAGGCAGGCGATGCCCGCCGCGCCGCCGCCCGTCGAGACGATCTTGATGTCCTCGAAGGACTTGCCGGCCACGTGCAGCGCATTGGTCGCCGCGGCGCCCACCACGATGGCTGTGCCGTGCTGGTCGTCGTGGAAGACCGGGATGTTCATCCGCTCGCGGCAGATCTTCTCGACGATGAAGCAATCGGGCGCCTTGATGTCCTCAAGGTTGATCGCCCCGAAGGTCGGCTCGAGCGCGCAGACGATCTCGGCCAGCTTCTCGGGGTCGGGCTCGTTGAGCTCGAGATCGAAGCAGTCGATATTGGCGAATTTCTTGAAGAGGACCGCCTTGCCTTCCATCACCGGCTTCGACGCCAGCGGGCCGATATTCCCGAGCCCGAGCACCGCGGTGCCGTTCGAGACCACCGCGACGAGGTTGCCGCGCGAGGTGTAGCGCGCGGCGTTGGCGGGGTCCGCCTTGATCTCGAGGCAGGCCTCGGCAACGCCGGGGGAATAGGCGCGGCTCAAATCCCGTCCGTTTGCCAAGGGCTTGGTGGCGCGGATCTCGAGCTTACCGGGCTTGGGGTTCTCGTGGTAGAAAAGCGCCGCCTGACGCAGGCTTTCCTGAGCGGTATCGGTCATGTCGTAGGCCTCCCATCGAAGATGGTTCAACGTTGAACAATCTGCCCATGCGGGCTCGGGGGCCGGGTATCAGGAATTGCGATGCCGGTAAACGAAAAACGCCGGACAGCCCATCACGGCTCTGTTTGGAAGGGCGGAGACCTGCCCGCCCCGCCGCTCTCGAGCAGGGCCGTGATCGGGCCGCGTGGTCAGGACGCCGGAGGGGTGGTGCCGGCAAGATCATCGAGCTCGGCGATGCGCCGCTCGGCCTGCCAGAGGGTCAGCTCGGCGTCAAAGGTCTCGCCCGCGCGTTCGGACAGATCACGAAGGCGCTGCTCCTGCTCGGCGGTCATTGGCTGGCGCGGATCGGGCGGCACGTCCATGGCGGCGTCGATCGGGCGCGGGCTGGTCATGAAACTCATCGTGGTTCCTCCTTATGGGGCACTCAACGCGGGTGTGCTGGCGCGGTTCCATGACACCGCGGAAACAGGGCAGAAACACAACGGAAACGTGGCAGGGACAGCGCAAATCCCGCGATGGCAGCGGCATTTGGCGGCGTGACAAGCCGCGGGCATCTGCCTATAACGCCCCGCGAAAGCCGCGATGCATCCCGATGCACCTCCCTATGAACCCGAGGAGTTTCTTCCGCATGACCACCCTGGTTTTTGGCCACAAGTCCCCCGACACCGACTCCACCGGCAGCCCGATCATCTGGTCGTGGTACCTCAGCGAGGTGAAGGGCGTGGACGCCAAGCCCGTGCTGCTGGGGGAACCCAACACCGAGGCCGCCTTCATGCTCGAGCACTGGGGCCTCGAGAAGCCCGAGATCATCGCCGACGTCGAGGCCGATGCGCCCGTGGTGATCGTCGACACCAACAACCCCGCCGAGCTGCCGGCCTCGATCAACAGCGCCGACATCCGCGCCATCATCGACCACCACAAGCTGGTCGGCGGGCTGGAAACCAAGGGCCCGATCGACATCACCGTCCGCCCGCTGGCCTGCACCGCCACCATCATGATCGACCTGATGGGCAAGGATTTCGTAAAGATGCCCGAAGCGATCAAGGGCGCGGCGCTGACCTGCATCCTGTCGGACACGCTGGCCTTCCGTTCGCCGACCACCACGCCGCATGACCGCGCCGTCGCCGAAACGCTGGCGGCCGATCTCGGCGTCGAGATCCCCGACTTCGCCGTCGAGATGTTCGCCGCCAAATCGGACGTGTCGGACTTCTCGGACGCCGAACTGATCCGCATGGACAGCAAGGAATACGAAGTCGGCGGCACCAAGTTCCGTGTCTCGGTGCTGGAGACCACCGCGCCCGAGATCCCGCTTGGCCGCAAGGACAGCCTGATGCAGAGCTTCAAGACCGTCGCCGCCGAGGATGGCGTCGACGAGGTGCTGCTCTTCGTGGTGGACATCCTCAAGGAAGAAGCAACGCTGCTGGTGCCGAACGATCTGGTGAAGACGGTGGCCGAAAAGAGCTTCGGCGCGAATGTCGAGGGCGACACCGTGGTGCTGCCGGGCATCATGTCGCGCAAGAAGCAGATCATCCCGAACCTGAAGGTCTGAGCCGCCGCGCCGCGCAGACCCCCAAGGGCACCCCGTCGGGTGCCCTTTTTCGTGCCCTTTGTCCCGTGACCTTCCTGCCCGGAGCCCTGCCATGACCGACCTCGTCACCCTCTCCGACGCCGATCTCACCCTCACCGTCGCGCAACTCGGCGCCGAGCTGCAGAGCTTTGCAAAGGGCGGCAAGGAGCTGCTCTGGCAGGGCGATCCTACGTGGTGGTCCGGCCGTGCGCCGATCCTGTTTCCGATCGTCGGCCCCGCGCCCGGCGGGCGGCTTCGTATCGACGCGTTCGAGTCGGAGATGGCCCAGCACGGCTTTGCCCGCCAGAGCCAATTCCTGCTCGACGAGAGCTCCGCAACCTCCTGCCGCCATGTGCTGAGCGACAGCGAAGCGACCCGCGCGCAATACCCGTTCTCCTTCCGGCTGGCGGTGACTCACGCGCTCGAAGGTGGCACGCTGAAAGTCTCCGCCGATGTCTCCAACACCGGCGATGCGCCGCTGCCCTTCTGCCTTGGCTTTCACCCCGCCTTTGCCTGGCCGCTGCCGGGCGCCGAGGGCCGGCCGCATGGGGTAACGCTCGCCGACAAGGCCGAGCCAGCGCTGGCCCGGATCGACGCTGGACGTCTCGGCGACGCCCACCTGCCCTCGCCCTTCATCAACGGCAAGCTCACTCTCGCCCACGAGCAGTTCGAGGCGGACGCGATGATCTTCCCGGAGGGCGCGGGGACGGCGCTCTCCTACGGCGCGGAGCACGGCCCGAGGCTCGATTTCACCTTCGAAAACCTGCCCTTTCTCGCGCTTTGGCAAAAGCCCGGCGCGCCCTACCTCTGCGTCGAGCCCTGGCATGGGATGCATGCGCTCCAAGGCGCCTCGTCCCAGCTCTTGGAACGTCCCGGCGCGCTAAGCCTCGCTCCCGGCGAAGGCGCGAGCTTCGGCTACACCGTCACCCCGCATCTCTGAGCCCCGCGGCGCTGGCCTCATCGCCCGCGCTGGCCTATCAAGGGCGCACCTCTCACACTCAAAGTCCGACAAAGGCTTCCCATGACCCGCATCATCCAGTCGCTTTCCGAGATCTCGCAGAATTACGAGGCGGCCTTCGTCGACCTCTGGGGCTGCGTGCATGACGGCGTGAAGGCCTTTCCCGCCGCCATCGAGGCGCTGCGCGCTTTCCGCGCCCGGGGTGGCACCGTGGTGCTGCTGACCAACGCCCCGCGCTCGCGCCACGAGGTGGTCAAGCAACTCGAGGGTTTCGGCGTGCCCGAGGACGCCTGGGACAATATCGCCACCTCCGGCGACAGCGCCCGCGTCGCCATGTTCCGCGGTGAGGTCGGCCAGAAAGTCTACTTCATGGGCACGCCCTTCGATGAGCCCTTCTTCGAGCCGATCAAGCTGCTCGAGAACCCGCTGCCGATTGAGCGCGTCGCCCTGGAAGAGGCCGAAGGCATCGTCTGCTGCGGCCCGTTCGATCCGCATGCGGATCCCTCGGAGCTGCGCCCGCAGCTGCTTTACGCCAAGCAAAAGGGCATGAAACTGCTCTGCGCGAACCCCGATATCGTCGTCGATCGCGGCGAGACCCGCGAATGGTGCGCCGGCGCGGTGGCGCAGCTCTACACCGAGATGGGCGGCGAGAGCCTCTATTTCGGCAAACCGCATCCGCCGGTCTATGACCTCGCGCGCCGCCGGCTCGCCGAGATCGACCGCAGCGTGCCCGACAGCGCGATCCTGTGCATCGGCGACGGCATTCGCACCGACATCCTCGGTGCGGTGGGCGAGGACATCGACTCGCTGTTCATCACGGGCGGGCTCGCGGCCAAGGAAACGAAGACCGACGAACAGCCCGAGGCCGAGGCGCTCGAACGCTACCTCGCCGACCAGCAAATGGAACCGACCTATTCGATTGGCTTCCTACGCTGAAAGATACAAATTCTCCTCTTGATTTTCTGCGGTCGCGAAGTAATAAAATTACTCACTGATCCAATTCAGTCGCATTTTTATTACCGGACCGCAGATCATGGAGGAGAAGATGCTCGACAACCTGCCCCGCGGGACGATCTGCATCGAGGACATCGAAATGGGTATGTCCCGGCACCTGCGCAAAGAGGTGACCGACCGCGACATCGCGCTTTTTGCCGAGATCTCGACCGACCACAACCCGGTCCACCTCGATGACGCCTACGCGCAGGATACGATCTTCGAAGGGCGCATCGCCCATGGCATGCTCACCGCAGGGCTGATCTCGGCGGTGATCGGCGAGCAGCTTCCCGGCCACGGAACGGTCTACCTTGGCCAGACTTTGAAGTTCATCGCCCCCGTCCGCCCCGGCGACACGGTGCTCGCCGAGGTCACGGTCCGCGAGATCGATTTTTCAAAACGCAGGGTCATGCTGGACTGCAAATGCTCGGTCGACGGACAACCGGTGCTGGTCGGCGAGGCCAAGGTGCTCGCGCCCTCGCGGAAGTTCGACTGACCGGTCGCTTTCTCCGCGCCATCAATGTCTTGCCGGGGGCGCCGACGCGAGCCATGCTGCGGTTCACCTAGCGGAAGGACTGACCCATGCCCCGAATTCTCGGCCTCAGCGGCAGCCTGCGCGCCGCCTCCTACAACGCCGGCTTGCTGCGCGCCGCCATGGAGCTGGCGCCCGAGGACTGCCCGGTGCTCCCCGGCTCGATCCACGAGGTGCCGCTGTTCAACGCCGACGAAGAGGCCGGCGAGGGGCTGCCCGTGGCGGTGAAGACCTTGCAGGCGCAGTTGGCGGAGGCCGATGGGTTGCTGCTGGTCACCCCCGAGTACAACGGCGGTATTCCGGGCGTTTTCAAGAATGCCATCGACTGGATGTCACGCGGCGAGGGCGGCAAAGCGTTCAAGGGCAAGCCGGTGGCGATCATCGGCGCGTCGCCCGGCGGGTTCGGGACAATCCTGTCGCAGACGCATTGGCTGCCCGTGCTGCGCGCATTGGGGGCGCAACCTTGGCTTGGCGCAAAACTGATGGTGTCGCGCGCGGGTAAATCCTTTGATGCGCAGGGCACCCTCACCGACAGCGCCGTGCGCGAGCAGCTGCAGGCCTATCTCGCGGGCTTCGCCGCGAGTCTCGACTAAGACCTCCTTGGGTGGCCCCGGCAGGCTCTGCGCCTGCCGATCACGCTTCGTGACACGTGGCCTCCGTCTGGCGCGACGTCATCGGGAAAATCTGCCGCGGAGCATCTAGACGACCGGTCTATTTTAACTACATAGCACCCCATGACCGAGCCGAGCAAATCCGAAGCAACCCGCAAGAAGATCCTGGCCAGCGGCCGCGAGCTTGTCCTGAGGGGCGGCTTCACCGGCGTGGGCCTGTCGCAAATCCTCAAGGAAAGCGGCGTGCCCAAGGGGTCGTTCTACTATTATTTCGCCTCCAAGGAGGCCTTCGGCTGCGCCCTGCTCGAGGACTACGTCTCCGAATATCTCGAGAGATTTGATGCCCTCGCGGAGACCCCGGGCAGCGCTGGCGACCGGCTCGCAGCCTATTGGGACTCCTGGCTCGGCGAGGACGCCTCGGCGGGACTGGCGTCACGCTGCCTTGTGGTCAAGCTCGCCGCCGAGATCGCCGATCTCTCGGACGACATGCGCCGGGTGCTCGACGACGGGGTCTCTGACCTTGTTGCGCGCCTCGCCGCGCTGCTGATTGAAGGCGCCGAGGACGGCTCGCTGCGGCCGCTGCCCGACCCCGAGGGCGCGGCGGGCGGAGCCTACGCGCAATGGCTTGGCGCGGCGATCCTTGCCAAGCTCTCGCAAAGCGACGCGCCCCTTCGGCAGGCCCGCGCCGACACCGTGCGCCGCCTCTTCCCCGACACTCCCTGACCCCTGTTTTTGACACGAAGGACCCCGACATGCGTGCTGCATATCACGACGTTTTTGGCGACCCCGCCGATGTGATGCTCTTTGGCGAGATGGAGACGCCCAAGCCCGGTCCGGGCGAGGTGCTGATCAAGACCATCCTGTCGCCGATCCACAATCACGACCTGTGGACGATCCGCGGCCAATACGGCTACGTCCCCGAGCTGCCCGGCGAGATCGGCGGCTCCGAGGCGGTCGGCATGGTCGCCGCCCTTGGCGAGGGCGTCGACAAGGCGTTGCTCGGCCAGCGCGTTTCGGTCGGCGGCGTGCACGGCAGCTGGGCCGAATTCTTCGTCGCCAAGGCGGCGACGCTCGTGCAGCTGCCCCAGAGCATCCGGGACGAGGACGCGGCGCAGCTCATCGCCATGCCGTTCAGCGCCATCGCCCTGCTCGACTCGCTCAAGGCCGGCGAAGGCGACTGGCTTGTGCAGACCGCGGCCAATGGCGCTGTCGGCAAGATCATGGTGAGCCTTGCGAAGGCGCGCGGCATCAAGCTGTTGAACCTCGTGCGCCGCGCCGATGCAGTCGAGGAGATGAAGGCGCTCGGCGCCGAACACGTCCTGTCCACCGCCGACGAAGGCTGGCTCGACACCGCCAAGGCGCTGATCGGTCCCGCGGGCGCGGTCTCGGCCATCGACTCCGTCGGCGCCGAGCTGGGCATGGCGCTGGCCGCGCTGCTGGGCAAGGACGGGGAATACGTGGTCTTCGGCACGGCGACCGGCGCACCGCTTCAGCTGCCGAGCGGTGAGATGATCACCAAGCACTTGGCCGTTCGCGGCTTCTGGGCCTCGCGCGTGTTCGGCGAGATGAGCAGCGAGACGCAGGTGCGCCTGCTGACCGAATTGGTGACCCTGGCGGCGCAAGGCAAGCTGGCGCTCGACGTGGGCGGCGTTTTCGACCTGGCGCAGGTCACCGAGGCGATGCACGCAGCCCAGACGCCCGCCCGCAGCGGCAAGATCCTGCTGCGGGCCTGACCCGCGGCGCTTCCCCTGATACAAGGCCCCTCGCCCGGACCGGCGGGGGGTCTTTTTCTGTGACGCGCCGCTCGGCCCTGCCTGGCGCGGGGCGCGGCATTCGGAGCGCAGTCGCCGCGTGATCCCCGAGGCGCGCACCGCTTCCCCTTGACCTTCGCCCCGGCGCCGCGTTTCTCCGGCAGGCGGCCTCCGCGCCGCCGGGTCCACGCCCCGCCGCATCCGCCGCACAGCAGAAAGAGCCCCATGGATTACGTCACGCTATTCGCCGTCATCGCCGCCGCCGGCGCGGTGGCCGGAATCATCTCGGGTCTTCTGGGCGTGGGCGGGGGGATCATCCTCGTGCCGGCCTTCTATTACGTCTTCATCGGCCTCGGTTATCACCCCGAGCAGCTGATGCAGATCTGCGTCGCCACCTCGACCGGCACGATCATCGTGACCTCGCTGCGCTCGGTCACCTCGCATCACAAGCGGGGCGCGGTGAGCCTCGAGTTGATCAAGGGCTGGGGGCCGTTCATCGCCATGGGCTCGGTGCTGGGCGTTCTGGCAGCGACCGTGCTGCACAGCGACCAGCTGCTGCTGGTCTTCGGCGTGATCGGCGTCTGCCTCGGGCTTTACATGTTGCTCGGCAAGAAGACCTGGCGGATCTCCGAGACCCTGCCGGGGCGCGGGCTGAGCGCGCTCTACGGCGGCATCATCGGCTTCTTCTCGGCGCTGATGGGCATTGGCGGAGGCAGCTTCACAGTGCCGCTACTAACCGCCTACAACGTGCCGCCGCACCGTGCCGTTGGCACCTCACCCGGCTTCGGGCTGCTTATCTCGATCCCCGGGTTCATCGCTTTCCTGCTGACCGGCTGGGGGATCACCGGCAAGCCGCCGGGGACCGTGGGCTACGTCAATTTGCCCGCCGTTCTGCTGATCATGGTGACCTCGCTGCTCACCGTGCCGATCGGTGTGAAGCTGGCGCACAGCCTGAGCCCGGCCCGGCTCCGGCTGGTCTTTGCGATCACCGTGTTGGTGCTGGCCGGGAACATGCTCCGCAAGGCGCTGATGGGCTGAGCCTGTCGGGCCGACGCCTCATCCCTCGGCGAGGCGCTGGACCAGCCAGGCATCCAGACAGCGCTGAGGCTGGCGGACTGCCCCTCGCCCGAGGTCGCGCCCGGCCAGCCCTTTAGCCCCAGGTCGGGTGGAACTTACCGCCCGGAGAGAGGGTGAAGATCTCGGCCCCGTCGGCGGTCACGCCAACCGAATGCTCGAACTGCGCCGAGAGCGACTTGTCGCGGGTCACGGCGGTCCAGTCGTCGGCGAGCACCTTTGTCTCGGGACGGCCGAGGTTCACCATCGGCTCGATGGTGAAGAACATGCCTTCCTCGAGCATCGGCCCGGTTCCGGCTCGGCCATAGTGCAGCACGTTGGGCGCGGCGTGGAATACCTGGCCGAGACCGTGACCGCAGAAATCGCGCACCACCGACATGCGCTGCGATTCGACATAGCTCTGGATGGCATGGCCGATGTCGCCGAAGGTGTTGCCCGGCTTCACCGCCTCGATGCCCATCATGAGCGAGTCATGGGTCACCTGGATCAGCCGCTCGGCCTTGCGCGAGAGCTTGCCGGCCACGTACATGCGGCTGGTGTCGCCGTACCAGCCGTCGACGATCACCGTGACATCGACGTTAAGGATGTCGCCATCCTTCAGCTTCTTGTCGCCGGGGATGCCGTGGCAGACCACGTGGTTGATCGAGATGCAGCTGGCGTGCTGATAGCCCTTGTAGCCGATCGTGGCCGAGACCGCGCCCGCCTCTTCGACCGCACCGCGGATGAAGTCGTCGATCTCGGCCGTGGTGCGACCGGGCTCGACCAGCGGCGCGAGGTCGTCGAGGATCTTCGCAGCCAGCGCGCCGGCCTTCTGCATGCCGGCAAAATCGGCGGTTTCGTGAATGCGGATGCCGTCGCGGGTGAGACGGCCGCTCGTGTCATTTCGCAAGACGGGGCGCTCCATGGGTCTCTTCCCTTCAATACTTAATGCGTATTGCGCTCCATTGCCAGAGGATGGCAGGGGAACGCAATGGCATGTCCCGGAGTTAAATCCCGCGATGCGGGCCGCGGCGCCGATCCTGCCAGCCAGGGCATCGCCCGAAGACCGCCTGAAGGGGATCAGGCAGACCCGACCCAAAGACGTGCCGGACGCAGCGGCGCGCAAGAAAGCCGCAAGGCGCAGAAAAGGACCGACGAGGGACAATGGACAGTATCAACGAAGTCATGAACACCGAGATCTACAACGGCACGTCGCTTTCCGACGTGTTTACGCTGGACTTCATGGCCAGCGTTCTCGGCAACGTGGTGGCAGCCATCGTGCTGCTGCTGGTGGGGCTTTTCATCGGCCGCTGGGTCAAGGGCCGGATCACCGCGATGTCGGCGCGCAGCGCCCGGCTCGATGACACGCTCTTCAACTTCCTCGGAAATATCGCGCGCTACGTGGTGTTGATCTTCACCATCCTTGTTGTGCTCAACACGTTCGGCGTGCAGACCACCTCGATCATCGCGGCGCTCGGCGCTGCCGGCCTTGCCGTCGGGCTCGCGCTGCAGGGCACCCTGTCGAACGTCGCAGCGGGGGTGATGATCATCATCTTCCGCCCGATCAAGCTGGGCGATTTCGTTTCGGTCGCCGGGGTCTCGGGAACGGTCAAGGACATCACCCTCAACACCACCGAGCTTGCCAGCCTCGGCAACACGCAGATCATCGTGCCGAATTCCGAAGTCTGGGGCAACGTCATCGAGAACTATTCGATCTACAAGACTCGCCGCGCGGAATGGACCTTCGGCGTCGGTTACGGTGCAAACCTCGCCACTGCCGAGCGGGTGATCCGCGAGACCATCATGGCCGATCCGCGCTCGCTGAACGATCCCGAACCCTTCATCCAGGTCAACGCGCTCAACGACAGCTCGGTCGATTTCCTTGTGCGCGTCTGGGTCGGGAGCGGCGACTATTTCGCCTATCAGGCCGACATGAAGCGCAAGGTCAAGGAAGCGCTGGACGCCAATGGCGTAGACATCCCCTTCCCCACCCGCACGCTGCACCTCTCGCGCGACGGAGATGCCGAGGTGGCCGCGGAACCGCGTTCGCGACTGGCCTGAGGCCCTTGAGGGCATCCACGGATGGGGGCTTCGCCCCCGTCCGCTTTGGAAGACTCCCGCGGGACGTTTGAACCTAGCGGGGCCGCGCCGGACGCTTCAGGGCGCGCGGAACGGCAGTGGCGCGCCGAGGGTGATTTCCTCGGGCGTGATCCGGCAGCCGAGCGCGAGCACCTCGACCCCCGCCGCGCGCGCGCTGGCGAAAGCCGCGGCATAGGCGGGATCGATGTCGGAGGCGAGCGTGACCACCTCGGCATCGGTGCGCTGCACCAGATAGAGCATCACGGCGCGGTGGCCCTGCCGGACCATCGCGGCGAGCTCCGCGAGATGCTTGGCCCCGCGCGCCGTGACGCTGTCAGGGAATTCGGCCAGACCCGGGCTGCGCGAAAGGGTCACCGATTTCACCTCCACGTAGCAGTCCCGGCGGGCCGCCCCGGTGAGCAGGAAGTCGATGCGGCTCTTCTCGCCATATTTCACCTCGGGGCGGACGGTCTCGTAGCCCTCCAGTCCCCCCACCTGCCCGGCCTCGAGCGCGGCGCGCAGCACGCGGTTGGGCACGCCGGTGTCGACGCCGATGAAGGCGCCGCCCTCGTGCTCGATCAGCCGCCACGCGTATTTCAGCTTCCGCTTCGGATCCTCGTTTGGCTCGAGCCAGATCCGGCTCTCGGGCTCGGCCATGCCAAGCATACTGCCCGGATTGGCAACATGGGCAGTGATCTCTGAGCCATCCTCGAGCCGGCAATCGGCGAGGAAACGCTTGTAGCGGCGCAGCAGGCGGGCGGGGATGAGCGGGGTCTCGAAACGCATGGGCGTGCTATAGCGGGACCGGTGACGGGCGCAAGCCGACGGTCAAGTCCGCGCGGCCACCACCACCTCGCAGCCCCAATCGGCGCAGGCCGCGGCGAGGCCGGGCTCGAGCGGGGCGTCGGTGAGGAACTTGTCTATCTCCGCCAGCGAGGCAATGCGCGCCGGGGCGCTGCGCTTGAACTTCGACTGGTCGGCCACAAGGTAGGTGCGGCGCGACTGTCGCAGGATGGCGCGGCTGACGCCGACTTCCTGCAGGTCGAAGTCGAGGATGTCGCCCTCGGCGTCCAGCGCCGAGCAGCCGATCACCGCGAGGTCGAACTTGAACTGGCGGATGCTCTCGGTCGCCAGCGCGCCGATGAGCCCACCGTCGGTGCGGCGCAGGCTGCCGCCGCTGACCAGCACCTCGCAATCGGGATTGGCGACGAGGATATTGGCGACGTTCATATTGTTGGTCACCACCATCAGCCCCTTGTGATGCAAGAGTTCGCGCGCCACCGCCTCGGTGCTGGTGCCGATGTTGAGGAACAGCGAGATGCCGTGCGGGATGCGCGCGGCGCAGGCACGGGCGATGCCGGTCTTTGCCTCCATGTTGAGATGGCGCCGTTCCTCATAGCCGATGTTCATCGTACCCGAGGGCAGCACCGCCCCGCCGTGCACCCGGTCGAGCCGCCCGGCGTCCGCCAGATCGCTCAGGTCGCGGCGGATGGTCTGCAGCGTGACGCCAAAGTGCTGCGCCAGCCCCTCGACGGTGACCTTGCCGTCGCGGCGGGCGATCTCGAGAATCTCCGGGTGGCGCAGGGACTGGGACATGGGTGTTCGGTTTCTTTCGCTTTATCCTGACTCGGGCAGAAAAACCGCAAATCTGCGCCGGTTCCAGAGGATTCGTTTCTGCATCTGCATGGTCTGAACCAAAGATTTCGGCAGAAGTACACGATAATAATAGAAAATCTCCGCGCGCTCTCGAACGAAAAAAAACGAAAACAAATTCCTTGCGTGAATGCGCGCTCCAGGTTTAGCCTGCCCACAACGTGAAAGAGGCTCCCGTGCGCAAGACCACCCCCGATACCCCTGCAGATCTTTTCGTCATCGGCGGCGGCATCAACGGATGCGGCATCGCCCGGGACGCGGCCGGGCGCGGCGCTTCCGTGCTGCTGGCCGAGATGGGCGATCTCGCCTCGGCGACCTCCTCGGCCTCGACCAAACTGTTCCACGGCGGGCTGCGCTATCTCGAGTATCTCGAGGTGCGGCTGGTGCGCGAGGCACTGGTCGAGCGCGAGGTTCTGCTGCGCGCCATGCCGCACATAAGCTGGCCGATGCGTTTCGTGCTGCCCTACCACAGGGACATGCGCTTCGAGAGCGAGACGCCGATCTCCAAGATGCTCGGGCTGGCGATGCCCTGGATGAAGGGGCGCCGTCCGGCGTGGCTCATCCGCATGGGGCTGTTCATGTACGACCACCTCGGGGGAAGGAAGATCCTACCCGGCACGGCGACACTCTCGCTGAAGGGCACCAAGGAGGGCGCGCCGCTGCAGCCGCGGTTCGAGCGCGCCTATGAATATTCCGATTGCTGGGTCGAGGATTCGCGGCTGGTGGTGCTCAACGCGCGCGACGCCGAAGCGCGCGGCGCGACGATCATGACCCGAACCAAGGTCACCCACGCACAGCGCGACGGCGCGCTCTGGCGGATCGAGACCAAGGACGCCGAAACCGGCGCGAAAGCGACGCATTACGCGAAGATGCTCATCAACGCGGGCGGTCCCTGGGTCGGCGACGTGATCCATGACAAGATTGACCTGCCATCGCGCGAGGGCGTCCGGCTGGTCCGAGGCAGCCATATCGTGACCCGACGGCTCTACGACCACGACAAGTGCTACTTTTTCCAGGGCACCGACGGGCGGATCATCTTCGCGATTCCCTACGAGCGCGATTTCACCCTGATCGGCACCACGGATGCCGAGCATAAAGATCCGGATCGCCGCCCGGTCTGCACCCCCGAGGAACAGGCGTATCTGATCAATTTCGCCAACCAGTATTTCGCGCAGTCGATCTCGGATAAGGACGTGGTCTGGACCTATTCCGGCGTGCGCCCGCTCTATGACGACGGCGCCTCCAGCGCCACGGCGGCGACGCGGGATTACACGCTGAAAGTGGACGCGGAGGGCGGCGCACCGGTGCTGAATGTCTTCGGCGGCAAGATCACCACCTATCGGCGGCTGGCGGAAAGCGCGCTCGAGAAGATCGGCGAACATGTTACCTTGAAGTCTGGCCCCTGGACTGCGGGCGTTGCGATGCCCGGCGGGGATTTCCCGGTCGACGGCTTCGACGCTCTTGTGCAAGCTCTGACCGAGAAATATCCTTTTCTCGGAGAGGTTTGGGCGCGCCGGCTCGCGCGCGCCTACGGCACCGAGGCAGAAACCCTCTTGGGGGAGGCAAGAAGCGCCGCGGATCTTGGGAGGGCATTCGGCGCGACGCTCACCGAGGCGGAAGTGATCTGGCTGATGCGGCAGGAGTTTGCCCGCACGGCCGAGGACGTGGTGTGGCGACGCACCAAGCTCGGGCTGCGCCTGAGCGAGGAGGAGATATCGGCGCTGGACGGCTGGATGACATCCCGCCGCGAAAGGGCCGACGCCGCCGAATAGCACGGCGGAGACATACGGCGCGGGGAGGAGGACCTTATGTCGCTGGAACTGAAGGGCGTTTCAAAGATCGTCGAGGGGCAGACCCATATCGCCCCCACCGATCTGACGCTCGCGAATGGCACGATGAACGTGCTGCTGGGCCCGACCCTGTCGGGCAAGACGTCGCTGATGCGGCTGATGGCGGGACTTGATGCGCCCTCTACCGGCAAGATTTTCTGGGAAGGCAAGGACGTCACCGGCATGCGGGTACAGGACCGCAAGGTGGCGATGGTCTACCAGCAGTTCATCAACTACCCCTCGATGACCGTCTACCAGAACATCGCCTCTCCGATGAAGCTGATGGGTGTCGACAAGGCCGAGATCGACCGCCGGGTGCGCGAGAGCGCCGAGCTGATGAAGCTGACCCCCTTCCTCGAGCGCAAGCCTTTGGAACTGTCGGGCGGCCAGCAGCAGCGCTGCGCGCTGGCGCGGGCGCTGGTGAAGAACGCCGGACTGGTGCTTCTGGACGAGCCGCTGGCCAACCTCGACTACAAGCTGCGCGAAGAGCTTAGGGTGGAAATCCCAAAGATATTCGAGGCTTCCGGCTCGATCTTCGTCTACGCCACAACCGAACCCGAGGAAGCGCTCCTGCTCGGCGGGCACACCGCGACTCTTTGGGAGGGGCGCGTGACGCAGTTCGGCCCGACGCCGCAGGTCTACCGCCAGCCGCTGGACGCGACCACCGCGCGCGTCTTCAGCGACCCGCCGATGAACTTCCTGCAGATCTCCAAGACCGGCGATCGGCTCATGTTCGGCGAGGGCCAGAGCGCGCCAGCCACCGGCAAGCTCAAGGATTTGCCCGACGGGCGCTACATGGCGGGCTTCCGGCCCAACCACCTGGAGATCCGGCAACACGATCCCGACGCGCTGCACTTCCGCACCGAGCTGCAGGTCAGCGAGCTCACGGGCTCCGAGACCTTTGTCCACCTCGACCACCACGGCGAGCGCTGGGTGGGGCTGGTGGGCGGCGTGCACGACCTGCCGCTCGGCAAGCCGCTGGATGTCTGGCTGTCGCCCCGGCACGTCTACGTCTTCGGCGAGAACGGCGATCTGGTCGCCCCCGCCGCCTATGCGCAAGCTGCCTGAGGAGGAGGCGATATGGCCAAGATAACGCTAGACAATCTCGCTCACTCCTACATGGCGACCCCGCGCGGAGAAGAGGATTTCGCGCTCAAGCAGATGACCCATGATTGGGACGATGGCGGCGCCTATGCGCTGCTCGGCTCCTCGGGCTGCGGCAAATCCACGTTGCTCAACATCATCTCCGGGCTGCTGATTCCCTCGCAGGGCCGCGTGCTCTTTGATGGGCAGGACGTGACCCATGCCCCGACCGCCGAGCGCAACATCGCGCAGGTGTTCCAGTTCCCGGTGGTCTACGACACGATGACCGTGCGCGACAATCTGGCCTTCCCGCTGCGCAACCGCGGCCGCGACGAGGCCTATGTCGCCGAGCGGGTGCAGGAGATCGCGCGAATGATCGGCATGGAGGACCAGCTGCGCCGCAAGTGCAGCGGGCTGACCGCCGATGCCAAGCAGAAGATCAGCCTCGGGCGCGGCATGGTACGCAAGGATGTGAACGCGCTGCTCTTCGACGAGCCGCTGACGGTGATCGACCCGCACATGAAGTGGGAACTGCGCACCCAGCTCAAGAAGCTGCATCATGATTTCGGCCACACGATGATCTACGTCACCCACGACCAGACCGAGGCGCTGACCTTCGCTGACAAGGTGGTGGTGATGTACGACGGCCGCGTGGTGCAAATCGGCACGCCCGAGGAGCTCTTCGAGCGGCCCGAGCACACTTTCGTCGGCTATTTCATCGGCTCGCCGGGGATGAACGTGATCCCCGCCAAGGTCGAGGGCAGCCGCGGCTACATCAACGGTTCGAACTTCGACCTCGGCGCCGGCTATCGGGCGATGGACGGCAAGGTCGAGATCGGCGTGCGCCCCGAGTTTGCCCGGCTGAGCGCCACCGAGGGGCTCCCGGTCAAGATCCGCCGCGTCGAGGACGCCGGGCGGCACAAGATCATCCGCGCCGAGTTCTTCGGCCATGACATCAACATCGTCGCCGGCGAGGACGAGAGCATCGGGCCCGACATGACCCGCGTGCGCTTCGATCCCGCCCACGTCAACGTCTACCGCGACGACTGGCGCGTCGCACCCTCGGGGGAGGCTGCCTGATGAACAAGACCGTCAATCACAAGGCATGGTTCCTGGTGCTGCCAGTGCTGGTGCTGGTGGCCTTCTCGGCGGTGATCCCGCTGATGACCGTGGTCAACTATTCGGTGCAGGACACCTTCGGGAACAACCAGTTCTTCTGGGCCGGGCTCGAATGGTTCGACGAGATGCTGCATTCGGACCGGATGTGGAATGCGCTCGGTCGGCAGCTCATGTTCTCTGGGATCATCCTCGCCATCGAGGTCCCCTTGGGCATCTTCGTCGCGCTCAACATGCCGAAGTCGGGCTTCTGGGCGTCGTTCTGCCTTGTGCTGATGTCGCTGCCGCTGCTCATCCCGTGGAACGTGGTGGGCACCATCTGGCAAGTCTTCGGACGGGTCGACATCGGCCTGCTGGGCCGAACGCTGGCGTCGATGGGCATCGACTACAACTACACCCAGAGCACGCTGGCCGCCTGGATCACCATCGTCGTCATGGACGTCTGGCACTGGACCTCGCTGGTGGCGCTGCTGGCCTATGCGGGCCTCAAGTCGATCCCCGACGCCTATTACCAGGCGGCCAAGATCGACCAGGCCAGCCGCTGGAAGGTGTTCCGCTACATCGAGCTGCCGAAGATGGCCGGCGTGCTGATGATCGCCATCCTGCTGCGCTTTATGGACAGTTTCATGATCTACACCGAGCCCTTCGTGGTCACCGGCGGGGGTCCGGGCAATGCCACCACGCTGCTGTCGATCGACCTCGTGAAGATGGCGCTTGGGCAGTTCGACCTTGGCCTGGCGGCGGCCTTCTCGATCATGTACTTCCTGGTGATCCTGCTGATTTCCTGGGTGTTCTATACCGTGATGACCAACCTCGACAAAAAGGGGATGTGAGATGACCGACACCACCCTCGCCCCCGCCGCCAGCCGGTCGCGCAGCCTGCCGCGGATCAACGGGCGCGCCATCGTCATGACGCTCTACCTGCTCTTCCTGCTCTTGCCGATCTACTGGCTGCTCAACATGAGCCTGAAGACCAACACCGAGATCCTCGGCAGCTTCACGCTCTGGCCGCGCAACCTGACCTTCGCCAACTACGCGACGATCCTCACCGATCCCAGCTGGTACTCGGGCTACATCAACTCGCTGATCTACGTGGTGATGAACACGGTGATCTCGCTCTCCGTGGCGCTGCCGGCGGCCTACGCCTTCTCGCGCTATCACTTCATGGGCGACAAGCACCTTTTCTTCTGGCTGCTGACCAACCGCATGGCGCCGCCGGCGGTGTTCGCCCTGCCGTTCTTTCAGCTCTACAGCTCGATCGGGCTCTTCGACACGCATATCGCCGTGGCGCTGGCGCATTGCCTGTTCAACGTGCCGCTGGCGGTCTGGATCCTCGAGGGCTTCATGCGCGGCGTGCCCAAGGAAATCGATGAGACCGCCTATATCGACGGCTATAGCTTTGGCGGCTTCTTCGTGAAGATCTTCATGCCGCTGATCTCGTCCGGCATCGGCGTCGCCGCATTCTTCTGCTTCATGTTCTCCTGGGTCGAGCTGCTGCTGTCGCGCACGCTGACCACGGTGGATGCAAAACCCATCGCCGCCACGATGACCCGCACCGTCTCGGCCTCGGGGCTCGACTGGGGCGTGCTCGCGGCGGCGGGTGTGCTGACCATCATCCCGGGGGCTCTCGTGATCTGGTTCGTCCGCAACTACATCGCCAAGGGCTTTGCCCTGGGCCGGGTCTGAGAGGAGATCGACATGGACTGGATGGCATGGACCTGGCCCACAGCGGCCTTCTTTCTGACCATCGCGGCGCTGCTGGTGATCTTCACCGTGCTGGCGATCCGCTTCCCCGAGACCCCGCAGCGCGGGATCCTCGGGATCGAGACCACGCGCGGGGACCGGCTTTTCATCACGCTGCTGGGCTCGGCCTTCATCAATCTCGCCTGGCTCGGCCTTGTCGGCCAGGCGCAGCCGGCGGCGCTTGTCGTCTGCCTGATCTACGCGGCGGCAGTGTTCCGCTGGGTCTGAGACCCGGCAGAGCGCCGGCCCGGGCTGGAGGTGCCCGGACCGCCGAAAGAGAATAAATGGTTCAATAAGGGAGGAAACCATGAACCTTAAGAGATCAACCGCCATGGCGCTTGCGCTCGGCCTGCTGAGCGGGCCGGCCTTCGCCGACATGGAGGCGGCCACGGCCTTCCTCGACGCGGAGATCGGCGATCTGTCGACCCTCTCGCGCGCCGACCAGGAAGCCGAGATGCGGTGGTACATCGACGCGGCCCAGCCGTTCCAGGGCATGGAGATCAAGGTGGTCTCGGAAACGATCACCACCCACGAGTACGAAAGCCAAGTGCTCGCCCCGGCCTTCGAAAAGATCACCGGCATCAAGATCACCCATGACCTCATCGGCGAGGGGGACGTGGTCGAGAAGCTGCAGACCCAGATGCAGTCGGGCGAGAACATCTACGACGCCTATGTCAACGACAGCGATCTCATCGGCACCCACTGGCGCTATCAGCAGGTGCGCAACCTGACCGACTGGATGGCGAACGAGGGCGCGGACGTCACCAGCCCGACGCTGGATCTGGACGATTTCATCGGCACCCAGTTCACCACTGCCCCCGACGGC
Organism: Salipiger sp. PrR007; assembly: GCF_010499845.1. Taxonomy (NCBI): domain Bacteria; kingdom Pseudomonadati; phylum Pseudomonadota; class Alphaproteobacteria; order Rhodobacterales; family Roseobacteraceae; genus Salipiger; species Salipiger sp. PrR007. The sequence continues at coordinate 42,189 of NZ_JAAGOZ010000030.1, read as the reverse complement.
AAGCTCTACCAGCTGCCCGACCAGCAGTTCGCCAACCTCTACTGGTTCCGCTACGACTGGTTCACCGATCCCGACATCATGGCCGAGTTCAAGGAAAAGTACGGCTACGAGCTGGGCGTTCCGGTCAACTGGTCGGCCTATGAGGACATCGCCGAGTTCTTCACCGGTCGCAATATCGACGGGCAGGACATCTTCGGCTCGATGGACTACGGCAAGAAGGACCCCTCGCTCGGCTGGCGCTACACCGACGCGTGGATGTCGATGGCCGGCATGGGCGACAAGGGCGAGCCGAACGGCCTGCCGGTCGACGAATGGGGCATCCGGGTGAACGACAAGTCGCAGCCCGTGGGCGCCTGCATGGCGCGCGGCGGCGCGGCCAACAGCCCGGCAGCGGTCTATGCCGTGGACAAGGCGATCGAGTGGCTCAACAAGTACTCGCCGCCCTCGGCCATGGGCATGACCTTCTCCGAGGCCGGCCCGGTCCCGGCGCAGGGCAACATCGCCCAGCAGATGTTCATGTACACCACCTTCGTTGCCTCGCTGGTCGAGCCCGGCCTGCCGGTGATGAACGAGGACGGCACGCCGAAGTGGCGCCTCGCCCCCTCGCCGCATGGCGTCTACTGGGAAGACGGGATGAAGGTCGGCTACCAGGACGTGGGCTCCTGGACGCTGATGAAGTCCACCCCCGAGGACCGCGCCAAGGCCGCCTGGCTCTACGCGCAGTTCGTCACCTCGAAAACCGTGGACGTGAAGAAGAGCCACGTTGGCCTCACCTTCATCCGCGAGAGCACCATCCAGGACGAGAGCTTCACCGACCGCGCGCCGAACCTCGGCGGTCTCGTGGAATTCTACCGCTCGCCTGACCGCGTGCGCTGGTCGCCCACCGGCACCAACGTGCCGGACTACCCCAAGCTCGCGCAGCTCTGGTGGCAGAACATCGGTGACGCCATGTCGGGTGCCAAGTCCGCGCAGGACGCGCTCGACAGCCTCTGCTCGGACATGGAAAAGGTCATGGAGCGCCTCGAGCGCGCCGGCATCCAGGGCGATCTGGGCCCGGTGATGAACGAGGAGAAGGACCCGCAGGAGTGGCTCGACACCGCAGGCTCGCCGAAGCCGAAAATCGAGAACGAGCGCGAGGAGCCGAAGACCGTCGCCTACGACGAGCTCGTCGCCTCCTGGAACTGAGCTAACTGCGCGGGGGCGGGCCATGGCCTGCCCCCGCTTTCTCGTCTCCGCCATGGCCAAGGGGGGCCATCGCCGATACGAGTCGGGCAAGACACTGATCCCGGACGCAAAACTCCGGGACGACGATCGCGCAGGCCGAGCCCCGCGCGTCCAAACGGGACTGACGACACACAGGAAGGCCGAAGACAGACATGACCCTCATCCTCGCCATCGACCAGGGCACCACCTCCTCGCGCGCGATCCTCTTTGATGACAAGCTGCAGGTCGTCGCCTCGGCGCAGGAGGAGTTTCCGCAGCACTTCCCGCAAAGCGGCTGGGTCGAGCACGATCCGCTCGACCTCTGGTCCACCACCGCTGCCACCTGCCGCGCCGTCGTGGAAAAGGCGGGCGTCGGCGCCGATGACATCGCCGCCATCGGCATCACCAACCAGCGCGAGACCACCGTGGTCTGGGACAAGACAACCGGCAAGCCGATCCACAACGCCATCGTCTGGCAGGACCGCCGCACCTCCGAGATGTGCCGGGGCCTGCGCGACGAGGGCTTCGAGGAAACGGTGACCGAAAAGACCGGCCTGCTGCTCGACCCCTATTTCTCGGCAACCAAGCTGGCGTGGATCCTCGACAACACCCCCGGCGCGCGCGAAAAGGCCGAGGCCGGCGAGCTGCTCTTCGGCACGGTCGACAGCTGGCTCGTCTGGAAGCTGACCGGCGGCGCGGTGCATGCCACCGACGCCACCAACGCCGCCCGCACCATGCTCTACAACATCCGCGAAGGCCGTTGGTCGGAAGCCATCTGCAAGCGCCTGAATATCCCGACCAACATGCTCCCCGAGGTGCGCGACTGCGACGCCAACTTCGGCGACTGCCGGGCTGATCTCTTCGGCCGCCCGATCCCCATCCTCGGCATCGCGGGCGACCAGCAGGCGGCGACCATCGGTCAGGCCTGCTTCACACCCGGCATGGTGAAATCCACCTATGGCACTGGCTGCTTTGCGCTGCTCAACACCGGCGAGACCCCCGTTGTCTCGCAGAACCGGCTGCTGACCACCATCGCCTACCGCATCGACGGCAAGACCACCTATGCGCTCGAAGGCTCGATCTTTGTCGCCGGCGCGGTGATCCAATGGCTGCGCGACGGGCTCAAGGTGATCCGCGACGCGGCGGAAAGCCAGCCGCTGGCCGAGGCCGCCGACGAGGCGCAGGAACTCGTTCTGGTCCCCGCCTTCACCGGTCTCGGCGCGCCCTATTGGAACGCCGACTGCCGGGGGGCCATCTACGGACTCACCCGCAACTCCGGCCCCGCCGAATTCGCCCGCGCCGCGCTGGAAAGCGTCGGCTACCAGACCCGCGACCTCATCGAGGCGATGAAGGCCGACTGGGGTGCCGAACATGGCGACGCCGAGATGGCGGCGCTGCGCGTGGATGGCGGGCTCAGTGCCTCGGACTGGGGGATGCAGTACCTGTCGGACATCCTCGACGCGCCGGTCGAGCGGCCCACGGTGCTCGAAACCACCGCCATGGGCGCGGCGTGGCTCGCCGGTCAGAAGGCCGGGATCATGCCGGGGATGGAGGAGTTTGCCGACGCCTGGGCCCGCGATGCGCGCTTCGAGCCGAAGATGGACCCCGCCGTGCGCGAGCGCAAATACGCGGCCTGGAAACGCGCGGTCGAGGCGACCATCGGTTTCGGCTCCCCAAACGGCTGAGCCGCGCCGGGCGAGATCAGAGGATCTCGCCCCCGTCGATCACCAGCGCCAGCCCGGTGACAAAGGCCGAGCGGTCCGAGGCGAGGTAGAGGATCCCCTCGGCGATTTCCTCGGTGCTGGCCCAGCGGCCCATCGGGATGGTGTCGGCGACATAGCTCTCGAGCGCCGCGCGCCCGCCCATCTGCTTCTCGAAACCGAGGTTGAAGGGCGTGTCCACGAACCCCGGGCAGAGCGCGTTGAAGCGGATCCTCTCGCGCGCGTAATCCACCGCCATCTGCTTCACCATGGCCACGGCGGCGTGCTTGGTGGTGGCGTAAGAGACCATGCCCCGGTCATACTGGCAGCCCGAGTTCGACGCGGTGATGATCACCGACCCGCCCCCCTGCGCCCGCATGTGCGGGATCACCGCCCGCGAGGCGACAAAATGCGCCCGCACGTTCAGCGCCCAGGCGGCATCCATCTGCGCCGGGGTGACCTCTTCGACCTTGCCCTCGATCTGGATGCCCGCGTGGCTGTGCAGCACGTCGAGCCTTCCGTGATCCTTTGCGACCCGCTCGATCAGCCCCTCGACCGCCGCATCGTCGCGCACATCAAGGCCCTGCGCCATGCCGCGACCGCCCGCGGCGTCGATCTCGGCCAGCGTCTCGGCGGCGAGATCCTCGCGCAGATCGGTCACCACCACATAGGCCCCCTCGCGGGCCATGGCCACGGCCCCGGCGCGGCCGATCCCGGATCCGGCGGCGGTCACCAGCGCGACACGGTCTTTCAGCATGGGTCTCTCCTGAAGTCTTGAGTTAGCGGCGCGCGTGCGCCTGAGAGCGCCGCAGCAGAAGCTGCGCGCTGATCAGCATGAGCAGCGAAGCAGCCATCACCATGGTGCCGATCGCGTTGATCTCGGGGGTGACGCCGCGGCGGATCGACGAGAAGACGTAGATCGGCAGCGTCGTCTCGGCGCCCGCGACGAAGAAGGCGATGATGAAATCGTCGAAGCTGAAGGTGAAGGCGAGCAGGAAACCCGCGAGGATCGCCGGCAGGATCTGCGGAAAGGTCACCTGCCAGAAGGTGCCCATGGGCGTGGCGCCAAGATCGCTCGACGCCTCGATCAGCGCCCCGTCCAGCGTCTCCATCCGCCCGCGCACCAGCAGCACCACCAGCGACATGGTGAAGAGACCATACGCGCCGATCAGCGAGCCGGTGCCGAGCGAGAGCTTCCAGCCGGTCAGCGCCTCGAGCCAGGGGTTCACCAGATCGAAGACCGACACCAGCGCGATGAGGGTCGCGATGCCGATGACGATGCCGGGGATCATCACCGCAATCTGCACCAGCAGGTCAAAGACCTTGCGGGCGCGTCCGCGCATCCCGGTCAGCGCCAGCGCCGCCATGGTGCCCACCACCGTCGCCAGCACCGCCGACAGGAAGGCGACACGCACCGAGGTCCAGAGCGCCTCCATCACGAAGGGATTGTTCAGCGCGCGCCCGTACCATTGCAGCGAGAAGCCCTGCATCTGCGAGGCCGAGCGCCCCGCCGAGAAGGAGAACAGCGCGATGATGCCGATCGGCAGGTAGAGAAAGGCGTAGACCGCCCAGGCGTAAAGTCTCATGGGTGCCTCCGGAGGATTACATCAGGCCGACATCGTCGCGGCTGGCGCCGAAGCGCTTCACGAGGCGGGTGTAGATGCCGACGGTGATCAGCATGATGACCACCAACGCCACCGCCACCGCCGAGCCGAAGGCCCAGTTGCGCGATTGCAGAAAGAGATCGACCAGCGCATTGCCGACGAAGAAGACCTTGCCGCCGCCAAGGATCGCGGGGATCAGGAACTCGCCCATCAGCAGGATGAACACCAGCATCGAGCCGGTCAGCACGCCGGGCATCGACAGCGGCAGGGTGATCTGCAGGAAGGCGCGCCAAGGCGGCGTTCCAAGGTCGGCGGCGGCCTCCAAAAGCCGCTTGTCGAGCTTTTCGAGCGCCACGTAGATCGGGAAGACCATCAGCGGCAGGTAACCATAGACGATGCCCACCAGCACCGCGAAGGGCGTGTTGAGCAGCCGCACGTCATCGAGGCCGATGGTCTCGAGCAGCGCCGGGATACCCTTGCCGCCGAGCAGGAAGATCCACGCGTAGGAGCGGATGAGGATCGAGGTCCAGAACGGCACGATCACCAGCACCAGCAGCATGGTCTTCCACTTGGGGCTGACCTTCACCGCCAGAAAATAGGCCAGCGGATAGGCGATGAGCAGCGCCGCGATGGTGCCCACCGGCGCCAGCGTCAGCGTGTTGCGAAAGGCCGCGAAGCGCGCCGGAAGGTTGGCGTATTGCTCGAAGGTGAAGCCGGGCGCGTAGCCGCCGATGGCGCTGCGCTCGCCGAAGGAGAAGATCAGGACGACGGCCAGCGGCAGCAGCAGCATCGCCGCGTACCACAGCCCTGCCGGTGTCAGCAGCAGCGCCCGCGCCCGTGATTGGGTCATGGCCATCGTCCTGTCTCCGTCTTCTGTCTTACGCCGACTTGAAGCGCGCCATCAGCTCGGCGCGGTTCGGGTCGGTCAGGGTCACCGCCGCGCCGAACTCCAGCGGGCTGAGCGCTTCGGCAGCCGGGTAGATGATCGGATCGTTCAGCAGCTCTTCGGGGAGCAGCGCGTTGGTGCGGCTGTCGGCCACCGGGTAGCCGTGGGCGAGCGCCTCCTTGGCGTTCACCTCCGACGACAGCAGGAAGTTGATCAGCGCGTAGGCGGCCTCCTTGTGCGGCGCGTCCTTGGGGATGGCGTAATAGTCCGACCAGATCTCGCCGCCCTCCTTGCCGAGCGCGAAGCCGATCTCGGGCATGTCGGTGTTCATCTGCTTGCCGTCACCGGTCCAGCACATGGTCAGCCAGGCATCGCCGTTGCGCATCGCCGGCTGGTAGTCGGACGAGATCGCGTAGAGGTGCGGCTTGACGTCGATCAGCAGCTTCTCGGCCTGAGCCAGTTCCTCGGGGTCTACCGAGTTGAACGAGAAGCCGTGGTAGCACAGTGCATTGCCGATGGTGGTGAGCTGATAGTCATGCACCATCACGCGGCCGTCCCACTTGTCGCGCGCCCCGTCGAAGAAGGCCTTCCAGCTGTCCACAACGCCGCCGGTCTTGTCGGAGTTGAAGGCGATGCCGGTGGTGCCCCAGTTCTTCGGCACGCCGTAGACCACGCCGTCGATGGTGCCCGCGTCCGAGAAGCGCTTCTCAAAAGCCGCCGCGTCGAAGTTCGGGATCTTGCTCAGGTCGAGCGGCTCGATCAGGTCGGCCTCGACATAGGTCGGGATGGCGTAGTTGGTGGGCACGAAGACGTCCCAGCCCGAGCCGCCGGCTTGGATCTTCGCCAGCATTTCCTCGTTCGAGCCGAAGACGTTGACCTGCGTATAGGCGCCGGTCTCGTCGGTGAAGGCATCGAAGTTGGCCGGATCGTGGTAGTTCGGCCAGGTCGCCAGCACCACGCGGTCGCCGATGTCCTGGGCACGGGCGCGGGTTGGCAGCAGGCCCGGCATGGCGCCGCCCATCACCGCCGCAGCGGTGCCGAGGCCGGTCACCCCGAGGAAGTGGCGACGGGTCACGGAGCCTTTCTGGAAGCGCCGCAGCTCTTCCATGAACGCCTTGCGCGAGATCGGCGTGTTGTCGTCTTTCATTTCGATTTTCCCTTGGTGGACTTTGACTTATGTGGATGTCTTCAGTCGTCGGCGGCGAGAACGAGACCCGTTCCCTCCGGCCAGAGCACGTGGACAGAGGCGCCCACGTCATGTCCGCCCAGGGCTCTTTCGGCCTGTCGCGGGATATTCACCTGAAGCGGTCCGATTCCTTCGGCCGTCAGCAGGTATTCGGAGTGGCTTCCCAGGAAGGTTCGGTGGGTGATGCGCGCGGGGACAGCCGCTGTCCCCGCGGGGACAGCACTTTCGCGCAGCGCGAGAGCCAGCGCTTCGGGGCGCACGGCGATCTCGGCCGAGGTGCGCGCGTCGCCGGGCTCGTCGCGCAGCACCACCTTGACGCCGTTGCCCAGAACCGCCTGCGCCATGCCGCCCTGACGGCCGGTGATCTGCCCCGAGACGATGTTGGCCTTACCGACGAAATCGGCGACGTAGCGGCTGCGCGGGCGGTCGTAGAGCTCCTGCGGGGTGCCCACCTGCGCGATCCGGCCCTTGCCCATGATGCAGATGCGGTCGGACATCGCGAGCGCCTCCTCCTGATCGTGGGTGACCAGCACGAAGGTGATCCCGAGGCTGCGCTGCAATTCCAAGAGCTCGCGCTGCATCTCGCCGCGCAGCTTGGCGTCAAGCGCGGCCATGGGTTCGTCGAGCAGCAGGATCTGCGGCTCGTTGACGATGGCCCGCGCCAGTGCCACGCGCTGCTGCTGGCCGCCCGACATCTCCCAGATCCGGCGCGGGCCGAAATCGGTCAGCCGCACCGTGGCGAGCGCCTTGGCGACCTTGATCTCGATCTCGCGCTTCGGCAGGCGCGGGCGGCGCTGGCGCAGCCCGTAGCCGACGTTCTGCGCCACGGTCATATGCGGAAAGAGCGCGTAGTGCTGGAAGACCATGTTGACCGGGCGCTTGTGCGCAGGAACCGCCGAGACATCGCGCCCATCGATCAGCACCTCGCCCTCGGTCGGGCTTTCGAAGCCCGCCAGCATGCGCAGCGCCGTCGTCTTGCCGCAGCCCGAGGGACCAAGGAACGACAGGAACTCGCCGCGCCGGATGCGCAGATCGATGCGGTCGGCAGCCAGTACCTCGCCGAAGCGCTTGGTCGCGCCGACGAATTCCGCCACGGCCTCCGGCGCGCGGACGTGAGTGGTGGTGGCGTCGGTCATGTGCGGTTCCTGAATCATCGTGCTCCCCGGCCCGGCTTATCCCCTCTTGCCCGGCATGGCTGTTTCCCCTTGCGCCGAGCGGCATATGCCGTAATTTTCAAAAAAGGTACAAAAACGGTAAATGGTTGTATATACCACAAAGGGCATAGATGGCTGGGAAATTTGACGTAGAAGGCTGGGTCGCGGCGAGTACAGAGGTCGTCTCTGCCATTGGCACCCCGCGCTTTCCGAAGGCGCTGACCGCGGCGATGCGCGCTGTCGTGCCCTTCGAGTTCACCGTCACCTTCGCCTATTATAAGGACCGCCGACCTATTGATATCTATGACGATTTTCCCAGCGCCAAGCGGCGGGTCATGGTCGATGACTACCAGGAAGGCCCCTATCTTCTGGACCCGTTCTACCTCCACTCCGCCGCTCCCACGACGTCCCGGCTGGTGCGCCTGCGCGAGCTTGCGCCCGACCGCTTCTACCAAGCCGAATACTTCCGGAACTACTATGTGCAGACCGGGCTTGCCGAAGAAATAGGCTTTATCGTTGACGTTGGTGACGATGTAAGCGTCGTGATATCGGCGATGCGCGAGCTGAAGGCGTTTTCGGCGCGGGAATTCCGCGACTTCCAGACGATCTTTCCCTTCGTCGAAGCCTGCGCGAAGCGCCATTGGGCGGGGCTGATCGAGGACTTCGCTGGGCAGCCGAGCAGCGAGGGGCCGCGCCTGCCCAAGCTGATCGACGATGCCTTCCAGAGTTTCGGGCGCAACCTGCTGACCCCGCGCGAGGCGGAGATCGTCGAATACACGCTCAAGGGCCATTCCGCCGAGGCCACCGGCCACGCGCTGGGGATCGCCCCCGGCACGGTGCGCATCCACCGGCGCAATATCTACGGCAAGCTGGGGGTAAGCTCGCAGGGCGAGCTTTTCTCGCAGTTCATGGCCTCGCTCGAGGACCTCTGAAGGGGGACGCGAGGTCGCGCGCTGCGGGATGGCGTGTAGTCCGGCGGTCCGGGGGAAGGCGCCCTGCCCCTCGTGGCCCTGCCGCGGTCTCCCGTGCGGAAACCTCAGGCCGTTCGGGCCAACGCCTGTTGCGAGGGCGGCCCGGACTTGCCGCGCACCACCAGTGCCCCGAGGGCCAAAAGCAGTGCGAGGTTCACCAGCCCGGCCATCGCGGCCACGCCGAAGGTCAGATCGTAGCTGCCGGTGCGGTCGAAGAACAGACCCCCGAGCCATCCGCCCAGCCCGTGACCGCCCCAGGCGAAGGCGATGACGATGCCGCTTGCGCTGGCGCGGAACCGGGCCGGGATCAGCGCGCGGAGGGTGGTCAGCACCCCGGTCATCACCCCGGCATAGCCGAAGCCGTAGATGGGCGCGAAAAGGTAGAAGAGCCCGATGTCGTCGATCTGGATAAAAAGATAGACCAGCGCCGTCTGCCAAACGCTTGCCGCCAGATAGGCCGGCAGCGCGCCGATCATGTCTGCAAGCTTGCCGAAGGCGACACGGCCGGCGATGGCGGTCAGCATCATGACGAAAAGCACGCCCCCGGCTTCGGGGCCGGTCGCGCCGCAAAGCTCGACCAGCGGCGCGAGATGCATCAGCGGCACCGACATCAATGCGCAGCAGAAGATGACAGCAAGGCTCATCAGCACCACCACCACAGCGGGGTGGACGGCGGGCGCGTCTTTCTCGGCCTGAGCGCCGGCACCTTCCGAGGCGCTCGGCGCGCGGGCCAGCAGGGCAAGCGGCACCATGATGGCGAGCGAGGCGAGGCCGATGGCGACGAAGGCACCGCGCCAGCCGAAGGCGTCGATCAGCATGGCGTTGGCGAGCGGGATGCCGCCCTGCCCCATGGCCTGCCCGGCCGAGACGATGCCGATCGCCAGCCCCGCACCGGTTCGGAACCAGCTGCCGACAAGGGCGAAGAGCGGCGCGAACAGCGCCCCGCCGCCAAGCGCGCCCGCCACGAAAAAGAGCGCATAGAGCTGCCAGAGCGTGCTGGCAAAACCCGCCGCGGTCACGCAGAGCCCGGTGACGATGGTCCCGGCCAGCACCACCTTGCGAGTCTCGATCCGGTCGGCCAGCCAGCCCATCGCGATGCCACCGATGGCAAGACCGATCAGCCCCGCCGAGTTGATCAGGGCGATGTCGCCGCGGCTCCAGCCTTCGCTCTGCTCGAGCGGGGTGAAGAAGGCCGAGAGCCCATTGACGAGCTGCCCCATGGCCACCGCCAGCACCACCGAGGCGGCGCCCACGATGACCCAGCGGTAGCGGCCCGGCTGCGCGGGGGTGTCCTTGCAGATCTCTTGCATCGTTTCGCCTCCTCAGGCGGTGGCCGGCGTGCGCGGGTGCAGCCAGGCAGGCAAGAAGCCATAGGCATAGCCGATGCCCTCGGTATGCACCTCTCGGCCCTCGGTGGCCAGCATCTGTTGCAGCGCACCGCTGTTGAAGGCATCGAAGGTCTCGGTGGCGCCTCCGACGTGCCTGCCGCCGATGAAGATCTGCGGAATGGTCACCGCGCCGGTCTTCTCGGCCAGCGCCCGGCGCAGCGCGCCGCCGCGATCGCCCTCGCGGTAGGCCGCCCCGTCGAGATCCACGGAGAGGTATTCGATCCCCGCCGCGGCGAAGAGCTTGCGCACCGACCAGCAGAACTCGCACCACTCCAGCGCGAAAAAACCACCGGCTGCGCCGGGTCCGAGATCAGCGCCTCCAGCTCGGCCTTGGCCTTTCCGCTCGCCGCCACCGGCGCGGATTGCGGCGCCGGGGTGCTGGCGCCCGCGTCGAAGCGGAAGCGCGGGGTGGAGGCGGCGATGTCCAGCTCCTGCGCATTCATCACCTCCTCGATCTCGGCAAAGAGCGGGGTCGAGAGGTACCGCTCGCCGGTGTCGGGCAGCATGGCGAGGATGCGCGCGCCCTTCGGCGCGTGCCGTGCCACCTCGAGCGCGGCGGCAAAAGTCGCGCCGCCCGAGGTGCCGCAGAGGATGCCCTCGTGGCGCGCGAGCTCCTGCGCGCACCTCATCGCGTCGGCGCCGGCGACCGGCTGCAGCGCGTCGATCCATTCCTCGCGCAGCACGTCATCGACCAGCTTCGGCACGAAGTCCGGCGACCAGCCCTGCATCAGGTGCGGGCGAAACGCGGGATGGCTGGCGGCGGGCGAGCCGTCGGCGTTGTAGGGCTGGCACCACCCCGAGGCGAGCAGCGCGGAATTGTCCGGCTCGGCGGCGACGATCCGCGTGCCGGGGCTTTCGGCCTTCAGCCGCCGCGCCACGCCCTTGAGCGTGCCGCCGGTTCCGAAACCGCTCACCCAATAGTCGAGCGGCGCGTCTTCGAAGCAATCGAGGATTTCCTGCGCCGTGGTGCGCGAGTGGAAGTCAGGCCCGGCCTCGTTCTCGAACTGCCGGGCAAGGAACCAGCCGTGCTTCTCGGCCAACTCGCGCGCCTTGGCGATCATGCCGGAGCCCTTTTCCGAGGCCGGGGTCAGGATGACCTTGGCGCCAAGAAAGCGCATCAGCTTGCGGCGCTCGATGCTGAAGCTCTCGGCCATGGTGACCACCAGCGGGTAGCCCTTGGCGGCGCAGACCATGGCAAGGCCGATGCCGGTATTTCCACTCGTCGCCTCGACGACCGTCTGGCCGGGCCCGAGCGAGCCGTCGCGTTCCGCGGCCTCGATGATGCCCAGGGCCAGCCGGTCCTTGACCGAGCCCATTGGATTGAAGGCCTCGAGTTTGACGTAAAGCTCGACGCCCTCGGGCGCGAGCTTTCTGATGCGGACGATGGGCGTACGGCCGACAGTCTGCAGGATGTTCTGGAAAGCTCTGGTCATGAGAAAATCCCTTTGTGTAGAGCGCTCAGAGAAGCGGGAGAAGGCAATGGACGAAGACCCCGAGAGCCGAGGCCAGCGCCCCGGCGACAAGGCGCCTGCGCGGCCCCGCCGCCGTCAGTGCGGCGGGCGAAATCGAGGGAGCGGGCGCAGCGGGCATGGCGATCACCTCAGGCACGCGCGCGCCGGGTGGCCGTCTCGGCTCCGGCCATCATCGTTCCGGCCACGGCCCCGTAGGCGGTGAGCCATGCGTCACGGACCTCGGGCGTGAAGGCCCCCTGCATCTGCGCTTCCATGGTCTCGATCAGCGCGCCGCCGACGGTGGTGTAGTCGCGGGTCTTCACACCGTAGCCCAAGTGGCGGGCGCCAAGCTCCGCGAGCGGGCCGAGCACGGGCGAAAGATCGTCGGCATGGCGCACGACGAGCGCGATCGCCGTGATCAGCTTTCGGCGCTGCGCGGGCAGATCGGTGCTGGCAAAGAGGGGCCTGAGGTCCGGATCGCGGCGGAACAGGCGGTGGTAGAAGCCCGATGCGAAGCCGTCAGCGTCGCTGGCCAGCACCTGCCAGCTGAGGCGGATGTCGGTGATGTGCTGCGGGGTCAGGGTCATGGCGCTCTCCATTGTGTCGGATGATGCAGCCAGTCTGTCCGGTCGGTGTTTCGCGCGCGTGTCCGGAAGGCGGCGCGCGTGTTTCAATTCTGTCAGCCCGGATCGTAGATGTACCCTACGCCGCGCACCGTGCGGATCACCTCGGGCTTCGCCGGGTTGACCTCGATCTTCTTGCGAAGGCGCGAAATGCGGATGTCGATCGACCGGTCAAAGGGATCCCACGACCGGTCGTGCGCCCCTTCGAGGATCTGGTCACGATTGAGCACGCGCCCCCGATTGCGGGCGAAGAGCTTGAGAAGGTTGAATTCCATCGCGGTGAGCGGCAGCTCGATGCCCGCCTCGTCGAAGAGCTTCGCCGCGTCGAGGTCGAGCCAGGTCTTGCCGAACCGGAAGCGGGTGCGTGCGCGCGGCGCCGCCTCGGGGGCCGTGGTCTGGCGGCGCAGCACCGCCTTGATCCGCGAGGCAAGCTCGCGCAGGTCCACGGGTTTGGCAAGGTAATCATCTGCCCCCATCTCGAGGCCGACCACGCGGTCGATCACCTCGCCGGCGGCGGTCAGCATGATGACCATGGGCGCCTCGGGCCCCTGCAGGCTGCGCAGCACGGAAAGCCCGTCCTCGCCGGGCATGTTGATGTCGAGAAGGATGAGATCGGGCCGCTCCTGCGCCAGCTTCTCGCGCAGCTCCGCGGCGCCGCCCGCCAGCGTCGTGCGGTAGCCGCGCTTGCCGAGGTATTCGCCAACCATCTCGCGCAGGTCCTGCTCGTCGTCGCAGATGAGCACGTGATCACTCATGCGCCGCCCTCCAGCATGGCGCGGGCGAGGCGGCGGAGCTCTTCGGGGGAAATGGGCTTTTCGAGGAAGGGCCGACCGGCACCGTCAAGGAAGCCGCGCGCCTGCGGGCTCATCGTGTCGCCGGTGACAAAGCCCATGCGGCGGGCCATCGCAGGGCGGTCGCGCAGGAGCCGCTCGTAAAAGCCGCGACCGCCAAGCCCGGGCATGTTGAGATCTGTGAGGATCAGCGCGAAGTCCTGCGCCGTCAGCAGCGCGAGCGCCGCCTCGGCCGAGTTCGCCACGGTCACCTCGAAGCCGTCGCGCAGGAGGATCTCGCGGATGAGGTCCGACACATCCTCCTCGTCGTCGACCACAAGCACCGCGCCGCGCCCGGCAGGCTTTTCTGACGGCGCCCTGCCGGGGGCAGGCGCGGAGTCCACCTCGGTGGTTGGCAGGCGCACCACCAGTGTGGCGCCCGGCCCGCCCTCGGCGAGGGCGATGGTGCCGGAATGGGCGGTGACGATGCGGTGGCAGAGCGCCAGCCCGATGCCGGTGCCCGCACCGACGGGCTTGGTGGTGAAGAGCGGGTCGAAGATGCGGCTGCGAATGTGCTTGGGGATGCCCGGACCGTCGTCGGCGACACGAAGCTCGACCAGCTGCGCCTCGGGGTGGTGGGTCAGCGAAACGTCGATCCGGCCTCCGGTGCCGCTTTCGGCGATGGCCTGATCGGCATTGGTCACGAGGTTGATGACCACCTGCGCGATCTGATGGGCGTCGCCGCGCACCGGCGGCAGGTCGGCGGCAATGTCCAGAGAGACCTCAGCCGCCAGCCCCTCGGCGCTCTGCGAGAGCGCCCCCACGGCGGTCTCGACGGTCTCGGCGATGTCCATGGGCACCAGCCGCGCCGGCTGCTGGCGGGCCATGGCGAGAAAGGACTTCACGATCCGGGCGCAGCGTTCGGCGGCATCCGAGATCTTTTCGACCCGGCGCAGCACCTCGTCAGAGATTTCCTCGTCGCGCAGCATCAGCGCATGACCAACCACCACCGAGAGCGGGTTGTTCAGCTCATGCGCCACACCGGCCAGAAGCTCGCCGAGGGCCGACATTTTCTCGGCCTGGAAAATCTGCTCGCGCTGCGCGGCAAGGCGGCGGCGCAGGTCCACCTCCTTTGAGACATCGACGGTGGACGAGACCAGCACATCCTCGCCCCGGTACTGGATCAGCCGTGCCGACACGAGGCTCGGAAAGCGCCGCCCGTCGGCACGGATGCCGGTGACCGGCATGTCGTCAACCCGCCCGTCGGGCAGCACGGCGGTGATGAAATCGGCTCGCTCGGCGCGCGAGGCGAAATGCGCGTGGGTGTGCTCGGCGCTGCCAAGAAGCTCGGTGGCGGCGGGTGAGCGATAGATCACCTCGCCGTCGCCGACGCGGGACATGATGATATTGGCCGGGCAGCTTTCCAGCACCTTGCGCACAAGCTGGTCGGCGGCGCGCTCGGTCTCCTCGAAGGCGCGGCGCTCGGTGATGTCGGTCTGCACCAGCACGAAGCCACCCGCCGCGGTGCTGCGCAGCAGGATTTCGGTGACGCGGTCGCCGGCCTCGATCTCGAGCGGGGTGACCATCCAATCGCCGCCCGCGAGCCGCGCTTCCATGAAGCTGAGCCGCTCGGCGTCCGACGCGCTCAGACCTCCCCGCAGGACCCATTCACGCAGCAGGAGCGACCAGCCCAGCCCTTCGGCCAGAAGGTTCGCCACCGACGGGTTCATCTCGGCAAAGCCGCGGTTGAAGCGCAGCAACCCTGCATTCTCGTCGAAGATCGCGAGACCCTCGGACAGCGCATCGATCACCTCGGCCAGCATGTCGGCGGGACGCCGCGCCGCGCCCTCCGCCGGTTCCGGCACCGAAGGGTCGAAGCGCACCGCCATCTCAGCGCTCCTGCGGCGCGCGCATCTCGGCGGCGATGCGGAAAACCGTCTCTTCGCTGCCGTCCGAGCGCGTGATGCTGCCCGCCTCGGCGGCGGTGAACGCATCACCGAGCCGCTCGACCACCGCGCGGTTGCCGGAAATGGTCATCGGCTCAGCCTTGTAGCGCAGCTGTCCGGCGGTGATCACCGCCGGTCCGAAGACGTCGTAGATGTATTTCTGCACGCCGACCACCGAGCCGACCACCGCCCCCGCGGCGATGCCGACGCGGCATGACCATTGGATCGGGTGACTGCCGTTGCGCTGGTTCAGGTATCGCATGAAGCGGATGGCGGCATTGGCAGCGGCCTGCGCGTGGTCCTCGGTGGGATCGGGCAAGCCGGCGACGCCGATGTAGAGATCCCCCACCGCCCGGATCCGCGCGCAGCCGAACTGCTCGCCGATGCGGTCGAAGGCGGTGTAGATGTCGTTGAGCTCCGAGACGATCACCCCCGGCTCATGCGCGCTGACCATCTCGGAAAAGCCGACGAAGTCGATGCAGACCACCGAGACCGGATCGTAGAGCCGCGGGGTGACGATGCCGAAGGTCTTGTATTCCTCGTAGACCGAGCGCGGCATCATGTTGAGCAGCAGCTTCTCGACCTGCTCCTTCTCGCGCTTGATCTCGCGGGTGTTGCGCTCGACCATCATGGAGTAGCTGTCGATCATCGACTCCAGCTCCTTGATGCGCGAGATGTTCTGGCACACCAGCACCGCGATCGGCTCGTCCTCGTCGAGCGCGCGGTTGAAATCCATCGCCACGGTCATCGTGCGGCGGCGCAGCCGAAAGGTCGTCTCGGTGGTGTAGCGCCCCTCGGCGGCGAGCTCGGCACGCAGCGCCTCGGTGTCGAAATCCTGGAACTGCTCGAGCAGCTTCGAACCCACCTCGATTTCGCCGAACCAGCCGCGGAAGGTGTCGTTGCAGAAGCGCAGGCGCAGGCTCTGCAGATCGAGCAGCGCCACCCCGACCCCGATCGCCCTCAGCAGCTGCTCGTTGATCGCGGCGATGGTCATGGCGCTACTCCGTCACCAGGTCGCGCCGCGCCTCGAAGGCGGCAAGGATCGCAGCCTGATCCTCGGGGGCGACGCCGTGATCCGCGAGCGTCGCGCGCAGCAAGCTTTGCAGCTTGTCGAAATGCCGCTGATGAATCTCGAGGTGGGCGTGCATCTTGCGGATCTGGTCATCGGTATAGGAGGCCGGGCCGCCCATCAGCGACGAGACGAACTTGGTCTGGTGATCGACGATGCGGGCCATGTCGATCTCGTCGAAGAACGGGCCGACGTCATCGTCGTCGAGCAGCCGGTCGTAGAGGTCGAGGACGATCTTGCTGACGACGGAAAAGCCGCCGTACTTGTCGAACAGGGACTTCTCCATGGCCATCTCCCCCGGAGCGCGCGGCTTTTCGCTATAGAAATCTGCTGATCTGAAATGTCCTACAAACATGCGGGATCTTGCACCTCTGTGGCAAGGTTTTCGTCCGGCGGGGAACCCCCAGCCTCAGCGCCCCCCGTTTCAGCCGCGTGTCTTGGCGGGGACGGATTTGTTTCGAGTGTTTCAGCGCAGCGGCGATCGGGCCGAGAGGTGCACTGCGCGGAAGGGATGGCCTCACTGGGCCATCCCCGCTGCTCAGGCGACGCGCCGCACCTCGTCGCGCTCCCCGGCAATCCATGCCTGGTTCGCCTTCATCGCGCGGTTCAGCTGCTTGTGCAGATCGGCCAGTTCATCCAGCCTCCAGTCGAGGCTGGCGATACGGTCGGAAAGCTCGAAGATCGGCAACGAGAGCTGATCCCGCCGGGCCTCGTAGCTGCCCAGGGTGCCCGATTTCACGGCCTCCGCCAGCAGCTCGGAATCCCGGAAGGCGTCGGTGATGCCATGGGCGGTGATCGGGTCGCGGAACCAGCTGGCGTCGCCCACCAGAGCCCAGCCCGGGCCAGCGCAGCGGCGCATGTAGCCCTTGAGCCCCGCGAAGATCACCCGCGCCTCGGCGGGCTCGGCCCCGGCCATGTCCTCGGCCATCCGCGGCATGTGGCGCGCCGCAAGCGCCTGCACCGGAGCGCTGCGCAGCGCGGCGTGGGAGTCTTCCGGGAGCGCGACGAAGGCACAGCTTCCGCCGTCATTGGTCGGGATAATCCCGCCCGCGGCGCCGTTGGTGAAATGCCAGCGGAAGCCACGGTTGGGCAGTCCCGAGAAATATTGGTAGGCGCAGGCCACCGTATGGCGCGCCTGCCGCGTGACCTCGGCCCCCGCGAGCCGCGCCACGCGCGAACGCTTGCCGTCGGCACCGATGACCAGCCCGGCCGAGACCTCGCGCGGGGTGCCATCGGCCAGGGCCAGCCGCGCGCCGGTGACCCGGCCTTGCGGGTCATGGATCAGCGCCGCGCAGCGCGTCTCATAGCGCAGCTCCGCGCCCGCCTCGGCAGCGGCCTCGGCCAGCATACGGTCGAGCAGGTGGCGGCGCGGCGCCATCAGGGTCTTGACGCCGTGCTCGGGGCGGAGCGCGATGTCGAAGGTCTCGGCGCCATAGATGAAACTCGTGCGCGCGATCTGCGGGGTTCCCGCCGCGCGGAGTGGTTCGGCGAGACCCCAGCGCTCCAGCAACATGACCGCCCCGCGCATCAGCGCATGGGTGGACATTGTGTCGGTGCCGGCACGGGCACCGTCGATCAGCAGGACCCGGGCGCCGCTCCGCGCGAGCTGCAGGGCCGTGGCCGCGCCAGCGCAGCGGGCGCCCACGATGAGGACGTCGTAAGTTGCTGTGGTCATGTGGATATTCCTTTTGTCAGGCGGCAAGTTGACTGCCCCGGCACAAGCCGGCGGCGATGATCGGGGCGAGGTCTTCGGCATCGCGTCCAACCCCATGGATGAAGGCCGAGGCCCGGTGGCGGAGGAACGGCAGTCCGAGCGCGTAGAGCCCGGGCACGGCGGCGATCCCTCGGTCGGTGTCCAGCTCGCCCGCGGCGTTCAGCACCGGCAGGTGCAGCCACGGGTAGCTGCGGCGGAAACCGGTCGCCCAGACGACCGTGCGGATGCCCTGCGCCGAGAGGTCGAGACTCTGTGGCCCGGCGCGCGGGAGATCGGGCGCCCGCCAGGCTTCCGGATCGGCGGGCAACAGGCTCCCGGTCGCGACGAGATGGGTCTCGAGCTGGGTCAGCAGCTTGCGCCGCCGCCGCTCGCCCGCGTCGATCTCGGCTCCGAGGTCAGGGTCGAACTGCAGCACGGATCCCTCCGCCCGCAGCGCCCGCCCCACCAGCCGCACGCCCATGGCCCGCAGGTGGTCGAGACCGAGTGCCCCGCCACCGCCGGAACCGGTGAGCTGCAGCGAGGGCAGCGCCATCAGATGGGCAGGGTCGGCTTCCTCGGGACGCGAGGCACCGAGAAAGCCACTCTGCGAGAGCAGCTCGAAGAGCTCGCGACCCCGGTACCGGCGCGGCGCGCGGACATGGCGGCCCACCGCCAGCGTCACCGGGCGCCCGGAGGCTTGAATCTCGGCGGCCAGTTGCACCCCGGTGGCCGAGGCACCGACGACCAGCACGCCGCCCTCGGGCAGAGCCTCGGCGCCTCGGTAGCGCGTCGGCACGACCTGGGTGATCTCCTGCGGCAAGCCCTCGGCCCAGACCGGGACCGCCGGCAGGTCGCAGGCGCCGGTGGCGATGACCACCGCCCGGGAGAACCACGGCCGCCCACCCGCGACAATCCGGAAGCGGCCGTTCTCGCGCGTCACCGACTGCACCTCGCAGCCCGTGACCACCGGGGCCGAGATCGCCGCGCGGTAGCTCTCGAGGCGGGCGGCAAACGCGGCGGCGGACATGAAGCCCTCGGGGGCATCCTCGGACCAGGGACCCGGCAGGCGGTTCATCCAGTTGGGTGTCAGCAGGTGCAGCCCCGGCCAACGCTCGGAATGCCAGCGTTCGCCAACCCGTCCGCGCTCGAGCAAGATGTGGTCGATACCGCGGCGCGACAGGGACCAGCTGAGGGCGAGACCGGCCTGGCCGGCGCCGAGGATCAGGACGTTGGTGGCAGTGCTCATCGGGTTTCTCCGTTGCGGTTTTCCGAAGACTGCCCGCCCCGCGTTTCGCCCATGCCTCGCGAAAGGGGGTTCGACGTTTCGACTGTTTCAGCGCGCGCTGCCCCGCCGCAAAGCAAAGGCCCGCAGCGCAGAGCGGCGGGCCGTCAGGGAGGATTGAGGGAGGCGAGGAAGGGGGCTCTGCAGGGCTCAGGCAGCCATCGGCATCGAACTCTCCTTCGACGGGATCATCGGCGCGTGGGCGAGCAGGCAACTCCGGTCCCACCAAGTGCGGAAGTCGTCGATGGTGTCGCGCAGGGCGACGTGGTCGAAGCCGGAGCCGTAACCGGGCTTGGCGGCGGGGGCGTTGAATCGGGGCATGGGTCGCTCCATTAGAGGCAGGGTTGAAAGCGCTGGCCCGCGCCCCGGATGGCGCGGGCGGTCTGTCACAGGGGCGTCACGGGGGCGTCGCGAGGGCTCAGGCGGCCATCTCGACCGAGACCGGCACACCGTTGCTCAGCACGTCAAAGACTGCGGAGCGGGCGACCGACTGCTCGACGATCTCGCGCAGTGTCTCCTGCGGAGCATCGCCGCGGATGGAGACCGCCATGCGGACGCCGGTGAAGCCGTTGCGGGCGGACTTGTCGAGGCCGAGGATGCCGTTGAGGTTGATGTCGCCCTCGATCTTCGTCTCGACTGCGTGCAGCTTCACCTGGCGGATCGAGGCGATATTGCCGATGCCCGCGGTGATGCAGGAAGCCAGCGCGGCAAGCAGCAGTTCGACCGGGGTCACGCCGTTGTCGGCCCCGCAGAGCACCTGCGGGTGATCGCATTCGACGGCGTAGTCACGGCGATGCTGCATATCCTGCATGGCGCCGTGAAATCCGGTGAAGGCAGTGCGGCTGTGGGTCCCCGAGAGCCACTCTCCGTCGGCGCGGAACGTGAACTTTGCAATCTCGGGGGTCTCGCCGACCACGCCGAGCGTGGCCAGGAATGTGGGAACGTCGACGCCGTTCATGGCGGTCTTCGCGGGCTTCTCGAGGGTCTGGGTGGTCATGTCTGAACTCCTGTCCATTTGGGGTCTGGTGAACTCGTTGGGCGCTGAGCCCTTCCGATGGACAGAAGTTCTGACGGCCGCGCGTTTCAGGCCGATTGCGCGGGCTGTTTCATTCGTTTCACGCCGCAAACATCGCGCCGATCAGGTTGCGGAGGCCTGCGCCGGCCGGACGCAGAGCAGCTGACCTGAAGCGGGCTCGCCCCGGGCCTCGCGATGACCGCCCGCCGGGGGGTGACGATTGGCCGGATGCCCGAAGACACGCTGCGGATGCGTAAGGTCACTGTCTGCGCCCTCCTGGCGCCCGGCCCTTCCCGCGCGGGACCCGCCGCGCTAGACCTGCCGCGACACGATCCGACCAGGGAAGGATGACCCCGATGAAAGGCTATTGGCTGGTGCTCGGCACCGACGTGACCGACGCCGACGCGCAGGCGGACTACGGGCGCCTCTGGGCGTCCATCGCGGCAAGATACGGCGCCAGGGTGCGCCGCGGCGACGACGCGCCCGCGCTGGTCGAGGCCGGGGACAAATCGCGCATCCTGCTGGTGGAGTTCGAGAGCCTCGCCCTGGCCAAGGCCTGCTACGACGACCCCGAGTACCAGGCTGCACGCGCCTTCGCCCTGAGGGCGGCGACGCGCGAGCTGGTGGTCTTCGCAGGTGATCTGGGCTGACAGGGCCTTCTGAACGCAGTCCGCACGCGGGTACCGGAAATGGGGTCCACGTGCGTTCCTATGAGCCCCCCGCCATCGGGCCGGACGCACCTAGAGCGACGCAGTCAGTCTTATGCGAGGATAAATCTCCCCGAAAGAATGAGCGCCAGGTGACCGCGAGCCCGTGCCCCCGCCACCATGGCCACACGCCGTTCCGGCAGGAAGGCTCGGAGCGCATCAATGGCGCTCTGAAGCATGGAAGGGTCGAGGCCGCCAGAGACGACCTCGACAAGCTCTTCGCCGTGACCTTCCGAGGCTCAGAGTTTCCAGATACGCGCCGCGTTCCCGGCATAGAGCGCGGCACGCTCCTCGGCGCTGCAGCCGGCAAAGATCGCGCGGGTGGCGGCCACCCAGGTGGAGAGCCCGCCGCCCAGCGTGTTCACCGGCCAGTCGCCGCCCCAGCAGAGGCGCTCGGGACCGAAGGTCTCGGCGGTGTAGCTGACCCAGCGGGCAAGTTCGTCCAGCGTCCAGCCCGCGCCGCCATAGGCGACGACACCCGAGATCTTGGCCGACACGTTGGCTCGTTTGGCGATCTCGGCGAGATCGCGCGCCCAGGTGTCCCATTGTCCGCCCGCGATATCCGGCACGCCGCAATGGTCGAGCACGAAGCGGGTGTTGGGCGCGGCGTCCACCAGCTCGATCGCCAGTGGCAGTTGCCGTGCGAGCACGCAGAGATCGAAGGGCAGATCGGGACCAGAGAGCAGGCGGAGGTTCTGCCGGAAGAGCTCGCCCTGCGAGACATCGTCGGGCACCACGTGCAGCACGCGGCGGAAGCCGACAACCAGCGCACGCGCGGCCGAGCGTTCGAGGTAAGCCGGGAAGTCCGGCGCCTCGGGACGGCACGCTGCAATCGCGCCGCGGATCGGGAAGGTGCCGCTGGCGGCGAGCTCTCCGATCCAGGCGGTCTCGTCTTCGAGGCGCGCGTCGGCGACATCCACCTCCATGTGGATCGCGCCGCCGATTCCGATGCGCCGGGCCTCCTCGGCGTAGGTCTCGAGCAGCCAATCCCGGTCGAGCGCCGGGGCACCGGACAGCCACGGGTAATCGAGCCGGTCCCGGCGCACGAGGTGAAGGTGGCTGTCCAGAATGGCGGGGTCTTGCATCTGCTCCTCCGTGAGCGAGTCATTCACTCAAGAATGGATCATTCAGATGCAAATGTCTCCCCCTCCACCCCATATCCGGCAAATCGCGACAGTTCAGCCGTTGTCTCGACCAGCGCCTCGGTTGCCCGCTCGGGGCTGGGCGCGGATTCGCGGTCGACCAGAGGCAGGTAGGGAATGGTGACGGCAGCGATGGCCTCGCCGCTCGGCGCCAGCACCGGGGCCGAGAGGTTGGTGACTCCCACTGTCTGCGCCGAGGGTTTCACCTCGTACCCGCGGGCGCGAACGATCTCGAAGCGGGCCTCCAGTTCGGCGGGGATCTCGCGGGCCGGGGCGCCGGTGTCGCTGTTCTCGGCCACCATGGCCCGCCTCCGCTCGGGGCTGGCAAAGGCCAGCAGCACGTTGCCCGAGCCAGTGTCAAAAAGACTCAAGTGGCTGCCAACGCGGATCGAGATGCCCCAGTAGCCCGGCGCCTCCTGCTGGGCGATGACCACGGCGCTGCCGCGATCAAAGACAACGAGCTGGTTCGCCTGACGCGTGCGGGCAGCCAGATCGCGCAGCAGCGGTGTCGCGAGGGACGCCAACCGCCGGGTCGGTGCGTGGAACTGCGCCATGCCGAACATCTTGAGGGTCAGCGCATAGCGGTCCCCCTCGACCCGGGCGACATAGCCGCGACGGGCGAGCCGCTCGAGCATCCGGTAGAACTCGTTTGGCGAACGGCCGAGCGCCTTGGCGATCTCGGCCTGGGTGAGCCCCACCTCGATCCCGGCAAGCAGCTCGAGAATATCGAGCCCCTTGTCCAGCGCCGGTGCGCGGTAGCGGTCATTGGTGTCGGTCATGCTGCTCTCTGTGAATTGGATCATTCATATAAGAATACGGCCTGCGTCTCCAGCGGAATTCCTTGACAGGTAGCGCCCGTTCTATTTGTATATGAATAGAATACCCATAAGTGAGTGATTACCTCTCGCGGATTTTCTGGAAGGAGAACCATGGACGATCTGACGACCGCTTCAGCGGAGGTCCTTGCCGCGCGAAGCGCCGCCAACGCCGGTTTGGAGAGATCGGGTTCTGCGAAGTCCACGAGGGCTGTGGCCACACGATCCCCGAGACCGGTTTCGCCGTCCGAGCCGGGCGGATCGCCGATTTCTTCTCGCATCACACGGATGCCCAGTCCGTGGCGACATCAGAATTCGGTGGCCGTGTCTGTCGTGGCGAGATGATCTTCTCCATCTCCGTCAGGTCGACAGCGACAGAGATCAACCTGCTCGCCTTCTCCTTCGGTCACGACCCGCTGCGCTTCGTCCGCCCCGCCATCGCCAATCCCACCCGGACCTGCGTCGCCGCCGCGCGCGCGCAGGATGACCCTGGGCCCCCGCAGTCCGGCAAGCGCTATGAGACCGTGGAGGGGGACAACCCGTGGGGCGCGTTGCTGCTGGCCCGAGACCACATCCACAACGTTTAGAAAAAGGAGGCTGCGGCATGACACGTATTACCGGCCTGAAAACATGGGACCTGCGGTTCCCCTCGGAAGGCGGCCTCGACGGCTCCGATGCGATGAACCCCGATCCCGTCTATTCGGCGGCCTACGTGACGCTTGAGACAGACGGCGGGCACGAGGGTCACGGGCTGACTTTCACCATCGGGCGCGGCAACGAGCTTTGCGTGGCGGCGATCCAGGCGCTGAAGGGTCAGGTGATCGGGCGCGACACCGACGACATCCGCGCCGACCCCGGTGCCTTCTGGCGCGAGATCACCGGCGACAGCCAGCTGCGCTGGGTCGGCCCGGAGAAGGGCGTCATCCACCTCGCAACCGGGGCGCTGGTCAACGCGGTCTGGGACCTCATGGCGCGCGAGGCGGGAAAGCCCGTCTGGCGCTTTGTCTCCGAGATGAGCCCCGAAGAGCTCGCGCGCATCCCCGACTACCGCTACATGACCGACTTTCTCGACCGCGCGCAGGCGCTGGAGCTGTTGCAGGAAGCCGCGCGCGGCAAGCCCGACCGCATCGCCACGCTGCTCGACGAGGGCTACCCGTGCTACACCACTTCGGCCGGCTGGCTCGGCTACCCCGACGACAAGCTGCGGCGGCTCTGCCGCGAGGCGGGGGCACAGGGCTTCACGCATGTGAAGATGAAGGTCGGCCGCGATCTCGACGACGACATCCGACGGCTGACCATCTTCCGCGAAGAGCTCGGCCCCGACGCCACGCTGATGATCGACGCCAATCAGGTCTGGGAGGTCGGCGAGGCCATAGACTGGGTGAACCGCCTGTCCTTCGCCAAGCCGTGGTTCATCGAGGAGCCGACCTCGCCCGATGACATCCTCGGCCACAAGGCGATCCGCGAGGGCGTTGCCCCCATCAAGGTCGCAACCGGCGAGATGTGCCAGAACCGCGTGATGTTCAAGCAGCTCATCGCCTCGGGCGCGATCGACGTGGTGCAGATCGATGCCTGCCGGCTCGGCGGGCTCAACGAGGTCTTTGCCGTGCAGCTGATGGCCGCCAAGGCCGGGCTGCCGGTCTGGCCGCACGCGGGCGGCGTCGGGCTTTGCGAATACGTCCAGCACCTGAGCATGATCGACTATGTCGCCATCTGCGGCGAAAAGGACGACCGGCGCACCGAGTACGTCGACCACCTGCACACGCATTTCACCGATCCCTGCGTGGTGCGGAACGGGGCCTACCTGGCCCCCTCTGCCCCGGGCTTCTCGATCGAGATCAAGGAACGCACGCGCCGCGATTTCGCCCTGGGCTGAGCCGCCGCATGTGATGCGCGGCGGCGCGATCCCTGCGCCGCCGTCGCTGATCGGTTTTCGGAACGAGCCAGGAACCATTTTGAGCCGGGCACTGCCCCGGCGGCCCAACGGCGCCGCGCCGGAGATAAGCTTGCCCGACTGCCGAGACCCCACCGGCACTACGGCCTGTAAACGGGATGCGCCCAAGGGCGCATCCCGGCGCATCTCAGAGAACTTCGCCGAGCACCTTGTCGAGCCGCGCGACGGTGGCGTCGACGTCCTTGAGCTTGTCGAGGCCGAAAAGACCGAGGCGGAAAGTCGAGAAGCCCGCGGGCTCGTCCACCTGCAGGGGCACGCCGGCGGCGATCTGCGTACCCCTCTCGGCAAAGGCGCGGCCCGACTGCACCTCGGGGTCGGAGGTGTAGCTGACCACCACCCCCGGCGCGCCAAAGCCCTCGGCGGCCACCGAGACCACGCCCTTCGACGCCAGCAGCTCGCGCACCTTGCGGCCCAACTCGACCTGCGCGGCCTTGGCCTCGGCAAAGCCGAACTCCCGCGTTTCCTCCATCGCGTCACGGAACATGCGCAGGCCATCGGTGGGCATGGTGGCGTGATAGGCATGGCCGCCCGCCTCGTAGGCCGCGGTGATCTGGCGCCACTTCTTCAGATCGAGCGCAAAACTGTCCGAGGTGGTCTCGTCCAGACGCGCCAGCGCGCGCTCGGACATCATCACGAGGCCCGCGCAAGGGGTCGAACTCCAGCCCTTCTGCGGCGCGGAAAGCAGCACATCGACGCCGGTTGCCTTCATGTCGACCCAGACGCAGCCCGAGGCGATGCAGTCGAGCACCATCAGCGCGCCGACCTCATGCGCGGCCGCAGCGAGGGCGGTGACGTAGTCGTCGGGCAGGATGATCCCGGCGGCAGTCTCCACATGCGGGGCGAAGACGATGTCGGGCTGCTCTTCGCGGATCCTGGCGGTGACCTCTTCAATCGGCGCCGGGGCGAAGGGCGTCTGTGCGCCGTTGCCGGTGGCCCGGGCCTTCATCACGGTGACCTCACCGCCGAAGCCGCCGGCCTCGAAGATCTGGCTCCAACGGAAGGAGAACCAGCCGTTGCGCACCACCAGCGCCTTGGCGCCGCGTCCGAACTGGCGGGCGACGGCCTCCATGCCGTAGGTGCCGCCGCCGGGTACGATCGCCACCCCGTCGGCACCATAGACCTCGCGCAGCCCTGCCGTGATGTCGCGCATCACCTGCTGAAAGGCCCCCGACATGTGGTTGAGCGAGCGATCCGTAAAGACCACCGAGAATTCGTCGAGACCGCTGGGGTCCACATCCTTGCGCAGCGCCATGGGCATACTCCTTTGCTGTTGCGCAAGGGGTTAGCGCGTTGCGCAGCGATTGGCAAAACCTCCGATGGTCGCGGGACCCAGAGCAGACACGGAGCAGACCTAGCGCGGGATCAGAGCGGCCCGGGCCGCCGCTCCTCGGTCAGCACCACATTTGCCTCGACCCGCCCTACCCCGGGCAGGGTCATGATCCGCCGCCGCAGCACCCGCTCGAAATCGGGAATGTCGCGCGCCACCACCCGCAGGCGGTAGTCGAAGGCGCCCAGCACGTGCTCGACGATCTGCACTTCGGGAATGGCCGAAACAGCCCGCTCGAAGTCCTCGAGGCTGACCCGCCCCTTCGTGGCGAGCTTCACGCCGAGAAAGACCGTCACGCCGAACCCCAGCGCCTCGAGGTCGAGATCGAGCCGCGGCTTGCGGAACACGCCCGCCTCGCGCAGGCGCTGGATGCGCCGCCAACAGGCGGGCTGCGAGAGACCAAGCTCGCGCCCCAGCGCGCCTGCGCTCGCGCCCGCATCCTTGGCCAGCGCCAGCACCAGCGCGCGGTCGGTATCGTCCATGTCGATCATAGCGGAACCGTTTCGTCGGATTTGACCAGCGCCACGTGCATCAGCGCCTCGATATCCGAGATATGCGGCAAGGTGAGGATCCTGCCCCTGTAGAGCTGCTGGTAGTGGGTCAGGTCCCGCGCGATCACCGCGAGGCGGACGTCAATCGAGCCGAGAAAGGTCTGGATCTCGATCACCTCGGGCACCTGCCGCGCCGCCGCGAGGAACTCGTCAAAGGCGCTGGCGACGGTCTTGTCGAGCTCCACGCGCAGCGACACCTCGAGCTCGTAGCCAAGCGCCGGCCAGTGGATCACCCCGCGCGTGCCGCGCAGAACGCCCTTCTCACGCATGGCCGCCAGCCGCCGCGCCAGCGTCGAGGGCGTGACCCCTGCCCGCTCGGCCAGTTCGGCGCCGGGCAGGTCAGGTGCCGCCTGGAACTGGCGGAGGATACGCCGGTCTGTGTCGTCGAGCATGATTTCTCCGTTAATTAGTCATTCCGAGAATGATCTTTCATCTTTCCGCGAAATACTCAAGAAAAATGCAAGCCGTATCGCTGCGGGCTACGTAAATTGCGCCTCATAACCACGCGGCGCAACAAACCGCCCGCACCAAGACCCGCAGCAAGGCTGCACCAAGGAAGGAAAAGACCCATGCGCGTCTATTATGATCGCGATTGCGACATCAACCTGATCAAGGACAAGAAAGTGGCCATCCTGGGCTACGGCTCCCAGGGCCACGCCCACGCGCTGAACCTGCGCGACTCGGGTGCCAAGAACCTCGTCGTCGCCCTGCGCGAAGGCTCGCCCTCGGCCAAGAAGGCCGAAGCCGAAGGCCTGCAGGTCATGGGCATCGCGGAAGCTGCGGCCTGGTGCGACCTGATCATGTTCACCATGCCCGACGAACTGCAGGCAGAGACCTACAAGAAATACGTGCATGACAACCTGAAGGAAGGCTCCGCCATCGCCTTCGCCCACGGCCTCAACGTGCACTTCGGCCTGATCGAGCCGAAAGAAGGCGTCGACGTCATCATGATGGCGCCGAAGGGCCCGGGCCACACCGTGCGCGGCGAATACACCAAGGGCGGCGGCGTGCCCTGCCTCGTGGCGGTTCACAACGACGCCTCGGGCAAGGCGCTCGAGATCGGCCTGTCCTACTGCTCGGCCATCGGCGGCGGCCGCTCGGGCATCATCGAGACCAACTTCCGCGAAGAGTGCGAGACCGACCTCTTCGGCGAGCAGGCCGTGCTCTGCGGCGGCCTTGTCGAGCTGATCCGCTGCGGCTTCGAGACGCTGGTGGAAGCCGGCTACGCGCCGGAAATGGCCTACTTCGAGTGCCTGCACGAAGTGAAGCTGATCGTCGATCTGATCTATGAAGGCGGCATCGCCAACATGGACTACTCGATCTCGAACACCGCCGAGTACGGCCAGTATGTCACCGGCCCGCGCATCCTGCCCTACGAGCAGACCAAGAAGGCGATGAAGGAAGTCCTCACCGACATCCAGCAGGGCAAGTTCGTCCGCGACTTCATGCTCGAGAACGCCGTGGGTCAGCCGACCCTCAAGGCCTCGCGCCGTGCCAACGACGAGCACGAGATCGAAGCCACCGGCGCCAAGCTGCGCGGCATGATGCCCTGGATCTCGGCCGGCAAGATGGTCGACAAGGCAAAGAACTGATCGGGGCCTCCCGAACAGACGAAAGGCGCGGGATTTCCCGCGCCTTTTTCTTTTGAGGTCCGGCAATGTGAGTCGCGCGAGACGCGCGCGCTTTGGGCCGCGCCCGGACTTCCCCCGAACCGCCCCGGGACCGCCCTGAAGGGTCAGTCCTTCTTTTTTGCCGCGTTCTGTGCCTTCATGCGCGCGAGGAGTTCTTCCTTGCTGGCCTTGCCGCCAGTGCCGGCCTTGCCCTCGCGCTTGAGGTCTTCCGCACTGAACTTGGGCTTGTTCGAGCCCGGGCGTCCGCCGCCCATCTTGCTGTAGTCCATGACACGATCCTTTCCGTTGCCACGAAGATGATGTCACATGCCCCATCCGGCAAGGCTTCACAAGCCGCGCCGGGGGCACATGGCGGCCTCACTCGAGGGTGATCTTGCAGTTCAGCGTGTTGCTGACGGTGCACATGGACTTGGCCTCGCGCAGCATCTCGGCGTCGAGGTCGCCCTCGATGCGGCAGACCATGGATTGCAGGCGCCCCGGCGCGTCGATGGCCTTCTCGGCGGTCACGGTGATTGCATAGGCGGGCAGAGCCACCTCGTCGCGCTTGGCGACGATACGCAGCGATTCCACGAGACAATGCGCCACCGAGGCCATCAGGGTCAGCACCGGCTTGTCATAGGGCGGATGGGGCAGCGGCTCACCGCCCTCGCCCGAGACGAAGCGCACCGGCCCCTCGGGGTCGAAGAGCACCGAGACCGGGCCGAAGCGCTTGGGACGGAGTTTCAGGGCCATGGGAGAAAACCTTTCCTCAGAACAACAGGTTGGGCAGGTAGAGCGCGATGACCGGGAAGATCGTCAGCACCACCAGCGCGAAAAGATGAATGAGCCAGTAGGGCACGGTCGCCGTCGCCACCCGGCCAAGGCTGATCTCGTTCTTGGTCAGGCTCGACAGCACCGAGAGGTTGAGCCCCACCGGCGGCGTCACCTGGCCGATCTCGATGACGATGGTGATCAGCACGCCGACCCAGATCGGATCATAGCCCAGCCCGGTCAGCAGCGGGAAGACCACCGGCAGCGTCATGATCATCAGCGACAGCCCGTCGAAGAAACAGCCGAGCAGCAGGTAAATCAGCACCACGATCATGAGGATGCTGTACTGCCCCAACCCGCTCTCCGCGACAGCGCTCAGAATCTTCTGCGGGATGCCGAGGATACTGACCGACTGCGCGAGGATCGTCGCCCCAAGCACGACAAAGCCGATCGCGGCGAAAAGCAGCGTCGAATGGAAGATCGCGTCAAGCAGCTTGCGCAGCGTGAGGTCGCCCCAAAGGAAGGAGATGACCGTCGCCAGCACCACGCCGAGCCCCGCGGCCTCGGTCGGGGTGGCGATGCCGCCGATGATGCTGCCTATTACCGCGAAGATCAGGATCAGCAGCGGCCAGACCTGGCTGAAGCCGCGCAGGATGTCGCGCAAAGGCAGCCCGCTCTCGTCGCGCGGAGCGATCTGTGGATGGCGCAGCGCCTTGACGAGGATGTAGCCCATGAACATGAGCCCGATCATCAGCCCCGGCAGGATGCCCGCCATGAAGAGCCGCCCGATCGAGGTCTCGGTGAGCGCGCCATAGATCAGGAACGACAGGCTCGGCGGGATCAGCAGCCCCAGCGTGCCACCCCCCGCGAGGCTGCCGACGATGACGTCCTTGTCATAACCGCGCCGGACCATTTCGGGATAGGCGACAGACCCCACGGCGGCGGCGGTCGACATGCTCGAGCCGCTGACCGCGCCGAAAAGCGTGCAAACCGCGATATTGGTGTGCAGCAGCCCGCCGGGCACACGGCGGAACAGTGGCGCAAAAGCGGAATAGGCGCGGTTGCTCACCCCGCTGTGCAGCAAGATTTCCCCCAGCAGAATGAACAGCGGCACGGCGCTGAGGGTGAAGGAGTTGAAAACGCTCCAGATCGCATCCACCGCCAAAGAGGTCGCACCGTTGGAATAGACATGCAGGAGCACCAGCCCGGTGAGGCCGAGCGCCGCGCCAAGCGCGACTCCGGTCGAGGCGCAGAACACCATGACGCCGATCAGCGTGGTCCAGAACATGGGTTACCTGTCCTTTGCGGGGGGCTTGGTCACTGCAACTCCTCCGGGGCGTGCGGCCGTTCCGGCGCAAGCACGCCGAGCAGCCGCCCGGCGAAGATCACCCATGTCACCGCCACCGACAGCGGCAGCGCCGCCATCCACGGGTAGAGCAGCACGCGCGCGGTCTCGGACTTGAGGGTCCGTTTCCAGGCGAATTCGAACCACGGGATCGACTCGAGTAGGATCCAGCCGAAAAAGAGCACCCCCACCAGCATAGCGGCGATGCGCAGCAGCCTCGGGATGCGGCTCTGCAGGGCATCGGCCACGATCGAGACACGCACGTGTTCGGCTCTCAGGGTCACCAGCGGCAGGGCGAGAAAGAGCATGGCGCTCAGCAT
Source organism: Salipiger sp. PrR007 (assembly GCF_010499845.1). Classification (NCBI taxonomy): domain Bacteria; kingdom Pseudomonadati; phylum Pseudomonadota; class Alphaproteobacteria; order Rhodobacterales; family Roseobacteraceae; genus Salipiger; species Salipiger sp. PrR007. The sequence continues at coordinate 11,706 of NZ_JAAGOZ010000030.1, read as the reverse complement.
CAGCCCCACCATGTCCTCGGTGATATGCACCGGGCTGTTGAAGAACCGCCGCATGATGACGCTGGTGGTGATAATCCCGACGATCCCCACCATGGCCACGGCGGCCAGCAGCGCCATGGCGAGGGCCAGAAGCTCCAGCCCCCGCGACAGCATGTGTCTCAGCGCCCCCATCGCTGCGGATCAGCGGCCAAGCGCTTCGAGCACGCGGGCGCGATAGTCCATGGCGTTGCCGCCGGCTTCCTCGGCCAGCATCTGCCAGGTCTCGGACACGGCCTCCATGAACTGCGCGCGGTCTTCCTCGGGGAAGTCCTCACCCCAGGTCACGCCCATCTCGCCGAGCTTTTCGCGCGCGGCCATCTCGGCCTCGGCATCCTTGTCGTACTGGTTGGTGCGCTCCCAGAGCGCATCCGCCGCCGTGGTGATCGCCGTCTGGATCTCGGGGTCGGTGGACTCCCAGGTGTCGGTCGCAACCCCCAGCGTGTAGGGCGCCGAGGCCATCGGGTAGAGGAAAGAGGCGTAGTTCGTCACCTCCTGCAGCGAGATCGTGCTGGCGTAGAGCGCCGGGTAGAGCGCGCAATCCACAACGCCGGTCTTCAGCGCCACATAGGTCTCTTCCTGCGGGATGATCTGCGCGGCGACGCCGAGCTTGGTGAAGGTCTCGACCTGCTCGCGCGCCCAGACCCGCAGCTTGACGCCCTTGAGGTCCTCGAGCGTGTGGATCGGCTCGTCGCGGCAGAAGACCGAAACCGAGAGCGTCGGGATCGCCACGAAGCCGACGGTGGTCACGCCCCAATCGGTGTATTCTTCCTCGTAGATCTCCTGCGCCACCGGCAGCACCGCTTTCAGCTCGTCAACGGTGCTGATCGCGCCCTGCACGAAGACCGAGCTCAGCGCCGGCGCGTCGCGGCCGAGGTAGTTCGACCACATCAGGCTCATTTCCACCGCACCGCGCGGCAGCACGCGCAGAAGATCGGTGTTCTTGAGGCCCAGCGAACCGCCGCTATAGACCGTCAGTTTGAAGTCTCGGTCTGCGAGCGCCGTGTTCACCTCGTCGGCGAATTGCTCGATCTGCGCGGTCTCCGGCCGGGTTTCGGGCAGGAAGTTGTTGAGGCGCCATTCCTCGGCCATGGTCGAGGTCGCGGCAAGGCCGGCAAGGACGGTGCCCAGAAGCGCGGTGCGGATGCGGTTGGTCATTGGCGTCTCTCCTCTCGGCCGATTACAGGGCCGCTCGTTAAAGAAAATGACGGCGCATACAATGGCCGCAAATGGTTGACCCTAGGGAATACTTCCCCAGTGCGGGTGCGTGCAAACGTCGCGGGACCCCTTTGCCCTTTGCCCTGCCTGCGCTATGTTCGCGCAAACATTGACTGGGGGCTGACATGGATTTCATGGCACGCGTGACCGCGATGATCGGCGGCACGATGGTTCTACTTCGGCGCGCAAGCGCGCCGGGCACACAGGCATTCGGCTCAAATCCTAGCATACCGGAGGCCAAGAAACAGGGAATCATGACCCTCAAGATGCCGACCGCGAAAGGCTGGGAGCCGGGTCACACGCCCACGCCCGCGCCAGGGTTGAAGGTCAACGCCTTTGCCTCGGAGCTGCTGCACCCGCGCTGGATCGAGGTTTTGCCCAACGGCGACGTGCTGGTCGCCGAGGCGATGCAGCAGGGCCGCCCACCTAAGACGCTCTTCGACCGCGCCATGCATGCCACCATGCGCCGCGCCCGGGCGCTCGGCACCAGCGCCAACCGGATCACGCTCTGGCGCGATGCGGATGGCGACGGCGTTGCCGAACAGCGGGAAATCTTCCTCGAGAACCAGAACCAGCCCTTCGGCATGGCCCTGGTAGACGGCACCTTTTACGTCGGCAACACCGACGGCATCGTCGCCTTCCCCTACGAGGAGGGCGCGGTCCGGCTCACCGGCGAAGGCCGCAAGCTGGTCGATTTCAAGCCGCACGGCCACTGGACCCGCAGCTTGATCGTCTCACCCGACCGGACGAAGATTTACGCCGGCGTCGGCTCGCTCAGCAACATCGCCGACGAGGGCATGGAGGCCGAGGAAGGCCGTGCCGCGATCTGGGAGCTGGACCTGGCCACCGGCGAGTCCCGTGTCTTTGCCTCGGGCTTGCGCAATCCCGTGGGCATGGCGTGGGAGCCGACGACGGGCGCGCTCTGGACCGTGGTGAACGAGCGCGACGGGCTCGGCGACGAGACGCCGCCGGACTATCTCACCTCGGTGCAGGACGGCGGCTTCTACGGCTGGCCCTTCTGCTACTGGGGGCAGATCGTCGACGACCGCGTGCCGCAGGATGCGGCGCTGGTGGCCCGCGCGATCCAGCCCGACTACGCGCTTGGGGGGCACACCGCCTCGCTGGGCCTGTGTTGGATGCCCGAGGGCACCCTGCCCGGCTTCCCGGACGGCATGGTGATCGGCCAGCATGGCTCGTGGAACCGCTCGACGCTGAGCGGCTACAAGCTGGTCTTCGTGCCCTTCGAGAACGGCAAGCCCTCGGGGCCGGCGCGCGACATCCTCTCGGGCTTCCTGGCCGAGGACGAAAGCGTTTCCTATGGTCGGCCGGTCGGGGTCTGCATCGGGCCGGACGGCAAGTCGCTGCTGATGGCCGACGACGTGGGCGACATCATCTGGCGGGTGACCGCGGCCTGAAGCGCGGGCCAGTTTTCGGAAAGAAAAAGAGGGGGGCGCCACCCCCCTCTTCGCATTCCGCAGGCATGTTTGCGGGAAACTGCCCTCGGGCAGACGCCCGCCCCGATCATTCCCAGCAGTTGACCGCCACGGTCATGTCGCGAGCGGCGGCGGTGAGATCTTCGGGCGCCATGATCCCCTCGCCCTGCGAGGCGGTGCCGGGGATGCCAGCGCCCTGCAGGAAGGCCAGAAGCGCCGAAGCCTCGGTGGCGAAGGCCACGTTCTCGGGCAGCTGCTTGGCCCCCGCGTCGCGCGGCATCAGCACACCGACAACCGCCCCGCCCCCATCGAGCACCGGCCCGCCCGCGTCTCCCGGCGTCGTCTCGACCGCCAGCCGCGCCAGAGTCTCCTCGCCGCCAAGGCCCTTGCTGTCCTCCAGCGCCCCGAAGGTGAGCGTCGGCGCACTGAGCACGCCGCCGTAGGGGAAGCCCGCGACAGCGACCTCGGAGTTGATCCGGGGCATGTCGGTGCGCAGTCGGGCGACACCGCGCGGCGCGAGTGCTGCCGTCGGTCGCAGCAGCGCCACGCCGAGCCCCGCATCGCTTTGGAGGAGTTGCGCGTCATAGCTGCCGTCGAGGGTGAGCCGGCCGCAGCCTGCCACGGCGGCGGCAGAGGTCAGCACCGTGCCGCGCGCGTCGACGAAGAAGCCCGCCACGGTCTCGCGCGGCTTGCGGATCGGCAGGCCGGAGACCAGGTCGAGCGATTGGCCGTCATCGCTGACAGAGGCCGGGTCAAGCACGCCTTGCGTGACGCGGAAGCTGGTCTTCATCACGTTGACGACGCGCTCGAAGCGGGCGTCGTCGCCAGCCGGCCAGACCAGCGTCCAGCCCTTGATCTGCCCGTCCTGCAACACCGCTTCGGTGTGGCTGGTGATCCGCGCATTCTCGCCGGTGAGCGTGAAGCCGTCGCGGCGCAGGCTGCGCGCGCCATTCACCGGGACGATCGCCAGCGTCTGCAGGATCTCGTAGAGCCCGTTCAGCGCTTTCCGGTCGCCGGGCTGGCTGATCAGCAAAGCCTGTGCACCCTCGAGCGCGCCGTTGCCCTTGTAGATGGCGAAAGGCGCCTCGTGGCGGTCGAACTCCAGCATGCCCATCGGCAGCTCGATGGCGATGCCGGCGCGGGCATCGCTGACCTGCTGCATGCCGGTGCCCTCGAGCACCGCGTTGTATTCGCCCAGAAGGTCGGCGCGCTGGCGGGTGGTGAGGATGCCGGTGGCCTCGTAGCCGTTGTCGCGCTGCCAGGCACCCATGGCCATGCGGGTGCCATTGCCGAAGGCACCGTCGATGGCGCTGTCGTAATGGCCCGACCAGCGCAGGGCGACCTGCAGCTGCTGGCGCTCGGCGGCGCTGAGCTGCGCTTCGCTGCGGCGCGCCTCCGAGACGGTCTCCTCGGGAATCTCGGGCGCTGGCGTGGGGGCGGCCGCGGCCTCCTGAGGCGCCTCGTCGAGGTCCTGCGCGAGCGCATCCGCGAGCGCGGCGGTCTGCTCCGCACTCGCCTGCGCGGTCGGCGCCGGATCGAGCGGCGCGGCGGTAACCGCCGGCTGGTTGGCGCTGCCGGAGATACCGGCGCCAACCGGCCAGAACTGCCGACCGTATTCGCCGGCAGCGGCAAGATAGGAATCGCGCGGGATGAGTCCCGCGGCGCGCAGGTTGCGCAGCTGCTCGGCGGCGTCCTCGGGATCATAGGGTCCGAGCGCAATGCCGTACCAGCCGCCACCCAGCGAGAAGCCGTTCACATCGCGCAGCCCGCCCGCGTAGTCGCGCAGGCGCGCCTCGGCCTCGTTCAGGCTGGGCTGGGCCTCGATCTGGATATAGACCACGTCGCCCTGCTGCGCCGCAACGCCCTGCGCCAGCATGATGGCCGCAGTGCCTGCTAATAGAATGGATCTGAACATGGCTTCACTCGCTCCTCGGGCCCCGGTCTTGTGATCGTCTCTTGTTTTCTGCGAGGACTCTGTAACAGACCCCCCGCTCGCGTCATCTCAAAAGATGGTCAGGCTGGCGCATTGACGCTTGACCGTTGCACGCATAATCAGGCAGCCGACCATTGGACGACGGGCGCCCGCACAGGCGGCGCGCAAGGGGAAAGATGCCATGAGCGAGATCCGCAGCGACAGCAGCAAGCCGCGCAGTTTCCAGGAGATCATCCTGCGGCTGCAGACCTATTGGGCCGCCAAGGGCTGCGCCGTGCTGCAGCCCTACGACATGGAGGTGGGCGCCGGCACCTTCCACCCGGCCACCACGCTGCGCGCGCTCGGCTCGAAGCCCTGGGCCGCGGCCTATGTGCAGCCCTCGCGCCGCCCCACCGACGGGCGCTACGGCGAGAACCCGAACCGGCTGCAGCACTACTACCAGTACCAGGTGCTGATCAAACCCAGCCCGCCGGATCTGCAGGCACTCTACCTCGGCTCTCTCGAGGCGATCGGCATCGACATGGCGCTGCACGACATCCGCTTCGTCGAGGACGACTGGGAAAGCCCGACGCTGGGCGCCTGGGGCCTTGGTTGGGAGGTCTGGTGCGACGGCATGGAAGTCTCGCAGTTCACCTATTTCCAGCAGGTCGGCGGTCATGACTGCCACCCGGTGTCGGGCGAACTGACTTACGGGCTTGAGCGTCTGGCGATGTACGTGCTCGGGATCGACCACGTGATGGAGATGCCGTTCAACGACCCGGATGCGCCCATCGCGCTGAAATACGGCGATGTCTTCCGCCAGACCGAGGAAGAGTACTCGCGCTGGAACTTCGACGTGGCCAACACCGAGGTGCTGCTGCGCCACTTCGAGGAGGCCGAAGCCGAGTGCGAAGCGATCCTCGCGCGGACCCATGACGATCCCAAGACCGGCAAGCGCATCGTCATGGCGCACCCGGCCTACGACCAGTGCATCAAGGCGTCGCATCTGTTCAACCTGCTCGACGCGCGGGGGGTGATCTCGGTCACCGAGCGTCAGGCCTATATCGGCCGGGTGCGCACGCTGGCGAAGAAATGCGCCGACGCCTTCGTCAGCACCGAGGCGGGCGGCTGGACCCCCGAGGCCGCGGAGAGCGCCGCGTGAGCGGCAAGATCCTTGGCATTTTCATCGTCGCGGCCGCGCTGATATTCGGCGCGGTCGTCTACTACGCGCAGGTCTATTACTTTTATGATCCCCTGCCCGAGACCGAGGCGCGCGTGGTGCTGACGCCGCTCGACCGAGGCGCGCCGCGCGACATCCCCTTCACCGATTTCGAGGGCATCGACGCGGACTCCTCGCCGATCCGCTACCGCGCCTGCTTCACCACGTCCGAGCGGCCGGACACGCTCGACCCGGTGTTCGAACGCTACGAGGGCGCCGAGCCACGCAATGCGCCCGACTGGTTCGGCTGCTTTGACGCAGAGGCGATCGGCGCGCAGATCGCCGCGGGCACGGCGCATGTCTACACCTCGCGGCGCAACATCGAGTTCGGCATCGACCGGGTTGTGGCGATCACCGAGGACGGCCGCGGCTACATCTGGGAAGAGATCAACGAATGCGGCGACAAGGCCTATGACGGCACGCCGCTCGGCGAGGACTGCCCGGAGAGATAAGCGAGAGACAAGAGACTGGGCGCAAACCGCATCCGGCCCGCGCCCAGTCTGATCCTGTCAGCCCGCCTTCCAGTCGAAAAACCCTTCGCCCGCCCGCTCCAGCAGTTCGCGCGCTAGATCGGCCCCCATGCGCACGCCCTCGGTGATCGGACCGCGGCGCTCGCCCGACAGGGCCTCGCTGCCGTCGGGGCGCAGGATCTCGCCGCGCAGCCAGAGCGTCTCGCCGTCGAGCAGCGCCAGCCCCGCGATCGGCGTCTCGCAGCTGCCGTCGAGAGTGCGCAGGAAAGACCGCTCGGCGTCAAGCCGGAACTGGGTCGGCCGGTCGTGGATCGCGTTCAGCATCTCGGCCACCCGCGCATCGTCGGTGCGCCGCTCGATACCGATGGCGCCCTGCGCCACGGCGGGCAGCATATCCTCGGGGGCGATGGGCGTCATGTGCGCGCCGGCCATGTTCATCCGGTTGAGCCCTGCCATGGCAAGGAAGCTGCAGGCGGCGACGCCGTCTTCGAGCTTTTTGAGCCGGGTCTGCACGTTGCCGCGGAACTCCACCACCTGCAGGTCGGGACGGCGGCTCAGCAGCTGCGCCCGGCGGCGCAGCGACGAGGTGCCGACAACCGTCCCCTCGGGCAGCTCGGCGATGGCAGAATGCGAGGGCGAGATGAAGCAGTCGCGCACGTCCTCGCGCGGAAGGTAGCAATCGAGGATCAGCCCCTCGGGCTGCTCGGTCGGCATGTCCTTCATTGAATGCACAGCGATGTCGATGCCGCCGGACATCAGCTGCTCCTCGATCTCTTTCGTGAACAGCCCCTTGTTGCCGATCTCCTTCAGAGGCCGGTCCGCGGCGATCATCGCGCGGTCGTCGCCGGTAGTCTTGATCACGACGATTTCGAAGGCCTCGGCGGGCAGGTCGAAATGCGCGGCCAGCCGGTCGCGGGTCTCATGCGCCTGCGCCAGCGCCAGCGGCGAGCCGCGGGTGCCGATCTTGAGGGGGGCGTCGGGCGAAGGCAGGGCGATGGGGGTCTCGATTGTCATGGGCCGAGCTTTATGTCGCGGGAGGAGCTGTGGCAATGGGGGCCGTTTTGACATATTGCCGCCCCCAAGAGAGAGACTTGAATGACACGAGACAGTCGGGGGTTCCCATGACCAAGACGATCCTGCGCGCGCTGGCCGGCGAAACGCTGCCCACCCCGCCGGTCTGGATGATGCGCCAGGCCGGACGCTACCTGCCCGAGTACCGCGCCACCCGCGCCCAGGCCGGGGACTTCCTGTCGCTGTGCTACAACCCCGAGCTTGCCGCCGAGGTGACGCTGCAGCCGATCCGCCGCTACAACTTCGACGCGGCGATCCTCTTTGCCGACATCCTGCTGCTGCCGCAGGCGCTGGGGCTCGACCTGTGGTTCGTCACCGGCGAGGGTCCGCGGCTCTCGACCATCCAGACCGACGCCGATCTCGCCGCGCTGAAGCCTGTGGGCGCGATCCATGACACCCTCAACCCGGTCTACGAGACGGTGAAGATCCTCTCGCGCGAGCTCCCGTCCGAGACCACGCTGATCGGCTTTGCCGGGGCGCCCTGGACCGTCGCCACCTACATGATCGCCGGGCGCGGCACCAAGGACCAGGGCCCGGCGCATGCGCTGAAGGCCGAGAACCGCAAGCTCTTTGAGGGCATCCTCGACGTGCTGACGCAGGGCACCATCGAGTATTTGACCAAGCAGGTCGAGGCAGGCGCCGAAGTTGTGAAGCTCTTCGACAGCTGGGCGGGCTCGCTCGAGGGGGATGATTTCCGCAAGTACGCGCTGGAGCCCGCCCGCATCATCACCCAGGAAATGAAAACGCGCTTCCCCGGCCTGCCGGTCATCGCCTTCCCGCGCCAGGCGGGCGAAGGCTACATCGGCTTCCATCAGGCCACCGGCGCCGATTGCGTCGCGGTCGACGACAGTGTGACCCCCGAATGGGCCGCCGAGCACGTGCAAGTCGCGGGCTGCGTGCAGGGCAACCTTGCCTCGTCGCACATGGTCACCGGCGGCGACGCGCTGGTGCGCGAGACGCAGCGGGTGGTGAAGGCCTTCTCGAAGGGACCGCACATCTTCAATCTCGGCCACGGCATCACGCCCGACGCCGACCCCGAGAACGTTCAACTGATGATCGACACCGTGCGCAGCACGGTGACGGCCTGATCTGACCTCAGCGCCGGACGGCGGTGCTTCGGCGCCGCCGTCCCGGTTGCGGACGGGCCCGAGCCCGCTCGCGCAGGAAGACCACAAGCCCCGCCCCGACGATCAGCGCGCAGCCGATCCAGGTCGCGGAAACCGGCCATTCGCCGAACATCGCCCAGCCCCAGAAAATCGCCAGCGGCAGCCCGACGTATTCGAAGGGCGCGATGACCGCCGCGTCGGCCATCCGGTAGGAGGCACTCAGCGCGTAGCCGACAAAGCCCGAAATGCAGCCAAGTGTCAGAAAGACAAGCGCGTCGCTTGCGCTCGGCAGCACCCAGGGGCGCAGCAGGAAGCGGGCGGCCTCGCTCTCGAAGGCGTCCATGTAGCGCCCGTCGCCCGCCACGAGGTAGAACCCCGCCGAAACCACCAGGAACATCAGCTGCAGGTGCACCGCCAGCGCCGAAGCCCGGGTGGTGACACCAAGCTTGCGCGTGAGCACCTGAAGAAGCGCATAGAGCAGCGCCGAGATCACCGGCAGCAAAAGCACCAGCCGCGAAGCCTCGGGCCCCGCCGGCGCCTCTGCCCAGGGTTGCTGCATGACCACCACGCCAAGAAAACCGACAAACACCGCGCCGAGCCGCCACGGCCCCACCTTCTCGCCCAAGATCGGCACCGAGAGCAGCGTGATGAAGAGCGGCGCCACGAAGAAGAGCGCCGTCGCCTGCCCCAGCGGGATGATCGCCACCGAGGCGTAGAAGCTCATGTTGGCGAGCACCACCAGAACACCGCGCGCCAGGTGCAGCAGCGGCGTATCGCTGCGCAGGAGTTTCCAGCCGCCCTCGAGCTTGAGCATGACGAGGATGATGCACAGGCCGACCGCTGCACGGGTCGCGACGATCTGGTGCAGAGGATAGCCGCCCGAGAGCAGCTTGATCAGCATGTCGTTGATCGAGATCCCCGCAACGCCCGCGCAGATCAGCGCGATTCCAAGGCCGGGGCGGTGAAGGCTGGTGGGTGATGCGGCGAGTGTCATGCCACGGCTCTAGCGCGGCCCGCGCGCGAGCGCCATATGCAACCTCACAACACTATTGCCCTTTTAAGGACTTGGCGAATTGAGGACGTGGCACACCTCTTCGACAGGGCCTTGCCGCTGATCCTGACGAAAACAGGCAGCAGGCCTCTGCCGCACAGCCATCCCTGCGGTATCGCACGTTGCGCTTTGCGCTGGCGGACCTAGGTTTGCGCTCACATCACGCGGAGATCATCCCATGCCCATGGTCGAGGTGGCACAGGTCACAAAGAAATACGACGGCGGTTTCGAGGCCCTGAAGGGCGTCGACCTGGCCATCGAGGAAGGCGAAATCCTCGCGCTCCTTGGCCCCAACGGCGCGGGCAAGACGACGCTGATCTCGATCATCTGCGGGCTGGTCACCCCCACCGGCGGGCACATCCAGGTCGGCGGGCACGACGTGATCACCGACTACCGCGAGACGCGCAGGCTGGTCGGCCTGGTGCCGCAGGAAATCAACCTCGAACCCTTCGAGAAGGTGATCAATACCGTGCGCTTCTCACGCGGGCTCTTCGGGCTGAAGCGCGACGACGCGCTGATCGAGGACGTGCTGCGCCGCCTCTCGCTCTGGGACAAGAAGGACACGCCGATCCGCGCGCTCTCGGGCGGGATGAAACGCCGCGTGCTGATTGCCAAGGCGCTGGCGCATGAGCCCAGGGTGCTGTTCCTCGACGAGCCCACCGCGGGCGTCGATGTCGAGCTGCGGCGGGACATGTGGGAAATCGTCGCCGGTCTCAAGGCGCAGGGCACCACGATTATCCTGACCACCCACTATATCGAGGAAGCCGAAGCCATCGCCGACCGCATCGGGGTGATCAACCACGGCAGCATCCTGCTGGTCGAGGAAAAGCAGAGCCTGATGACACGGCTCGGCCGCAAGGAGCTGCGCATCTCGCTCGATGCGCCGCTCAGCGCGCTGCCGCCGGTGCTGCAAGGCCGCGGGCTCGATCTGGAGGAGCAGGGCCACATGCTGGTGCACAGCTACGACAGCACCGCCGAGCGCAGCGGCATCGCCCGGCTCATGGCCGATCTCGCCGCCGAGGGCATCGCCGTGCGCGATGTCTCGACCCGGCAGAGCTCGCTCGAGGAGATCTTCGTCAGCATGGTCCACAAAGAGGAGTCTGAGGCATGAACCTCTATGGTGTCTGGGCCATCTACCGCTACGAGATGACCCGCTTCTTCCGCACCCTGCTGCAAAGCTTCATCTCGCCGGTGATCTCGACGTCTCTCTATTTCGTGGTCTTCGGCGCCGCCATCGGCTCGCGCATCGACGAGGTCGAAGGCGTCAGCTACGGCGCCTTCATCGTGCCCGGGCTGGTGATGCTCTCGGTCATCACCCAGGCGATTTCCAATGCCAGCTTCGGCATCTACTTTCCGAAGTTCATCGGCACGATCTACGAGCTGCTCTCGGCCCCGGTGAACTTTCTCGAGATCGTCATCGGGTATGTCGGGGCGGCGGCGACCAAGGCGCTGTTCATCGGCGTGGTGATCCTCGCCACGGCCAACCTTTTCGTCGATCTTCACGTGGCGCACCCGCTGGCCATGGTCGCCTTCCTGCTGCTCACCTGCATCAGCTTCTCGCTGCTCGGCTTCATCATCGGCATCTGGGCGGGCAACTTCGAGCAGCTGCAACTGGTGCCGCTGCTTGTGGTCACGCCCCTGATCTTCCTTGGGGGCAGCTTCTACTCGATCTCCATGCTCCCGCCGATCTGGCAGACGATCACGCTGTTCAACCCGGTGGTCTACCTTATTTCGGGCTTCCGCTGGGCCTTCTTCGGGACGGCCGACGTGCCGATTGGCCTGAGCCTGCTGGCCATCGCCGCCTTCACCGGGCTCTGTCTCGCGGTGATCTGGTGGATATTCCGCACCGGCTGGCGCCTGCGCAGCTGAGCTCGGTCTTTGAGGCCCTCCAGGGCTTTTCCAGGTAAGCGCGCTCTCAAGCGCGGCTTGCCCGGGACGAAAGCCTAACCTGCACAGCAAAGGCCGCACGCGTGTTGATTGTCGCAGTGTCGGGCCTTGAAGCACGGGCGGAAACAGGGCGCCAAAGCGCCCACACGACCTTCCGCTTCGAGCGGCTGGGGAGCTTCTACAGATCAAAGGATTATGGCGCGCCTAAGCGGAGAAAGTTCGAACATGTTGATTTCCACCCAGAACTGACCCGGGGTTTCCATCGAGAAGTGACCCACCTTGGATTATGCTGAGCGGGTCATG